>JAGQQG010000409.1 GCA_020426325.1 Planctomycetaceae bacterium | reverse complement strand
CATCGTTCATCTCGCGAAGTTCTTTCGCCGTATTCATTCGGACACCTCTCGATCAGTCTTCTTAGCTTCGTCGTCCCGGAAAAGTCCGCCCGGAAGAGCGATCGAAGTCAATTCGGGCGGAAGCCCGTTGTCGTTGTAATCAATTCAAGTCACTAGCTCGGACGTCGGGGAGCCAAACGGACGCGGATGGGGAGCTTGTAAGCAACGCGCGCGAAACAGTCGCGGGCGGCTTCTTGCGAAACCCCGGCCAGTTCCATCAGGATCGTTCCCGGCTTGACGACGCAAACCCAGTGGTCCGGTTCGCCTTTTCCCTTACCCATTCGGGTTTCGAGAGGTCGGGCAGTAACCGGTTTGTGGGGGAAGATGCGAATGTACAGCTTGCCGTCCCCGCGGATGTATTGTTGGGCAGCGATACGGCAGGCTTCCAAGGTCGTGGCCTTGATGTAGCCTCCTTCCATCGACTGCAATCCCCAATCACCCATGGCGACCGTGTTGCCGCGAGTCGCATCACCTCTTATG
>JAGQQG010000408.1 GCA_020426325.1 Planctomycetaceae bacterium | reverse complement strand
ACATGGCCGCCCCCCTGCTCGCACTCAGCATGAGCGAATTGCTCTTTGCCATCATCTCGGCCATCGCGTTCACCACTGTTCTCGGCACCGTCAGCGGATTGATCCTCGCTTCTGCAGGCGCAGTAGCCCACGATTTGATCGACAGCTTTACCTCAGAAGAATTGACCGACCACGAACAGGTGCGCGTTGCCAAGATCGCCTCGGTCGTCGTCGGCGTCATCGCCATCGTGCTCGGCATCTTGTTCAAAGAAATGAACGTCAGCTATCTTGTCGGCTGGGCCTTCAGCGTGGCCGCCTCGGCCAACCTCCCCTCGCTGGTCATGCTGTTGTTCTGGAAGAGAACCACCAAGGCCGGCATCATCGCCGCGATCGTCGTCGGCATGACCAGTTCGCTTGCCTGGATCTTGCTCAGCGCCGATACCTACTCCCAGGTCTACGGCCTCGCCGCCGCCGATGCGATCGTTCCGTTCAGCCAGCCCGGCATCGTCACCATCCCCCTCGGCTTCGCAACCCTGGTGC
>JAGQQG010000407.1 GCA_020426325.1 Planctomycetaceae bacterium | reverse complement strand
CACCGACATGCGCGGCTGGCGCACACCGGAATGGAAACTCATCATCGACTCCGCCAACCCCGGCCGCGCAGAGTTGTACGACCTCAAATCCGATCCCCGAGAATTCAAAAACCTCATCGACTCGACAGCCCCCGAGCACGTGATGGCTCGTGAGCGACTCACGGCGAAAATCGAAGCCTACGTAAACAAGCTTGGCATTGAAGAGGTGCCGAAATAGTTGCGCATGCTCACCCTGCTACGCGATGTGAGCATGGCACAAATTGATGTAGGCCGGACCACAGCAAACGGAACAGTTGCCGCAACTCCAGCCACAGACGGTTTACCCTGCAACGCAATTCCTCTGAGTCAAACTAATCCTGTTTGCGAAGTTCCGGCAACTTCTCGCGGCTTCCGGTACGGCCTACTTGAGGTACATGCTCAGCACCACCAAGTCAGCGGGGGTAATTCCGCTAATGCGGCCTGCCTGAGCGATGTTTTGTGGTCGGATGCGCGAAAACTTTTCCTGGGCTTCTTTGCGGAG
>JAGQQG010000406.1 GCA_020426325.1 Planctomycetaceae bacterium | reverse complement strand
AGAAGCACACGTGGACCTCTTGGGCGCGCGTGTGCGCCTCGCAGGAGTGTCACCCCACGCTCCAGCGCGCTGCGCTGGATCAGGATCAGGATGTGCGTCACGGAGGCTCCCCACGCCGGGGGGCTACGCGGACGTGCCCGATACGTTGGAGAGGACCTGGATTTCTTGCGCGCCTCGGCGGCGTCGCGAGCGTGACCGAGTCGCGCGCTGGTCAGGCCTCAGCCCCGCAGGGCCTCCGAGGGAGCCCGAGCGCGAGGATGGAGGCGGCACCCGGATTCGAACCGGGGAGTAACGGATTTGCAATCCGTCGCCTTACCACTTGGCTATGCCGCCTGACGACCGAGCATCCAGCGCGGTCGGGTCGCTGAGGATAGTGCGCGCCACCGCAAGGTCAAGACACTCCCGGCGAGACCGTGTGCGACCTGAAGTGCGAGCCAGGGCGGCGAACCCACTGCGCGCGCCGGGTACACTCGCCGACTTCCGAGGGGGCGTGGCGGAATCGGTAGACGCATCGGCCTTAAAAGC
>JAGQQG010000405.1 GCA_020426325.1 Planctomycetaceae bacterium | reverse complement strand
TCCGTCCAGGAGACCAAGGGGCAGGTTGAGGTTTGAACCACCTCGCACAAAAGGGCCCGTCTTCTTCTGGATCGGATCAAGCGCGATAAGGGCGTTTGGTGGATGCCTTGGCAGCAAGAGGCGATGAAGGACGTGGCACTCTGCGATAAGCCCGGGGGAGGCGAGAGCACCCTTTGATCCCGGGATGTCCGAATGGGGAAACCCACCTGACACTGCGTTATTGACTGGCTTCGTCAGTCAATAACGGGGTGAACCAGGTACTTTCGACCTGAACACATAGGGTTGAAAGAGCGAACGCGGGGAACTGAAACATCTCAGTACCCGTAGGAAAGGAAATCAATCGATACTCCCCCAGTAGCGGCGAGCGAACGGGGACCAGCCGAGCCCAAGACGTGAGCAGAACCGGATGGAAAGCCGGGCGAGACGGGTGACAGCCCCGTATGCGAAGCGTCGCGGGACGTATCAAGTAGGGCGGGACACGTGAAATCCTGTCTGAACATGGGGGGACCACCCTCCAAGCCTAAG
>JAGQQG010000404.1 GCA_020426325.1 Planctomycetaceae bacterium | reverse complement strand
AGGAATTTCGCCGTTGAGCAGGGGCACGGCAAGCGGACTGATCTGCTCAAAAACAGCCAACTCAGTTTGCCGACGGAATCGCCAACAGCCTGGCCGGCAGATTGTGAACGCAACCTGCGGATTGCCGGACGAATTCGACAGATTCTTGCGCACGGTACCGAATGGATGCACGCATTGGGTGAGCACGTTGCCCGGGTCAACACATTCGTCAGCTCACCACACCATGCACGACTTCGCCGTGGATGTCGGTCAGGCGGAAGTCTCGGCCCTGGTAGCGATAGGTGAGCTGTTCGTGGTGGATGCCCATCTGGTGCATGATCGTGGCGTTCAGGTCGTGGACATGCACCGGGTTGTCCACAATGTTGTAACAGTAGTCGTCCGTTTCGCCCCATGTTGTCCCGGCTTTGGTCCCGGCTCCGGCCATCAGCACGGTGAAGCAGCGAGGATGGTGGTCTCGACCGTAGTTGTTTTCCGTGAGGCCGCCCTGCGAATAA
This sequence comes from Planctomycetaceae bacterium, assembly GCA_020426325.1. Classification (GTDB taxonomy): domain Bacteria; phylum Planctomycetota; class Planctomycetia; order Planctomycetales; family Planctomycetaceae; genus JAHBXU01. The sequence goes on along the minus strand of JAGQQG010000404.1, from coordinate 34 downwards.
ATGGTGCGGCCGAATTCTCCGCCCCAGACAATCA
>JAGQQG010000403.1 GCA_020426325.1 Planctomycetaceae bacterium | reverse complement strand
AGCACCAAGAGTCAGTTGGGCCATTCGCTGGGCGCCAGCGGCGGCATCGAATTGGTGCTGTCAGTCAAAGCGATCCAGAAGGGCGTGGTTCCGCCAACCATCAATTTGGAAACTCCCGATCCCGAGTGCGATTTGGACTACACGCCCAATCAACCTCGCGAGCGAGCCATCGACGTGGCCATGAGCAACAGCTTCGGCTTCGGCGGCCACAACGCATCGATCGTGGTGGGCAAGCTGCGATAGCTTTGCCTGTATTGCATCTGTCCAACGAATTCGGTCGTGTCTGTCTCCAGAACGGCGGCTCCTCGAAGCTGCTGTTCGTCACCGATTGCGACCAGCGGTCCGACGCGCTTTGCTTACGGCCCTTTCGTATGCCGCAGCGCCTGCTAGCCAAGCTCGTTCGTTTCCTTGACGGCGGCTGATGCTTCGGGGCGGAACATCGCGGCGTTTTCTGATCGCGCCCCGCCGCAATCTTGGAACGGTTCAAGCATAATGGGCGTCTGGTGAATGACCGTTGATGCGTCGATG
>JAGQQG010000402.1 GCA_020426325.1 Planctomycetaceae bacterium | reverse complement strand
GTCCGGTTCGCCGCTCCATCCGCCGTGATTGTACAGGCCCAGCTTCAATCCCAGCTGGCGTGTCTTTTCAACCATGGGCAGCAGTGATTCTGCTGCCTGCCTGACCTGCTGGTCGTGAGGCCCGTCAGCCGGATTCCCAAACATCAGCCAGATTTGTGGACGAATTCCGTATTTTTCAATGAGTGGTGCAAGTGCATCATGCCAGCTCCAGAAAGCGAAGAACTCGATGCCGTGCTTCCGGTACTGCAGAACCTCTTCCTCAAATTCAGCAACATGCTCAGCGCGCCAGTCGTAGGCAACGCGTTTCAGCCCCAGATCCTTCACCATGATCGCCCGCTGTTCCGGTGAGCGTTTCGCAGCGTCAAACGGCACGATGCACCAGGCCACAAGTTCTGAAGGGTCGAAGGAATCGACGGTGGTTTTGGATGAAGTCTCGTCAGCCGTCAACGGAAGGCACATGAGGAAATTCGCGACTGGTGCGGCAATCGCAATGGAAATCGCCAGCCAGGAAAACGAAAGGATTTGGCGCA
>JAGQQG010000401.1 GCA_020426325.1 Planctomycetaceae bacterium | reverse complement strand
CAGGCACCTGTTGTTCAGACCCATCCACCGGTTGCGATTCCGACTCGGACCGGAATTGGACCTCTTTGCGCCGTCCTTTGGATCGACGAGAGTTGCTCGCCAGGTTACTCGCAATCTGGAACAACCATGTCGAAAATTTCGCCGTTGGTTCGTATCCGAGTCGGGCTCGGAAAATCCTCAAAAAGACTTCTTGCGCCATGTCTTCCGCAAGGGCGCTATCCGAAAACATATTCGAGAAGATCCCCACCAGGCGATCTTGATACTTCTTAACCAGTTGGCTGAACGCAACCTCATCCCCTTCCTTGACACGCAACATCAGCTGCACGTCAGGATCACGCGTGTAGGAAGGAGGAGCTGTTGCTTGAGTCACCACCGCGCCAGTCAGTTTTATTCTACAAACACCCGTATTCAACCCCTGACAGGGGCAAACGTTTCGATACAAATCAGGGAACCGCCCAAAACGTCGACGGATCCACAGCATCAGGGTAACATGTGGGCTATTCAAACCGCAATTGGAACCGACACCTTCA
>JAGQQG010000400.1 GCA_020426325.1 Planctomycetaceae bacterium | reverse complement strand
TTCCCCGTAGCTTGGGCGGCGCCATGCCCAAGTCGTGTGACACAACCCGCAGCGGGGAGCTTGGTTGATGTGGATGAACATGTCGCGACCATGTCGGTCGATCTTAGTGGCCTGACGGGTGCGGTCGTAAGTTGGTCACCACTCGAAGAACCTGACACCTCCTCGTGCAAGTCGCAACCCAGATAAAGCGTGAGAGTCAGAGGATCGCCTCGGAGGGCTGACAGCTAAGACCCACGGAGCCGCCTGCTTTCTGGGAATGCCCTGCTGGTCATCTCCTGATCCCGCTCCCACGAAACACACATGAGCTGGTTTCAGAACCTGTGGGTCAGTGGACGGAATGGTCTGGGAGTTGCATCTTGGTCAGGGTGAAAGGAGGCCCTGACCATGGTATTGACGCTGAGATGGTGGCCCGGACGGCGGCACCTCAAATCAGCGTCCAGGACGGCACGCACAATTGTTCGACCGCAACTCACGGAGGCCCAATGGCTTCGCATGGCGGACCTGTTTCCCGACAAGCCAATGACGCGGGC
>JAGQQG010000003.1 GCA_020426325.1 Planctomycetaceae bacterium | reverse complement strand
AGCATTCTCCAATGACGACACGTCTGCGACGAGTTGCTCCAGTCTGCGCTGACGTTCTGCAGCCAGCAGATACACACCGACGTGTTGACGTGCCTCAGCCAGCAGTTGTTCGTTCGCGTGGCTCACCAGTTGATCCAGTTGTGATTTCTGTGCAGCGATCGACGCTTCAATTGCATGGAATTGACTTTCCTCCTCAACGCTTGCCAGCGGTCTCTCCTGCCAGCGGGCGACCACGTTGAAGTTCTCCATTGTCTTCGTGCTTTTGAAGATGCCGGCCAGTCCGTAGTAGTCGGTCATCAGGAACGGGTCGTACTTGTGATCGTGACAGCGGACGCAGCCGAGCGTGAGGCCCATGAACGCGCGGCCGATCGTGTCGACCTGCTCGTCGATGATGTCCATCTGCATCTTCATTGGGTCGTCCTCAGCGAGCATCTTTGCACCGATGCAGAGAAAGCCGGTGGCGGCCAGTGCGTCCATCCGAGCCGCATCGCTGTCGGTCGGGAGCAGGTCGCCTGCAATCTGCTCCTGCACAAAGCGGTCGTATGGCTTGTCACTGTTGAAGGCCGACACGATGTAATCGCGAAAGTGATAGGCATTCGCATACGCGAGGTTTTCGTCGAGACCGTTCGAGTCCGCGTAACGGGCGATGTCGAGCCAGTGGCGTCCCCAGCGCACTCCGTATTGGGGCGACGCCAAGAGACGTTCGATCACGCGAGCAAACGCATCTTCCGACTCGTCCGCGAGGAAAGCGGCGACGGCCTCCGGAGTCGGCGGCAGGCCGATGAGGTCGAACGTCGCACGTCGAATCAAGGTGCGTTTGTCAGCGGGAGGAGCCGGCGACAATCCGGCTTCGTCCAGTTTGCTGAGGACGAAGGCATCAATTGGCCGCTTCACCCACTCCGGTCGGTTGACCTGCGGAAGCTCAGGCTTGACGGGGGTCTGAAACGCCCAGAAGTTGCGGTCCTCCTCTGTGAATTGCGGCGTCTCAGGATCGCTGGTCGCACGAGGCTCGATCGGCTCAGCCCCCGGCCAGATAGCACCGTCTGCAATCCATTGAGTCAGCGCGAGAATCTCCTCACGGGGGAGCTTGTCCTTCGGGGGCATGTAGAGCTGACCGGAGTGTTCGACCGCGCTGATCAGCAGACTCTGTTTCGGATCACCCGGAATAATGGCAGGCCCTCGCGTGCCACCTTGCAGGAGTTCACCCAGCGAGTCCACCCGTAACTCACTCTCGACCGAGTCCTCGCTGTGACAGTCATAACAGCGGTTGACCAGAATCGGTCGGACCTTGGTCTCGAAGAACGTGACCTGTTCGTCTGTCGGCTCATCAGCGAGGCACACGGACGCTGACAACGTCAGCTGGCAGATCAGTGAGGTGACGACTGTTTTCATTGTGTGTGGTCTTTGATTCACAACTCTGTCAATCACGCCGGGAGGGAACGCCAGGAGCACGTCAAGTGTGTCCCTGACCGTGGCAATGGTGGGACTTCAGTTTACAACACTGCTAGTGGCAAAAGCCAGACGTCGTTGATCGATCGCGGGAGGACGTTGCTCGCGCGCAGAGGAATGCGGCCCTTGCGGACCATCGAGAGAGTGTGGACATCGAAGAGGAACGCGGATCTGAGCGGATGAACCAGAACGCACCTGTCAACAACTCGCTTCCATGAACTCGTCGAGCGTTTGTGAACATGATCCATTTCAATCCGCTTCATCCGCTCAGATCCGCGTTCCCCCTTCTTGCCCTTCCCCGGTCAACTCCGCGAGGTGTACTTGGCAGTCCAGCGATCGACAGGCCTCGATCAGCGATGCTGACTTCCACGAAGGTTGCGGGTGGGTTGCCCAGTGACGTTTCCATGATACATGATGGGTCTTCCGGGTTGATCGTGATGATCACCCGGGACCATCAGTCTTTCCCAATCGAAGCCGACATCATGCGAGTCGACCAGTTTATCCGCCAAGTGATCTTGCCAATGACTGTTCTGATCTGTGGATGCCTCGCCAACACATCCGATGCGCAGTCACCAGAGTACGACACATCGACCTACACGTACAAACGTGTGGGGGGCTTGGCGATTCAAGCCGACGTCCTCCGGGCTGATGACGATGTAGTGCGTCCGGTGGTTGTGTGGATTCACGGGGGAGCGTTGATTCTGGGGCATCGGGAGCAGATCGACCGACACGTCCGGGAACGGTTGCTCAACGATGGTTACGTGATCGTGTCGATTGACTATCGTCTTGCACCGGAGACCAGGCTGCCCCAGATCATTGAAGACGTCGAATATGCGCTTGCTTGGATTCGTCGCGATGGGCCGAAGTTGTTCAACATCGACCCCAACAGGCTGGCGGTCATGGGAGGTTCAGCCGGTGGATACCTGACCCTGATGACTGGATTTCGTGTGCACCCACGTCCGAAGGTCCTTGTTGCCTTCTGGGGATATGGCGACCTGCTGGGTGACTGGTACACCAAACCGAGTCCGCACCCCAGGCACAACAACCGGAAGATCTCCAAGGCCGAAGCGGACGCACAAGCCGGTGGTCCGGTCATCTCCGATGCACGTCAACGGTCCGGCGATGGGGGCATCTTCTACAACTACTGTCGTCAGCAGGGCCAGTGGCCGTTTCGCGTGTCGGGCTGGGACCCTGATGCTGATGCGGCGTTGTACACTCCGTATCTGCCGGTGAAGAATGTCACCGCGGAGTACCCGCCGACGCTCCTGATCCACGGCGAGGAAGACACCGACGTGCCCCACGAGCAATCCGTCCTCATGGCTGAGCAGTTCAAACAACATGGCGTTGAGCATCGACTGATTTCACTTCCCGGCGGAGAGCACGGACTCGGTGGGGCTGACCCTAAGCTCATCGACGAAGCGTACGAGGCAGCGTTCCAGTTCCTCGAACACCACATGCAGAAGTGATCCTCGTTACCAACAATCGAAAAAACGAACCTGTTTCATCCATCAGCCTGTCAGAATTCATCATCACGGAACATCGCCATGCCTGTCGATTTGCAACTTGATCGTCGTCAATTCCTGAAAGCCACTTCCGGCGGTGTGGCTGCGATGGCTGTCCCGGTGGGGCTCACTCAGTTTGCAAATGCAGCCGATGCGGAGAAGCCCATGATTGTCGATACGCACATGCATGTCTGGGCAGACGATCCGAAGCGATACCCGTTTCCGCATCCTTACTCCGCGGACTTCAAGGAGCCGATGCATCCGGGAACAGTCGAGATGCTCATCGAAGACATGGACAAGTACGGCTGCACGCATGCAGTGCTCGTGCAGGTGATCTTTCATGGCTGGGATAACACCTACATCGCGGATTGCGTCAAGCGTTACCCGGATCGCCTGCGAGCGCATGGCCTGATCGATCCGACCGATCCCAAGGTGGCTGACAAGCTTGAGTACTGGATGAAGGAACACGGGCTGCACGGCATGCGGTTCAGTCCGATCTATTACAAGGAAGGACAGCACGGCGGGGATGCCTGGCTGGACGCGGATGAGACGCACAAGCTGTGGAACAAGGCCGCAGAACTGGATGCAGTGCTTAACTTCTTCATCTCACCGCCGCAGTTGCCCAAGCTGGAGACGATGGTGAAGGCACACCCGGATGTACGAATCATCATCGACCATTACTCACAGATGGACCTGGGCCAACCCGACCCGGAGCCGGACTTCCAGCGTCTGCTGCACATGGCGAAGTATCCGAATGTCTGGGTGAAAGTCACCGAGTTGAGCTCCGTCTCGAAGTCGAAGGTGTATCCGTTTGAAGACGCGTATCCGTACGTCAAGCGGGTCTACGAAGCGTTCGGTCCGGATCGGCTGCTGTTCGGCACCGGTTATCCTGGTTCTGCGAGAGAGGCGTACAACCGGCCGACGCTGGGCGAGGAGATCGTGCTCATTCGTGACAAGATGCCCTTCTTCAGCAAGGAGGACTCCGCGAAGGTCCTCGGCCTCAACGCAGCAGAGTTGTGGAATCTCAAGCCACTCGCGTGAGGCGTCGGCACAGGGCTTACAACTCTCTTCGAATCTTGATGCCGATGAGCGGGTCGACCATAGCGGCTGTTGCCAGATGCACGGCTGTCGCTCCCGAGGTGAGATAGCGTCGGACATCGTCAGCCGACGAAGCTCCACCGACGCCGATGATGGAGATCTCTTTCTCCCCGGACGCGATGACCCGTTGGAACAACTCGACCTGTGACAGCGAGGCTGCAAAGGTTGCCTGGCCGCAGATGCCTCGGACCTGTCCATCAAACATCGGGTTTCCGGTTGTGTCGGTCACTGGAACTGCGACGCTGTTTGTCATGGCCACTGCGTTGATGAAGGGGCCAGTTGACCGGAGCAGTTCACGGGCCTCCTCTTCCGTGACGACATGACCGATTTTGATGATGTAGGGCGTGTTGCCGATTGCTGCCCGCACACGGTCCGCGACGATGGCAGCGGACTGCGGCTGTTGAAACAACTGTCCGTCGCAGGTGGAGACGTTGGGACAGGAGAAGTTGGTCTCGATGCAATCTGCTCCACTCTCCACCGCCCACTTGGCACAGTGAGCATAATCGTCCGCCAGTTGTTCGATCGACCAATCAGGCTGAATGGTCCCCACGACTGAGACAGACAACAGTTTGCCGGAAGGAAGTTGCTTGCGGGTCCATTCGATGTCACGCCTCCAGACGTCCGGAGAGGTTGACGGCATGCCGAACGACACGGCCCAACTTCCCTTCATCTCGTCCGACATGGCGACCGATCGCTCGTTGCCGTGAATCTCGTCGATCCCCACCGGCACGAGATTCGGCAGCGGGTAGCACTCTCTCGCACTGCTGCGAACCGTCTTGTAGGTCAGGACGTCGAACCCGAGAGCTGCGTAATACAGAACCCATCTCCCATTGAGCAGCGGCCCTGCTGGGATGCCCAGCGGGGAGTCGACTGGCAGGCCACAGAAGGTCCATTCCCCAGCGACCCGAGGCACGTCCTCGTGAGGAGTGGATTCGGGAGCGTGATCGTAATTCCAGCGGTACGTCTGATTCCGATCATACCGCTGCGGAGACTGACTGCTTTTCATTCCATCAGAATAGCAAAGCCCGGTCCCCCGCAGGAGACCGGGCTTGCACGAATTCTCGATGATCGCGTTTGGAGATTACTCTTTTGCCTCTCCGGTCGTTTCGGCTTGAACACGTTTGCCAGAGAACTCCGCTTCTCCGGACTGACCGGCGAGGTCGTATTCGAGTTCGCCTGCGAGCTGTTCGCCACGTGCCCGACCTTCGAATTCGAGTTCAAGTTCGTTGCCATCAAACTCGAGTGTGACTTCAAACTCCAGTTTCCCGTCTTCGATTTCGACTTCGGTGAGATCGTATTCCCCGACTTCTACCGAGTCGTAGACGCCGGTCAGCTTGCCCTCTTTTTCTTCGATGGTCACCTTCGGCGTGAAGACCTGACCGTCGGGGCTGTTGATGGTGAGCTCCCAGGTACCAACGACGTCTGAGACGAGCAGGCCGCGTTCGGCTTTCCACTCGAACTTCAGCACCTCTCCACCCACATCAACGTTGATCTGGCCTTTCAATTTGTCGTTCGTAACTTCTCCGTCGAGTTTGACCTGCAAGGCGAGGCCGTCATGCTCGAGAGGGAACTCGACAAGGAACTTCTCGTCCTCGAAAGTCCCTTCTTTGATGTCGGTTTTGGTGCTGCCGTTGTCGTAGTAGCCGGTGACCTTGCCTTCCGCGTGCTTGAGGACCAGAGTGCTGGAGACCGGCCCCTGGCCATAGTCGTACTCCCACATCCAGGTGCCGGTGGGGTCCTTGATTTCGTCAGCGGCATGAGCGGAAGCAGTCAGGCCGAGTGCGAGTGCGGCCATCATGGAAAGAATTCTGAGCGGCATGTGTCGGATCTCCATGAGATTTGAGATAGGTACAACGTTGAGCAGACCTGACTCCAAATTGGAACTGACAGGATCGTGTTCGAGTCGGAAAGTCAGGAGAAGCATGTTTTACTATTGAGTCAGCCAGTTCACCATTGTCCTAGTGACGAATTCAGCGGCGTCCTGCTGTACAAAATGTCCCGCTCCGGGAACGGTGACGAGAGTGAGGTCTTTCTCGACCCATTGCCAGGTATCGTTCAGGGCGCCGGGCAGCAGAGCCGTGTCATCCAGTCCGTGAATCATCAGGACCGAACATTTCACCTTGGGAAGTGACGTTTCCGGGATCGTATACGGTTCGCGGGGATAGTTGGCCTTGTAATAGTTCAGCATCCCTTCGAACGATGACTGTTGGAAAGCCTCGACATACTTGGCGCGTGCATCCGCATCCTTCACCCAGAAGGTGAGGGCCTCAGCCGTCAGCGCAGAGGCGGCTCCTTCCTGTTGGAAGCTGCGTGCATACGCACTGGCCTTTTGCTGATCGGGGTTGTTGGCCAGCTCGCGCATCAGTCCGTTCGGGTGCGGCAGGTTGAGAATGACCAGCCGGTCGACCATGTCGGGCATGGACATCGCACAGGACCAGGCGACCATGCCTCCCCAGTCATGACCGACAACGACCGCCTTCTCTGCATCAAAGTGTTTGACGACCGCAGCGACGTCTCCCACGAGCTTGTCGACCTTGTAGTTTTCAACTCCTCCGGGTTGGTCACTCTTGTTGTAGCCTCGCTGGTCGATCGCGACGACCTTGAAATGTGCTGCGAGTGCCGGCATCTGCTCTCGCCACGTGTACCAGTAGTCAGGGAAGCCGTGAATCATGACCAACAGCGGACCCTCACCGGCGGTCACGTAATGGATCTTTACACCATTCGAGTCGGCATAGCCTTCCTCTCCAAGTTCGTCTGCGTATGTTGAAACAGTCATGAGGAATGATGCCAGACAGAGAGTTGCCAGCAGCGTGATTGACATTCGACGTCTCAAGGGACACCTCATCGAGAAGGAATTGTGATCGAGCGTCGACTGCTCGTCACTTGCCGTGGACCCAATCTTCGCGGAACTCCGCATGTTTCATGCTTTTGCCGCCCTCAACAAAGTAACTGTAGATGGCGTGAATCGTGCCGTCCTTGCCTTGAATAATGGCTGGGTAGTGATACGACCCCGATTCCTGCTTTTCCAGATGACGGGTCCACTTCCACGTTTGACCCTCGTCATCGGAAATCGAAACAGCGAGGCTGTTGCGTCCGGAGTCGGTGTCGTTGTAGATCATCGCCCAGTGGCCGTTCTGAAGTCGCACGGCATCGAGACCCGAACCGGGGTTCGGCAAGTCGATCGCGCCGACCGGTCCCCAGGAGATGCCGTCATCGGGAGATTCACTGACACGGATCTTGTTGATCGGGCCGTTCTCCCGCATGTAAGCGACGAGGGTCCCGTCGTTCTTTCTCAGGACCGCAGGCTGAATGCTGCCGAAGCCCATGATCGGCTTGCTGGCGTACCAGGTGTCACCCTGATCATCACTGATCGCCATCAGCGAGAATGAGTAGGTATCGGTGTAGAGCGGAAGCAGGATTCGCCCGGATGGCAAAACGGTCGGCTTGCAACGGGGCTGCCATCCCAGGCGCTGCAACAGTTTGTCCTGCAGTTCTTCTTTCAGCGATCCGAAATACTTCTCGTGTTGCGGGGAGAGTGTGCCTTTTCGTTCCTCGATGAACTCATCCAGCAGGCCAATCGCCTCCTCGCTGAAGTCATCCGGTTTGAGGAAGATCGTGTCCTGACGTTCCCACACCGGCGGACCATGACCCATGTAGTCGCTGGAGACTTTGAACCGCGTGAGACACGACTCCCATGAGTTGGCAATGATGATGGGCCAGAACAGCCATAGCCGTTCCTGGCTGTCGATCATCATGCAGGTGTTGCAGTCTGGAAACTCCGGATGATCCGCCATCGGGAATACCTCACTCCATTGCGACTCTCCTTTGCGACGTCGAGCACCGAGCACGGCGACATCGTCCGCTTGGCGTTCTCCCGATCCGCGATACCACGAGACCAGCAGGTCACCGTTGGGACACTCGACGATTCCCGGAGCATGATTGTGCTGTGTGTGGAGTGGGAAGACGAGCGAAGTGCTCAGACCATCGGTGTCCTCTGCAGTAGTCGTTGAAGGCGTTGTGCCAAGGACAATCAGCATCACGACAGTCAATAGACCGGTTCTCAGGAGCATCAGTGGTTTCTCTTCAGTGGGGCGTGAGGATGGCGATTGTTGACGATCATTCTTCCGTTCAGTCTCGGATCTTTAATGAGCGACTTCAGTTGCCGACGGCTGCCGTCGTTCCTGTGATGAGTTGTTTGTCCATCCAGTCAGCGATGACGCCGACCTCTTCGAAAATCGTCGGCCAGGGATGTCCCCCTCCGGGCTTGATCACAAGTTCGACGGGGACATCGTGGTCCTTCAACGCTGCGACCATGATCTCCGACTGTTCGAGCGGAACGAGTTCGTCAGCGTCGCCATGAATCAACAGGAACGGCGGCTCTTTGCCAGTCACATGAAGGGCAGGTGAGATTTCCGCAAGAGCTTCGAGGAGTTCCTCAGTCGACGTGTCACTCTTGAAACGGTCGAAGCACAGAGCGCTCAACCGGGTCGCAATCGGCACTTCTTTTTTGCTGCCCGTTGACGGCCCCTCCATCTTGTTCTTCACATAGGTCACCAGATCTGTCGGCGGGAAGAAGACCGCAACTGATTTTACGGATGTGTCGCCATCCTCGCTTTTCACAGCTGTCAGACAAGCGAGATGACCTCCGGCAGAGGCGCCGGTCATCCCGAGTCTTTCAGGGTCAACTTCATATTCTGCGGCATGCTCTTTGACCCAGCGAATTCCCCGTTGCACATGGTCGACCATTTGCGGTGCGGTGAACTTTGAGATTGAGCCGGGGCGAACTCCAAACACGGTGTACCCTCGCGAACAGAAGATGCGGTACATCTGCGCCATTTTGTGCTGCTCGATCTTGCTGCGATCAGAATGCCACGCACCGCTGACCACATCGACGATCGCCAAGCCATTCTTCTCTCCAGTCGGCACGAAGATATCCATGACCAGTCCGATGCCGTCCGTCTCTGCGTACACGATGTTCTCGTGCTGAGTGTACGGCTCAGCTGCACGCGCAGTGTCGGCCATCATCATCATGAGACCCGCCATCGACAGAGTAATCAGTCGAGTGTTTATCACGTCTACGCTCCTGGAACGGTTTGATTTCATGGCATTCATCACCCAAAATTCCGGCTGAGGTCACTTCCATTCTGGCTCAAATCACGACGGATAAACCGAACGAATCACTGATGCAGAGATCAATTGATTGGCCGTTTGAGCGGCGGCATCCAGCCACTATTACCCTTTCGCGACTTCGGTTTGTTCTACGGTTCTGCGAGTGATCTCTAAGCCTACCGACGAGACCGACAAAGCTCAACCGGCCGGTCAGTCGAGAGTTGGATGAGGTCGACCCATATGTCCAGTCACTTCACCGTCATTCCCGCGTCGGGGGAATCCAGACCGGTTCTGGAGAGAGGCAGAACGTCAAAGTCCGCAAGAGAGGCTCGCCAGTTGCACACCAGCAGGGGGGGAAGATGAAAACAGAATCTGCTGCTTCCCCGTTGGCCTTGAGACGCGGATCTCAATGGAGTCCGTAGCGGTTCATTTTGTAGTGGAGTGTGCGGACGCTGATGCCGAGCATGCGGGCGGTGTGTTCGCGATGGAACTCACACGCTGCGAGTGCTGCGGTGATGGCGGTCCTCTCCGCTTCTTCGACGGCCTCCGAGAGTGATCGCGGTTCGGAGGAGGCTCGGACTCCCACTGAGGGCTGAAGGTCGGGCGGGATGTCGTCTGAGTGAATCACTTCATCGTTGACAGTCACGACCAGACGCTCGACCACATTCCTGAGTTGACGGACGTTGCCGGGCCACCGTGCAGCGACGAGTTTCTGCATCGCGTCAGCAGCGACAGTCTTCGTCGGTCGGTTATGTCGTTCGCAGAAGTGGGTCAGAAAGTGTTCGACGAGCAACGGCACATCTTCGCGGCGTTGTCTCAGCGGTGGTATCTGGATGGGAACGATGTTCAGTCGATAATAAAGGTCCTCGCGAAAGTTCCCGTCTTCGATCTCATCCGTCACAGACTTGTTCGTGGCGGAGATCAGTCTGACGTCGCTGGTCAGAAGTTCCTCGCCTCCCACTCGCATGTACTGCTGAGATTCGAGGACTCGCAACAGATCGATCTGACATTTCGCAGGGATTTCCGTAATTTCATCCAGGAACAGGGACCCGCCGCGTGCCCGCTCAAAACAGCCGGGCTTCTGCCGTGCGGCGCCAGTGAAGGAGCCTTTCTCGTGGCCGAACAATTCGCTTTCCAGCAGAGTCTCCGGAAGTGCTCCGAGGTTGACCGCGACAAACGGCGCCTCACTGCGGTCGCTCAGATCATGGAGTGCCCGGGCAACAAGTTCCTTGCCGGTTCCGCTCTCGCCTTGAATCATGACTGTCGCATCAGTCGCGGCGACCTGACGCACCTGACGCAGCACCTCCTGAATAGCGGAACAGTTGCCGACGATTCCAGAGATCTCCGCAGCGTCCGCGAGTTTATCACGGAGGATGCGATTCTCCATACGAAGTCGGTGATGCTCGCGGGCCTTGCGAACCTGCTGACGAATCAGTTCGAGATCAATCGGTTTCGTGATGAAATCGAACGCTCCCAGACGCATTGCCTCGACGGCAGTCTCAACGGTGCCGTGGGCCGTGATGACGATGGCGGTCGTCTGCGGACGGCTGCGAAGCATCTGTTCAACGAGCTCGAGACCATTCATCTCGCTGGGGAGACGCACATCCGCGATGACCAGTTGGAAACCGGTCTCGCGGAATTTGGCGAGTCCTTCATCGGCATCGCCGGCCGTTTCGATCTGGTCAGCCTCTTTGGCCAAACCCTTCTCGAGTCCCAACCGGATATTCGGCTCGTCGTCGACGATCAGGATTCGAAAACTGTCGAGATTCATCAGGTCTCGTTTCGTGGAAGCGACACTGAGAAAACAGTGCCTTCAGGTCCAGTGTTCAGTTCAATAGTTCCGTCGTGTTGACGAACGATCTTGTCGGACAGGGCAAGTCCCATGCCGGTTCCGGTGTTGCGTGTTGTGAAGTACGGATCAAAAATCCTTTCGCGGAGATCATCAGGGATTCCACATCCCGTGTCGCAGACATCCATCGTGACGAAATCTGGAGAGGAGTTCAGTCGAATTGTCAGGATGCCCCCGTCAGGCATCGCGTTCAGTGCATTCACCATCAAGTTGAGGAGCACCTGCTCCATGCGTCCGGAATCGGCCCTGACAGTTTCGGGCAGATCTTCTGCGAACCGGGTTTCGATTCGAACATGTTGTTGAAGCGCTTGCGGCTCGATGAGCCGTACGAGCTTCTCGACAAGGTTGCGGAAGTCGACATTGGATTGACACAGTTGCGAAACGGAAGCGAAATCACGAAATCCTTCCAGGACTCCCGTGATCCTGCGAACTTCAGTATTCAAAACATTCAGGATCTCCCTGACTTCGACAGACGCTCCCTGATCTGCAAGTGCCTCCGAGAGCAGTTGAACATGTAACGAAAGAGCGCTGAGTGGATTTTTGATTTCGTGCTGCAGACCGGCTGCCAGCGATCCGAGTCCCATGTAACGTTCCATCCGTCGCAGCCGCTGTTCCATCAGCGCCTTTTCGGTGACGTCTCGCACATGAATCACCGTTCCCAGAAGTCGTTCTTTGTCGTCTCTCAACAAACTGCAACCCGTACGAAACGTTCTGACATGTCCAGCTTGTGTGGCCACGTAATCCCGGTCACGAACAGCATGAAAAGTTTCCAGGACTTCACCACAGATCCGGTCGAGCGTTTTGTGTTGATCAGTCAGATCAGCCAATGCCATGCCAATCTTCACTTTGTTTGGATCAAGAATCTCAAAACCACGCGGGTTGATGCTGAGGATTCTGGCATCGCGGTCCGTCGTGATGACGCCCTGGTCCATGCTGGCCAGGATGTCTGTCGCCATCACTTTGACTTCACGGAGCGATCGTTCGCTGGTGATGTAGGCCCGCGCCAGCATCGTCAGAGCGACCCCCGACGCGATCAGGTTGAGAATCAGCAGGGCCGAGAGACGAATTTGAAGCTGTAATTCTCCAGCGAGTTCTCTGGCTTCGGCCAGATCACTCGCGGGCAGATGTTTGGTGATCTCCTTCAGAATCTCCTGTTCGCGCTGGAAGTCAGTCAGAATCCAAGCTGTAAAGATCAGGGCAGTCAGACTCAAAATGGCTAAACCCCAGATGGCCCATTTCGACCCGAGAGGCGTCTTGGTTTCACCGACATGAAACATTTATCGTTTTCCGATCTCTTTCAGAGACACCAAGACCATTGTGCAGGAACTTGCACTGTCCCTGCAAGTGGCTGCACGGTCAGGTAGGCGTAACTCACTTTACCAATGAGGTTTACGTAGTTCTGAAAAGTGCAGCAAGTCCTGGATCACCGGTCAACTCTCGCTGATGGCGAGAATGATAACAATGACGGTTGATGGCAATCAGAATCTGGTTGAAGGTGACAAGCCGATGCTTTTACATGGCAGATACCACTTCTGTTAGTTTCGTCTTGGTCTCGTGCTCAATCGACAAGACTTGGCTGCAACTTCCGTGCGACCAACTGAGGGCGGACTCTGTATGCAGGTATACGTGATTCAAGGTGAATTCCGATCGAGGAGCGAAACCGAGCAATTTCAGATCCAATGCTTTTTCCTCTGCTGCTGGCATTCGTCTTATTGATCCGTCCAATGATCTTCTGTGCTCTGACAAACAACTCGAGTTCTCAGGCTCGGAGACGGGATTGCAGGGTTCCTTGGAAAGAGGCAACATTCGTGAAGACGGTTTTTTTTATCGCTGTCATCCGGGAACGCATGTGCAGATTACTGCACGCGTTCTGCAATCGAATGCATGCGAATTTCTCGTCAAAAGGCCGCATGTTGTTATCCAGCAGCAAAATCGGCCTGATCATATTGTGATTCATTCAGGCATAGAATGTGCTTTGCGATAAGTTTTGCACATGTGCCTGAAGGAGATTGCACGATGGATGCTCTTCCTCGATGGCACTGGCCAACATTGAGAGAGCGATCAGGTCTACCCGATGTCCCAGTCTTCGACCTGCGGTGAAGGTTCCTCTGTCGACAATGCTGCAGATACGGACCACTCAACTCTCAAGCACCTGATTGAGCATGCGGCTCACGTTTTGCCGTCTCAAGGTGCGATCACGGCCTTCGTGCATCACAATACGCTGCATGCGTTTGAGGACCTTCCCTTCGATGTGGCTGTTCGATTGGGGGCGGAGGTCTTCGGGTGTCGCCCTTATCTCCCGGAAGAACGGTTTCGGGAAGAGGTCACACGAGGACGCATCCGTCCTCAGGATCTCGAAGCGGTACTCATCGAGGATCTTAGTGAAGAGGCCGATGAACTCATCGGCTCACTGGGAACCCGATTTCACTTGCGGATGGCCATGCTGGAGCATCCGCTGCAGACGGGATCGCTCCACGAATTGAGGTGGGCCGTCGAAGAAACCGACGCCCTCAGGAAGTTCCGGGAAGAGACGCCCCTCGTTCTGAGGAGTGAGATCATCGCTGCAACGAAACAGTGGGTGATGCGCGAACTGACGAACGGCAGACAGGGGCATGGGACATCTGATCAAAGTCATCCAGGGAGCGATCCGGTCACGCGTGTCTTCGAATTGTTTGGTCAATCCAATGTCGAAAAATGGGATGATGCAATCTGGGAGGCGTTCACCCTGCACCTGCTGTGGTGGATCTGCCGAGACGGTGTGGAAGGCGTCGAGCCTGAGAACCCGGAGCGACATCTGCCCGTACGTCCCCGCGATCTGCTATTGGATGTGACCGGTGAAGATGCGGATCGACCGGTTCATGAATTGTTGATCCGATTCTGTGCTGCCTTTCTCGATCAGGGGTTTGCCGATTGGCCTCTCCCGAATCGCGAGGCCGGGCTCTACCACGCATTCATCGAAGTTGATCGTCATGCGGGAGGCCCCCCGGATCGTTGGATGCGCGGTCTGGGAAAGGAACTTCAGCGACTGCACCTTCAGCAGGTTTCAGCGCTGGAGTCCATTCAGGAGTCCCTGGATCTCTTTGGAGTGGACGAAGATTCCCGTGAAGAATTCATTACGCAGACCCTGTTAGCGCTCCGCGGGTTTGCCGGAATGATCTGGCAGATGGAGACGCGCGGTGATCGTGTCGAACATCCCGCCCCTCAGGGAAGTCTCATCGACTTTCTGGCGATTCGTCTCATTCTGGACCGCTTCTCAGCAGCGTATTTTGCGAGGCGGGTCGGCTTTCGTGGTCCTCTTTGTGAACTGAGTTCCACTCTTGGACAGAGGCTACACAGGTCATCGCATGCAGAGGTCGAAACTCGGGCCTATTTGGTGTTTCAATTGGCCCAGGTGCGCGGGTGGGAACCCCATCAACTCCACGAACTTTCGCAATCGGTTTGGAGAAAACTGATCCGCGAGATTGAATCGTTCTCCAGCTTGCAGCGTCGTCGAGTCTATCAGCTGGCTTACGAGCGAAAGTATAACGTTAGTCTGTTGGATGCAGTCGCCGTGCATTCCCAGCGGACTCGTGAGCCCGACGACACGCCTGCGTTCCAGGTCGTCTGTTGCATTGACGACCGTGAGGAATCCTACCGCAGACACCTGGAAGAGATCGCACAAGACTGCGAGACATTCGGGTTTGCAGGGTTCTTCGCGGTCGCCATGTACTATCGCGGTGCTGCGGATGCCTACTATCTGCCCCTCTGCCCGGTCGTGATCAAGCCGAGTCACTATGTCTGCGAAGAAGTCGCCTACTCGTTCGAGGGAACCCATCGCCGTCGGACAGAAGTGAGGCGCGCACTCGGAACTGCTTCTCATCATCTTCATCAGGGGAGTCGCACTTTCTGGGGCGGTATCCTCACCGGTGTTCTGGGAGCGGTCGCGTCGATTCCACTCGTGGCCCGCGTGCTTGCTCCGAGAACGACGTCAGAGATGGTGAAATTGTTTGGGGGATTCGTCCGAACTCCCCCCATCACTCAGCTGACGCTGGAAAGAGTCGAGCCTGATCCCGGGCCGGATGAAGGACACCTTGGATATTCGATCAACGAGATGGCTGGAATTGTCGAGCGTGTATTGCGCGACATCGGTCTGACATCGAACTTCGCTCGGTTAGTGATCTTCACGGGACATGGATCATCGAGCCTGAACAACCCTCACGAATCAGCCTACAACTGTGGTGCCTGTGCTGGGGGACGCGGTGGTCCGAACGCCCGCGCGTTCGCTCAGATGGCGAACGACCCGCGAATCCGTCGGATGCTTGCCGACCGTGGCCTGCCGATTCCGGAGACAACCGTCTTCGTCGGCACATACCACAACACCTGTGATGACAGCGTGATGTACTTTGATTTGGACCGTCTGCCGACATCGCACCGACATGATTTTGACCGTGCGAAGACTTGCATTGATCAAGCTCGCCAGCGGAACGCCCACGAACGTTGTCGTCGCTTCGAGTCTGCCAAACTCTCGCTGACTCCTCCGCAAGCCCTCAAGCATGTTGAAGGTCGATCAGTCGATCTGTCACAGGCCCGGCCGGAATACAACCACGCCACGAACGCTGTCACGATTGTCGGACGCCGATGGCGATTTCGAGGCCTGTTCCTCGATCGGCGTGCCTTTCTGGCATCGTATGATCCAGTGCAGGACGATGCGAACTCAACGATTCTCGAACGCATCCTGCAACCGGCTGTGCCTGTCTGTGCGGGGATCAGCCTGGAGTATTACTTCTCCTGTGTTGACCCGGAAGGCTGGGGGTGCGGGTCAAAGCTGCCACACAATGTCACATCACTCCTCGGAGTGATGTCGGGTGCCGC
This sequence comes from Planctomycetaceae bacterium, assembly GCA_020426325.1. Lineage (GTDB taxonomy): Bacteria > Planctomycetota > Planctomycetia > Planctomycetales > Planctomycetaceae > JAHBXU01. The sequence continues at coordinate 108,084 of JAGQQG010000003.1, read as the reverse complement.
GAGCGATCTGCGTCCGGGGCTGTCACAACAGATGATCGAGATTCACGAACCGATCCGGCAAGTCTTCCTCATCGAATCAACGCCGGATGCCATGTTACGCATTATGGAAGACAATGAGGACATCCGAAAACTGTGCGTCAATAACTGGGTTTATCTCGCCACTCTCGATCCACACTCTTCGCAAATCCACGTCTTCCGAAGCGGCCGATTCGAACCGTACGTTCCGCAAACGCATGAGCTTCCGTTTGTCGGGTCCTCGCAAGACTGGTATCGGGGTTGGCGCGAAAATCTCGGATTTGCCTCGATCAAGAATGGCAGCTCAGGTGTCGTTACGACCGGACGTTTTGCCCAGCAGGGAGGTGCCTGAGCGATGAGCCTGGATCATTTTATGACATTGTTGGGAATCCTGGTTATTCTCCCGCCTGCGATCCTGCTGGCGACATTGGGACTCTCCACGTTGGTCAACCGTCCATTGGGAGAAACATGGACCAGCCGACTGTCTCAGGTCTGTGTGAGCACAGGACTGGCTGCGGCTGTCGTCATGCTTGTCATGATGCTGACGTTGAACACACGTTTTGTGCCGATCGAACTTGGCAACCTCGTGACCATTCCTCAGCAGCATTTTCATTTTCATCTCAAGTTCGTCTTCGATCGGTTATCGGTGCCTTTCGTGATCCTTTCGTACGTCCTCGGAGGAACCGTGGGGGCGTTTACGACTCGCTATCTCCATCGTGAACGCGGCTATAATCGCTTTTCGCTCTGCTATGCGTTCTTCATGCTGGGCATGATCGTGACCTCACTGGCAGGGACCATCGAGGTTCTCTTTCTCGGCTGGGAACTGGTCGGCCTCTCCTCGGCACTCCTGGTGGCCTACTTCCACGAGCGGCCATCACCGGTCATCAATGGGCTACGGGTCTGGACGGTCTATCGACTTGCTGATGCCGCGTTTCTGATCGCAGCTGTCGCAATGCATCACCTGACGGGAGAGGGAGACTTCTCCGTGCTGATGGGGTCCGGCCCCTGGCCCGCTGGGAAAGCCGCTTTGACCGGGGGCCAAGCGATATTTGTCGGTGCCCTGCTGCTGATCGCTGCCGCAGGCAAGTCCGCGATGATCCCCTTTTCCGGCTGGCTGCCACGGGCCATGGAAGGTCCGACGCCGTCGAGTGCCATCTTCTATGGGGCGCTGTCTGTGCATCTCGGTGCATTTCTGTTGTTGCGAGTCAGCCCGATTCTCGAGCAATCCGTGCTTCTGTCCGTGTTAGTCGTACTCATGGGACTGACGACAGCACTCTACGCGGCCATCACAGCTCGCGTGCAATCGGATATCAAGAGTTCACTGGCATACGCCTCACTCACGCAGGTGGGCATCATTGTGGCCGAGATCGGTTTTGGGCTTCGATATATCGCCTTGATTCACATCATCGGGCATGCCTGCCTGCGAACCTTACAGTTGCTGCGTGCCCCAACATTGCTTCGTGATTATCAAACGATGGAGAACGCCATCGGAGGGCGACTTCACAGTCATCCTTCGTCCTGGCAGCAGCGGCTGTCACCCACCACACGTGTCTGGTGGTATCGATTTGCCTTTGAACGGGGGTACTTCGACAGCTTTCTCAACGAATACATCGTCGCTCCCTTTCAGGCCATCTTTGAATGGTGTGACGGGATGGAACGTCGATGGACGGATTTCCTTGCAGGTGGACAATCACGTGAATCGGATGTGGTGGAAGCTCAGCCGCACGTTGTCGAACAGATGGAGATGTAACTGATGCCCGAACTTCATCTCCCCTGGCTGGAACTGTCCATCATCACTCCGGTCCTCGGAGCGCTGATGGTCTGGTCTGTCCGTGATCCTGAACAGGCACGACGCCGGACGATCGTTGTCGCTGGCCTGACGCTGTTCTTTGCATTCAGCACATGGCAGGATTTTCATACGCTTCACACCTTCGAGGCTCACGATCACTGGGACATCATCACACCGCTCTTGGGACAAGATGTTCTAGTTGTTGATGAGTTGAGTGCTCCCCTCCTCCCTTTGACGGCTCTGCTGTTCTTCCTCATCCCACTCGCCACACTGCGGACGAAGGTGCGGCGTTTTCCCTTTGTGGGCAATCTTGCCTCCCTGGCATTGATGATGGCCATGCTGTCCTGCCGTGAGGGGTGGGGCATCATTGGCCTGTTAGCTGCTCAGATGATTCCTCCCGCGATTGAGCTTCAGCACCGAGGCCGTTCGACGCGACCGTTCGTGCTGCACATGGCATTGTGCGTCGGTCTGCTGGCAGCCGGTTGGGGTATGCTCGACGCCGAAGGGCCACGATCGGAGCATTCCATGATCGCCATCTCCATGCTGGCAGCAGGGGTGTTACTGCGAAGCGGCATCTGTCCTGTCCATTGCTGGATGACGGATCTGTTTGAGAACGCCTCGTTCGGGACCGCACTGCTGTTTGTTACCCCTATGGCCGGTGCCTATGCAGCCGTTCGACTCGTTTTGCCGGTCGCTCCTGATTGGGCCCTGCGAACGATCGCGCTCCTCTCACTCTTCACAGCGGTCTACGCGGCCGGGATGGCATTGGTCCAGCACGAGGTCCGACGATTCTTCTGCTATCTGTTTCTGAGTCACTCCTCACTAGTCCTCGTGGGGTTGGAGATGGTCACGCCGATCGGGTTGACGGGTGGCTTGTGTGTCTGGTTGTCGGTCGGCATGTCACTCGCAGGATTTGGCCTGACGTTACGAGCGTTGGAGGCACGGACAGGACGACTTTCGCTGCGTGACTTTCATGGGCTTTACGAGCAGATGCCCATCCTGGCCGGCTTCTTTCTTCTGACCGGACTGGCCAGTATCGGTTTCCCCGGAACCGTCGGCTTCGTCGGCACTGAGTTGCTCGTGGATGGTGCGGTCGGGGTCTATCCCGTCGTCGGCATGCTCGTGGTTTTTGCCGCCGCCTTAAACGGCATCGCAGTGCTCTTTGCCTATTTTCGTCTGTTCACCGGACGGATTCATACATCGTCAATCTCGCTTGGCGCCCGGCCAGCCGAGCGACTCTCCATCCTGGCACTGACCGCTTTGATCATCGGGGGTGGGTTAATCCCGCAACCCGGAGTTCAATCACGATACCACGCTGCGACCGAGTTGCTGGAGGCACGCAGACGCCCGGTCGTCGCCTCGGGAAAACTGGAGGAACAGTCTTCTGCTCTGGACTTGGACCAAATCCTGGGGGATGTCCCAGTGCATCCATGAGAGCGTATTCCATTTGCATTCTCGCTGACCGATTCCGTTCCACCCGGCCTGGTGGGAAGGAGCCAGTCAGATCACATCGGACCAGCGGCAACATTCGGAGATTCATTGATGACAACTTCCTCCACAGAAATCCCCCGCGGTAACGTTACGGGCTTCACGAAGTACATGAAGCAGGACATGGTCTCCGGCTTTCTGGTGTTTCTCATCGCCCTGCCGTTGTGTCTGGGCATTTCGCTCGCGTGCGGGTATCCGCCACTCGCAGGTATCTTCACGGCGATTATCGGATCGATCGTGACCACGTTCATCAGTAACTCGGAACTCACGATCAAAGGTCCGGCAGCCGGTTTGATCGTGATTGCGATCGGTTGCATCGAGGACTTCGGAGGCAGTGGCTTTGCTGGTGAAGTGGGGCCTGAAGACCTCTCAGCCTACAAGGCGGCACTCGCGGTCGGGGTGGCAGCGGCTGTTCTGCAGATGATCTTTGCGTTGTTTCGCACCGGTAAATTTGCAGAGTTCTTTCCGACATCAACCGTCCACGGCATGCTGGCCGCGATCGGTGTGATCATCATCGCCAAACAGTTCCCGGTTGCCCTGGGCGTCTCTGCCAAGGGAGAGCCTCTGGAACTGTTACGTGAGATCCCTCATTTCATCGCCGAAGCCAATCCCGCCATCGCATCGATTGGTCTCGTCAGTATCCTCATTCTGTTTCTCTGGCCTGTGATTGGGCGCAGAGTCCCCTTGCTCAAGCCAATTCCTGCTGCCATGGTCGTGCTGCTGGTCGCAGTTCCCATGGGGATGGGCTTTGATCTGATGCATGAACACTCCTATGTGTTGCAGGGACATAAATACCAGTTGAGTGAGCAGTATCTGGTCTCGATGCCGAACCGCGTCTTCGGCATGTTCGACGAAGTGACGTTCCCCGAGTTCTCCGCTCTCTCACAGATGAAGGCCTGGAAGTGGGCATTCATGTTCTTCATCATCGGCAGTCTGGAGTCAGTCCTCAGCGCCAAAGCGGTTGACATTATCGATCCTTGGAAACGCAAGACCAACATGGACCGCGACCTGCTGGCAGTGGGGACGGCCAATCTGCTTTGTGCGTTTGTCGGCGGGCTTCCGATGATCTCCGAGATCGTCCGTTCCAAGGCGAACATCGACAACGGGGCCCGCACTCGCTTTGCAGACATGTGGCATGGTGTGTTCCTGTTGCTCTGCGTTGCTCTGATTCCCACCTTTCTGCATCGCATTCCGTTGGCCGCACTGGCTGCCATGCTCGTGTACACCGGGTTCCGACTGGCACATCCGAGCGAATTCATGCACATCTACCGGACGGGCCGGGAGCAGTTGGTGATCTTCGCGACGACGCTGGTTGCAGTGCTGGCCACCGATCTGCTCATCGGGATCGCAATTGGGATCGGAGTCAAGTTCTTCATCCACCTGATGAACGGCGTCCCGGTGAACTCGCTGTTTAAGGCCCATCTCGACATCGAGCCGCAAGAGGACGAACAGACGTGCGTGATTCGCGCCCATCACTCGGCGGTTTTCAGCAACTGGATTCCCTTCCGCAGACAGATTGAGGACATCGGCATTACACATCGCCAGAACGTCATTCTTGACCTGTCCGATACCAAGCTCGTCGACCACAGCGTGATGGGCAATCTTCAGGAGCTCCAACGAGACTTCGAAGAACAGGGACTGACTCTGACGCTCACCGGGCTGGAGGCACATCGACCGTTGTCCAAGGACGAAACCGCTGCCCGTAAACGAGGCATCCCTACGATCGAACGTGTGACGATCATCGCGGACGAAAGCATTCAGCAGCGACTCGAGGACTGGCTGCTGAATAGCTCAGTGATTGGATTCTCGTCGGTCCCCTACACCGGTACACAGTCGCTGGTGGCGACAGGCAACGGGCATCCGAGAGTGCTGGTCTGCCTGCAGGTGCTTGTGTCGAATGAGTCCGGTCTCGAACTGCTCGCATTCCTGCGAGAGGAGATTGCACCTGATCACTTCGTGAAGAGCTACGTCGAGACCCTGCGGGTCGTCGACTTGGGTGAACAGCCGGCATCGGGGCGAGACGAAGTCAAGCATCTTCAGATGACAAGTAAGTGACACGTCAACTCTTGTCCGATCTCATCTCGATGTCCCCTCCGACTACACATGAGAATGAACACCACGGAGGCACTGAGGCACGGAGAACGAGAATCACCAGATGTCACTTGTGGGAGGATTTCTATTGAAGTGCCTCACCCTGCTGGTGGGTTCCGATGTGAGATCATGTTTCATCGCGATGGAATCGAACGGCTTGTCTGTGTTTCTCCGTGTCTCTGGGCCTCCGTAGTGAATGATCTGCCCAAATGACAAGACAAACGCCCCGCACCTCGATGAGGTACGGGGCGTTCTGATTGCTCGATGAGACAAGCGACGTCAGCTGGCGATGGCCAGCGAACTCGCAGCAACGGCCAGAGAACTGGCACGTGCGATCGTGCACTCTTTCGCTGGCACGTGCAGGCAGGCGCCGCTGGTCCAGGCCACGAAGATGTCGTGAACGCTGCCGTCGAACGTCAGGTCCAGCGTCTGTGAACATCGGTCGCTCGGTCCAATCCCGTAACGGGTCTGAATCGAACGGACGTACGGGCCGATGTGCTTGTGGCTCATCTCGACACCGGTGGCCACTTGTGAGTTGCTGACGTTGTAGAGCACGTAAGCCACATCCTCTGCCGTCGCCGTGCGACGCGAAACAAACGGCGCCCGTCCCTGCAGAGAGACGGTTCGATACTCATTCGGTTCGATCGTCCCGTCAAAGTCCAGGAGAATTACGGTCACCTTCCGTTCGAGCAACGGAAGCACCGCTTCCAGAGCGTCGAGGGACTCGGGGGAGACAAATAACAATTCGCACCCAGAAAGTGTCAGCATGCGTGCGGTGTGCTCAGCTGACAGATTCGCATGCAACGGCAGATAGGTCCGGCCTGCGAGAATGACGCCAGCAACGCCCGCATACTTCGCCGCACTGCGATAGCCCAGGACGCCGACTGTCTGTGCATGTCGGCCGTGTTCGTCGATGGAAGCTACGACCCGTTCAGCGGCCTCTCGAAGTTCCTGATAGCTCCAGCGGACGTCGCCGCATTCCAAAGCATCCTGGTGTCCGTGTGATGCCATCGACTGCTGCAGCCAGGCCTGCAGCGTCGGCATCGATTGACCGTCTTCCATCGTTTCGTACTTTCGCGTGTCTCGTGGTGAAAAGGTGAGAACTCATCCGAATTCCGGTCTCATCTGTCTAATGCAGAGAGGGAGACTCGAATGAAGGTGAGCGCTCCAGCGAGCGCACGTTCACCGCAGAAATACACCTGCGGTGATTTGAAGCGGAGCAAACTAAGGGAAGAATGGTCCCCGGTAAAGCCCGATCTCGGGATTTTTAACGAGAATTCAATGAAAACCGGCTTTCAGAACCGTAGCGACCGGATCTGACGGCCTGTTGTCAGATCGCGACGGTCACCCCCAGCAGGAAAGTGCTCTGTCGAACAGACTTGTCGCTGACCGTGGTGATGTTGATCAACGGAGCAAATCCCAGACTGCGGATGTACTCCAATGAGAACTTCACGTTGGGAGCCATGCGGTATTCGCATCCCAGAACGAGCTGCTGATTGAATTGAAATTCATCCGTCTTGGCCCCCTGAATGCCTTCGCTCCAACTGGCCGACAACCAGACCGGCGAGAGGTCCAGAGCCCCCTCCGCCCGATAGGCGATGACCTGATGGCCGGTGACAGGCCACTCGTTCAGAGTCGAGACGTACTCGCCAGCCAGGTGAAAGACTCCCAAGCGGAGGTTCGCATTCGCATCCCAGGCGCCGTTCATCGGTCCGGTCACACCGGGGTCCAAGTGCTCAGCAGCCGGCCCGTCGTAGATGGTGCCGTGCAGATAACCGCCTCCGATCGTGAAGTCGACGTCCCTGCTCTCCAACACGGTCAACGTGCCATTGGCTGCGAAGTTGTTGAGTTCTCCACGGACTTCGGAGTCTGCCACGCGAATACCGCGACTGCCGTTGAGAGCCGTCGCACTCACATGAATGAATCCGCCGTCGTACCCGATGCCACCTCCTTCTGCGAGAGGGGCAAAGTAGTGCCAGACGACAGATTGGCTGAAGGGGCTTAGCGTCCCCATATTGCCAAACGAAACGTTCTTCTTTCCCAGAAACGCATAGACAGGAAACTCGTTGAGGTTGCCGAGCGTCACATACGCCTGCCGCATCTGGAAGCTTCCCTGATTGAACGCAGGAAAGGAGAACACGTCAGAGAACAGTGTCTCCAGGTATCCGCTGACCCACGGAGCCGCGTGGACGACGAATCCCTGGTTGGCATGCACGAGTCGAATGTCTGATGCGGTCCTCCCCGTGAAGTCGGGGGGAAACCGGCCGAGGTAATTGAACTTGTCAGCCCGGTTCGACCAACTCGCAAACGCCGATGCACGAAATTGAGCCCCAAGCAACAAGGTGGGCGTGCCGTCATTCTGCGCCTGACTCTCCAGAATCAGGAGTTCCTTGTCAGACTGTCGGTTTTGAAAATCCAACAGGGGTGCCATCAGGTCCGTATCAAGACGGACCGGAGACAAATGCGCGGCAGGCAGTTCAACGAAGTCGTAGTTCTGCGACGGGTCTTGCAAGATCGCGTTCGGGTCCGCACCGTAAGTTTGCCCCTCATCATAAGTGATCATCTGCGAAGCCGATGCTCCCGATCCCCTCACATTTGCCCAAGGGTCCATCTGTGCGATGACATCTGTTGGCGACACGAACAGGATGCACGAGAGACACAGAGCTGAGACAAAAGTCAGTCGTCTCACAGCAAACTCCGGTGACATTGCAAATCTGCAAACCATGTCACGACGTACCCAGCCCGCCAGAGCGAAATCCGATCGTAACGATTCCAACGGATGTATCGGTCAGTCAAACCAGGCAACTTGACGCAATCGATGCTCGGAACATCACAATCCGCAACCAGTTTGGGCAGTATCTGCCGAACGAGGTTGCCCAGACCGATCGTGGACGGGGATCGTCTTAACAGTGTCCCCTTCTGCGTGGTATCAAGGTTCACGAGAAGCAGTGCGACATCCCTTCAGCTCTCATTGCGCATCCCCTTCGCTCGTTCGATCAGGAAATGACATGTCGCAATCAACGATGTGCGCTCGCATCGGTCTGTCTGCTCTGCTGCTGATGACCATTGTCGGCTGCGCAACGATGCGTTCCACCGACTCCGACCTTTCACTCAACTGCGACTCCGATGCCTCGATGCAGTTCGAGCGAGGTCGTCCGAATGTGGTGATTGATGGCATCGGCTGGGTCTTCGGCATTCCCTCTCGCATTGCACTCTGGAACTGGGATGTCGAGAACCACAACATCTCAGCAGACACGGAATTCAGACTCGAAGAATACGTCGCTGATAACAACCTGCATGATGTCAAGGTCCGGCTCAATCAATACGACCCCGGCGGTGAATGGCGACGGCTCACAACCAACCATCGCGTCTCCCCCGGCTGGCGATACACGGTCGGGACCGTCAGCCTTGTCGGATACACACTGCTCCCCGGTCGTCTCTTCGGGAATGATGCCTACAACCCGTTCACGAATACGATCTACGTCTACTCTGATGTTCCAGCGATCGGTATGGTGGAAGCCGGCTACGCCAAAGATGTCCACCAGCGCAGCTATCCGGGGACGTACGCAGTCAGCCAGCTGATCCCCGGCTTCAATCTGTCCCACGAAACACTCGCCACCCGTGACGTGATCACTTACGTCTCTGACAGAGGTGAAATCGATCAGGAGCGGGAAGCTGTTAATGTGCTTTACCCACGATACGGGTCCGTTGTTGGCAGTGCCGTTGAAACTTACCTGCCAGCAGGTGGAGTCATAGAACTCGGCGGCCTCCTCGCCGGCCACGCCACCGGCCGTTTCAAGACCCGCAGGCTCTCCGCAGAGATCGCTGATTCAGAAGCGATGGAAGCTCCTGCCACTTCGCCGATTCTAACTGTCGGCCACGAAGAATTCGCACCGACCGCTTTGGATTCAGCATCAAGGAGCAACGAGAACGGAAGTGAGTAGCACCGTGGGGATGTCAGGCAGTCTTCCGACTCCGAGACGACATCCCCGCGAATGTGAAAATCCAGGAAGCACGGTTTGCGATCTCGGACGTTTTGTCTCCTTTCAACGCCGGTCTGGATTCCCGCCTTCGCGGGAATGACGGTGTGAGAATTGGGGTGAGTAGCGCCGGTTGCCTGAAACACCAGCGAGTAAATGCGTCGAGTCGGAGAAAGCCCCTGTGACGAAAACCTTCAGTTGTGTCTCACTGCTCATACTCTTGGCGGGCTTTGGATGTACTTCGCTTCCTCCATCCGTCCATACGGTTTCACAGATCACAAACGATGGCCGCATGCTCTCTGCGGGCACGGACTCGGATCGGAATAAGTCGACAATGCAAGTCACCGCAGGGGATGAAGAACAACCCCCATCGGTTCGGATTGGAGACACAGAAGTTTCGATCCAAGGTGATGAACTTGCCGTCGATGGACAAATCGTGGCGAAGATCCCCATTGATGCAAAACACATCGAGGTCCGCGACACCGTCGGCACCAAACACGTCCTGGCGGATGGCATTACAATTTACGAAGTGAAATAGCAGGTAGCACAGATGCGTCAAGGGCAAGCTGACCAGCACCTCACCTCAAGGGACCCGGCTCTGCTTCGCGACCTGGAGTTGACCTAAGACACGGGATATTTCCAAATCTACAAAGGACGGCCTCGGCAGATTTTCGTGGCTTTTCGTTGTATTGAAACTCGTCACGCCACAAATCTGATGCTGGTGATCGGAGACCATGGCGAAGTTCAACCGACACGTGTCCTAGGCCTTCGATGTTGTCACTCCAACCGTTTGACATCGACGAAATACGCGCCGCGTTCGGTGCCGTTGGGTTCTGTCAGCCAGCTTTGTAGCGTGGCCGGGCCGGGTTGAAGGTTGAGTGTGACATTGACTTCATCGGTGGTGCCGTCGGTGGTTGTGGTGGCTTCGACTTCTCCGATCAGCAGGCGGACCTTGCCTGAGGGGATGGGTTCACTGACTCCCTCGGGACGAAGCCGCAGGCGGAATTCGTAATTGCCGGCTCGGTCGATGTGTACAGTCCAGTGGCCGTTCTGGGGTGGGTTCTTTGAGACCGCGTTCTGGTTCCAGGGGACAGGACCATCCCCGGTGTGCCAGTCGTGACAGGTCAGATGAGCCGGATTCTCCTGATCGGAACCAATGGTGATCCGAACCACGTCGTCGAATACGGGTGAAAGGATGTCCCACCATTTTTCGTAGGCCGATCGGAAGCGAACGACCAGTTCGGGATGAGCGGTGGCGACGTTTGTCTCCTGTCCGGGGTCAGCCTGGATGTCGTAGAGTTCCTCACCGTTGATCAGCCGCCATTGCTCGGTCATGACGGCGGACTTCCGCCACTTCTGAACATGTTCCAATCGTTGCGAATGGACGAACAGCGTACGGTCATCTAGTGAGTCAGACTCACCAGTCAGCAACGGGACAAGACTGACTCCGTCGAGAGGTGGGCCGTCAGGTTTGTCAACCTCGCACAAGTCGAGCACCGTCGGCAGGATGTCGATGTGAGCGGTGAGTTGCGGGACATCACGACCGCCGGTGAGTTCGCCGTTCGGCCAGCGGAGGAAGCAGGGGACGCGATGTCCGCCATCGTACTCACTCCCCTTTTGTCCGCGCATGTCCGCGTTGAAGCCGGTCCAGGAAGGTGCACAGTCCTGGGGGACAGGGGCCTGATTTCCCCCGCTCGCCGGACGGGCTACGCCCGCAGCTGTGCCGTTGTCCGTCATGAAGATCAGAAGCGTGTTCTCAGTCAGGTTCCATTCGTCGAGTCGCTTTTGGAGACGCCCCATGTTCTCATCGATGTTCGTGATCATCCCATAGAACCGAGCCATCGGCTCGGGCACGCCCTCATCAAGATACGGATGCGAGTACTTCTCATCGACCAGGTAGGGACCGTGCGGTGCGTTCGTGGCGAGGTAACAAAAGAACGGAGCATCACCATTCTTGTGCTGATTGATGAACTCAAGAGCTGTCTCGAACCAGACGTCGGTGCAGTAGCCTTCGAACGCTTGTGGCTCGCCGTGCTCGTTGATGTAGGTGTCATCGAAATAGTCGTTCCCCCACCAGTCGGGCGTTTGTGTGATGCCGCCTCCGCCGTGATGCCACGTCTGCTCGAAGCCCTGATCCTGAGGTCGACAGGGAGAGTTGTCACCGAGATGCCACTTGCCGAACATGCCAGTGCGATATCCCCCCGCCGCCAGTGCTTCAGCCAAGGTCAGTTCATCCGGTGACATGATTGACCGCCCCATGATCGTGTGCCACACGCCGGTCCGCGTCGAGTAGCGGCCGGTCATCAGCGCAGAGCGAGTGGGCGAACAGGTCGGGTCGACGTGAAAGTCGGTCAGCCGCACACTCTCGCCGTGCAGGCGATCGAGGTTAGGCGTCCTGATCATTTCATTGCCATGAGCAGCGATGTCGCCGTATCCCTGATCGTCTGTGACCACGAGGATCACGTTCGGACGATTCGCGGCGAAGCAGGGCACGGCAGCAAATAGGATCGCAGCCAACAGAATCGATCGCATGGTTGCCTCTCTCAACAGACACACGCAGATGCCTGGCTTACGTCCTCTCACGCCGGTTGGAGGACATTCAGCGTTACCCCCTGAACGAGTTCCTGAACTCCGTCCCGATATTCCACCATGTGTGGAGCACTGAGATGAGCTTTGAGTTTCTCGACGGATTCCCACTTCTCCATGATCGTGACGGTGTTTTCACCCTTCATGCTCTGCACGGAAACACCCGTGTCGATGTCGATCGCGGGGGCGTACTCGATACATCCGTCCTCTGCATGCACCTTTGGCATCAGCTCGCGAAAGATCTTCAGGAACTCGTCGCGGCGACCGTCCGCGACTTGAATGGTGGCAATCACATGGATCATGAGAAGACTCACTTTGTGGGAGGTAACGGGGTGGCAGGACTGTGTTCAGCGAACGACTTCGACTCCAGTCGTTTTGCAAATCGGTTGACTTCAACAACGTGTCGTTTATGCAGGCCCTTCGTCAGCACCTCAAATCGATCGGATGCTTCTACGTGCAGCGTGATGACGTTTCCATCAACGTTGACAATCTTGCTGCGGCATGTCACCTCCGTGCCGACGAGTGTCGGGGCCAGATGGTCCAGCTCAATCCGCGTGCCGACGGTGATGTAGTCCTCGGGAAGCGAGGTTTGCAGCATGTAGTAAGCCGTCGCTTCCAGGTGCCAGACAATCCAGGGTGTCGCGAGGACCGGAGGGAGACCCGGAAAGGGAATGGTGTGCTGCGGTTCGACGATAAATGTCGTTTCATGCGAGGTACCGACTTTGGGCAAGTCCATCAGTGGCCTCTCGATCGAGGAAGTGAAGAGGAAACTCAGAGAAGCTGAACAAGGAATTGACTCTCTTATATGCCTGAAAACTCAGTATCTCAAGCCGCAAGGCGATTTGACACAGTCGATGTCGAGCCTCCAAAATCTGGTCGTGACCCGATTCGCCGATTTTGACTAGAATCCCCGGAACCCAACATGGATGGTCTCGTGCCCCCCTCAAACCCTCAAAAAATACGGGAGTCAGTCGGATGAGTTGCTTTGTGAGTCGGGCTGGGATGTTTCTCAATCTGGTGCTTTTCACCTTGACCTTAGTGTGTCTTTCGGGCCGCTCGGTAATGGCCCAGGGAGTCACAGCAGAGCAGGTGCTCGGATATCGTCCGAGTCAGACCGGCATTGACTACGAGATCCCTGAAAAGGACGACATCGCCAAGTGCGAACTCAAAGTCGAGAAAGAAGGTGACGGCTCTGCCTGGGTCGTGTACGGCCCTCAGTCGACAGTGATTCGCCGCTTTGTCGACTCCGATGGCAACAAAGTGGTTGATCAGTTTCGGTACTTTAAACATGGACTCGAAGTCTTCCGCGATGTCGACGGGAACGAGAATCGCAAGATTGATCAATGTTTCTGGTTTAACACAGCCGGCTCCCGCTGGGGGATCGACTCGAACGAAGACGGACGCATCGACGAGTGGAAACGCATCTCAGCTGAGGAAGCCTCGCGTGAAGCAATCAATGCGATGATTGCCGGTGACATTCAAGCATTGTCAGCCGTGCTGATTACTCCCGCAGAAATTCGCAGTCTCGGGTTCAGTAAGGAAATCGCAGAGGCGTTGCAGTCGGGCATCGACGACCCCACGGGACAAGTCAAAAAAGTGCTCGATGGTTCCAAGGTCCTCACGAGTGGAACGCAGTGGGATCGTTTCGATACATCAATGCCCTGGCCCAATCTCATTCCATCCACGTCCGGGAAAGCGAGTAATGATCTGCTTGTTTATGAGAACGTGATGGCGATGGTGAAGAACGGTGAAGACACCGGCTTCGTGCAGATCGGCGAGATGGTCCGTATCGGCGAGGTCTGGAAGCTGACCGGCATTCCGCGTCCGGTGGAGGGGCAGTCGACACAGATCACCGCAGGGGGACTGTTGATGCAGCCCACAGTCAGTGCGTCAAATGAAACCATGGCATCGACGGGTCTGTCTGAAGAAGTGCGTGAACTCCTGGAGAAACTTCAGGAGTTGGATCAGAAATCCCCCAATGACAAATCGTCCCGCAGGGAGATTGAAACCTACAACGTTTCGCGTACTCAGCTTCTCGGCGAGTTAGCCAAGGTTGCCGAAACAGCCGAGCAACGCGAAATCTGGCTCCGTCAGCAGATCGACGGCATCGCCACCGCGACCCATCTGGATGGCTTCCCGAATGGGATCGACCAACTCCAGAAGATCGAGAGTGGCATCGCCGGTCAGGACAAGAACTCTCCCCTGCTTCCGTACACGACATTTCGTCGGTTGCTCGCCGAGTACAACACCCGCATGAAGAACTCCGACACCAAGGAAGTCGCTGAGCTTCAAACCTGGTGGACGCAACAACTCGAAGGCTTCGCGAAGGCCTACCCTCAAGCTGAGGATACACCCGACGCACTGTTGCAACTTGCAATGACCACTGAACTCAACGGTAAGACTAAAGAAGCTCGGCAGTGGTATGAAGTGCTCGCCAAGAACTATCGTACCGCTCAGCCTGCAAGCCGGGCGATCGGGGCACTCCGACGTCTCGATCTCGTGGGCAAGCCGCTCAACCTCGCCGGCAACGTCCTCGGAGGAGGCTCACTCGATCTGCGTCAGTACGCAGGCAAGGTTACTCTTGTGATCTTCTGGACCACATGGTGTGAACCCTGCACAGAAGATCTCCCGCAAATCCTCGCCATGTACCAGCAGTACCGACCGAACGGCTTCGAAGTCATTGGCGTCAACGTCGACGGACCGAACGAGCCGATCAAACAGTACATCGAACGGTACAAGATCCCCTGGCCGCACATCCACGAGGAAGGCGGACTCGAAGGACGCCCCGCAGTCGAGATGGGCATTATCAACGTCCCCACCATGATTCTCGTCGGCAAGGACGGCAAAGTCGTGACCGTCAGCGCATCAGTCGACGACCTCAAGAAGCAGATCCCAGAGGAACTGCAGAAGCGTTGAATATCTGATTGACGGATACTGTGTGACAGCTGATTGCTTCGATACTTCGCAGTTCAGATTCAGAATGACACAGAGACGCGGAGAACGGAGAGGCGTGAGGAGGAAACATGGGACTTCTTGTTGAATGCGTTGCCTTATTTCTTGTGGTGGTTGGCTTTAGGGTGGTTATGGGGGGATCGCATGCTCACGCAATTCGGAGGTATCAGGACAAGTTTCCTCCGATTTCAGATGAAGAGTTTGTTGCACGCTGTGAGCCATCTGTCAGTCTTGAGGTTGCCCACGGAGTTCGTCAGACCATCGGTAGCATCTTCGGTATCGAGGCAGAACGCATCCATCCTGAAACCAACCTGATCAAACTCGATAACCTCTGATAACGCTCCGCACGACTCAGCGCCCTCTGCGTCTCCGCGGTAAACTCTCCCGTCGAGTCCTCTGCAAGAGACAGGGGACTGACGTCCCCCGCTCGCCTACATCGTACGACCGCCGTCGACGACGAGTCGCTGTCCGGTTGTGAGGGTCGTCCCTGTGGCCAGGTAGATCACGGCATCTGCGATGTCGTCCGGCTGGGCGGGACGCGGGATGGGGAAGTCGTTCGTCATCGCCTGCAGGTTGTCCGCGCTCATTTGCGAAAGCAGCCAGCGGCTGTCGATCGGACCAGGGCAGACGGCGTTGACACGGATTTCCGGAGCCAGTGCACGGGCGAGGGACATCGTCAGGTTATTGAGCGCCCCTTTGCTGGCACAGTAGGCAATCGACGACCCGATTCCTGCGACGCCCGCGGTCGAACTCACGTTCACGACGGCTGCCGCGTCACTCTGCTTGAGCAGCGGCACCGCTGCCCTTGTGACAAAGAACGGGCCTTTGACGTTGACCGCGAGAATGTCGTCCCATTTGTCCTCCGTCATCGCTTCGAGGTCTGCGTGCTCGACGAAGTAGGTCATCGCTGCATTGTTGACGAGCACATCGAGCCGACCGAACTCACGGTTAATCTGTTCGATCATCCTCCGCACGTCTGCGTCATTCCGCACGTTGCACTGAATCAACAGGGCCCGCTGTCCCTCAGCCTCAACGAGTGACACCGTCTCTTTGGCATCGCCCTCGCTCTTCGAGTAGTTGACGACAACATCAAACCCCAGCTTCGCAAACCGCACCGCACACGCGCGCCCGACCCCGGTCGCGGAACCAGTCACCAATACAGTTTGCGAATTAGATGTTCTCATGGTAATTGACCGATCTGATTTGCCTTCTGCGACTTAAACCGAATCCCCTGCTTTAGTGAAGCTCTCACATCCCGTCGAAGGAAACAATGCCAACCGGCGTTGGGTTCATTTCGAGCAAGCGAGAATAAGGCCAGAGCGTACCCGAATTCGTTCATGCTTAGATATCCACCTCGCTCCATCTGCCAGCCTGACATCTGACCAGCATTCCAATACGATTCTCGGAGGACGCAGTTGGATGTGAAGATTCCCATACCGAAATAGACGGTAGCCAGATCGGTCAATTTTTCGTGATCCTGATCATTGTTTGGGTGGATTCGCTTCTCACCTATGAGTTTAGCATGAGCTAACTCATGAGATAGAGTTGCAACCACCTTCATGGGATCTTCAAGAATTCTTGTCGAAAGCCAGATCTCTTCTTTACGTCGTGTCTTTGCATAGAGTCCACTGGCGCCGCTGTTGATACCATCAACGTATGTGTTGTCATCGAAGAAGCGGAGCCTGACACGTGTCCGGTCGACGGTCATCGTATTGCATACAATCCGTAAAATGTTCTGCACATCGGCATCGCTTCCGTCATAGGTATTGGGGAAGAACTCGATTGTTGGGAGAACAACAGTTATCTCTCGAAGATCGTCTAACCCAAATTCTTTGATCAGCCAGTCGAAGCGATAATCAATCCATGATCTTTCTTCCTCAGAGATGGACAAGAGCGTGTTGCGCCAGAGCCAGTCGAACATCGTGCCTCCTTGAGTCTAATTGAACTGCCCCCTATTCAAACGACTCCGGGTCATCCTTGATCAATTCTTCCATCATCCGCTCGGGAGTCAGCGGTTCGACGACGGAGTATTTGCCTTCAGTCCAGCGGTGCAGGTCGATCAGTTTGCATCGCTGGGAGCAAAAGGGGAATAACGGGGACATCGTCGCCGCGTTCGTGGCGAGTTCGGTATCACAAATCGGACAGGTCTGCGGGCGAATCATGGTCTGGCTCCTTTGACCGCATCAAACGTGATCCGGCAGTCGCTGTCAACCCGCCCGTCGCGTTCAGCCGCACCTTTGAAATGTGCGGCTAAACACACCAGTTAATCGCTGGACTTCGACTCACTGCTGGTGGCCGGCTTCTTGTCGCCGCCGCTGTCGGACTTGGTGGTGGACTCGGTCGCGTTCTTGGCGGCTTCGGCTCCCTTCTTGTAGGAGTCGCTGCGGTAGTCAGTCTGATAGAAACCGGTTCCCTTGAAGATGATGCCGGCTCCCGGGCCGATCACGCGAACCGCGGATTGCTTGCCACACTCAGGGCACTTCTTGATCGGCTTTGCCGTGATCGCCTGAAAGAGCTCCCAGGTGTGGTCACACTTTTTGCATTTGTAATCGTAAGTGGGCATCGAAAGGATCTCGGGGAAGGAACTTTTGTCTTTTGGTATCTGCCTTCTGGCACTTACCCTGCGGGTGGAGTCACGGAAACGATCACCTTGCTGGGGCGGATAACACGGTCGTTGAGGGTGTATCCGCGTTCGACCTCGTCCAGGACTGTCATCGGAGGATGGTCAGCCGAGGGCATCTGCTGGATCGCTTCGTGTTTGTTCGGATCAAAGGGTTCGCCAACCGACAGAATGGGGACCGCACCATGTCGAATGAGAACCTCGTTGATCTGTGCAGAGACCATCTCCACACCCTGGAGCATCGCTGACAGGTCGTCCGTATGACGGGCCGCGTCGATGGCACGTTGGAGATTGTCCAGTCCGGGGAGCAGGTCTCTCACGATCGGAAGGGCCGCATAGCGTCGCTCTTCGTCCCGTTCCCGGTTACTCCGTTTGCGGTAGTTCTCAAGCTCCGCCTGAGCACGCAATGTCTGATCTCGGGCAGCATCCCGTTCTTCGATAAGCTGCTGCACTCGCTCCTCTGCAGACGGCTCGCCGGATTGAGCGGCCGACACTTGATCTGATGCAGATGCAGGGTACTCGTGAACCCCTTCGACAAAGTCGCCGGGGATCTGACTTGCGTGATCGGTGGGGTGTTCTTCGTTCATTGGTTCGATGTAGTCGTTCAATCAGCCGCCAAGGCGGTTCACTTCCCTGGTTGACTCAGTCGTCATCCTCACCTGTGACGAGATCCTTCAGTTTTTCAAACCAGGACTTCTGGTGAGGGCTGACCTGTTTCTTCTCGTGCTCAGCAAGTTGCCGAAGCAGTTCCTCGTGATCCGGTTCCAGTTTCTTCGGGACTTCCAATTGGATCTCGACGTGGAGATCACCCGCGCGGCCGCCGTGCGGGTCAGGCATCCCTTGTCCACGCAGACGGAAGACTTCTCCCGGCTGAGTCCCTGCGGGGATGTCCAGGTGATCGGTTCCCTGAATGAGTGGGACTTCGAGAGTTGTTCCCAGCACAGCCTGAGTATAAGTGATCGGCGCCCGGCACATGAGGTGTGTCCCCTCTCGCTGGAAGAGAGGATGGTCTTCGACCCGGACATCGACGAACAGATCGCCTCGCGGTCCGCCGTTCTGGCCCGGTTCACCTTCACCCCGCAGGCAGAGCTGCATGCCCGTATCAACGCCCGCCGGAACTTTCACGTCGAGTGTCACGGTGTCTGCTTCGCGACCAGTGCCGCCGCAGGTCTTGCATTTGTTGCGGATCACATGTCCCGCCCCGCGACAGGCCGGGCAGGTCGTTTGCACGCGGAAGAAGCCCTGTGCCTGGACCACCTGACCGTGTCCGCCGCAGTAGTCGCACGCCTCTGCGACCGTGCCCGGCTCGGCCCCCGTGCCACCACAGGTGCTGCATGCCTTCGACCGCTTGACGGTCACTTCCCGTTCAACTCCCAAGGCTGCGTCGACGAGTGTAATCGTCAGCGAAGACCGCAGATGCGAACCGCGACGAGGTCCGGCCCCACCGCCTCTCGGGCGATTTCCAAAGAATCCGAAGCCTTCAAAAATGTCGCCGAACTGCTCGAAGATGTCGCCGATGTCATGGAACTGTGCCCCGCTCCGACCGGCTGCCCCCTGCACGCCCGCATGGCCGTAGCGATCATAACGGGCACGCTTATCCGGATCACTGAGCACCTCATAAGCCTCAGCCGCCTCCTTGAAGCGTTCGACGGCCCCGTCATCCCCCGGGTTCCGGTCCGGATGGTTCGCCAGCGCAAGTTTCTTGTAGGACTTCTTGATCTCAACAGCCCCAGCATCCTTCTCCACGCCAAGGATTTCGTAGTAGTCACGTTTTGAGGCCATCGTAGGCATTTCTGCTGCGGTGGGTTGAGTTCAACGACTGATCAGAGTTTTGGGGAACACTCATTCGCACTCATCAACACGAATTGCTTCCTGGTGTTTGAAAGCGATGAGTGGAAATTAGCGAAGATAAGTGTTCCTGATTTTCCTCAAGTCAAAGATGCCGGTTCCCCAATGATCTTTGGTTCGCCATTGTCCTGGGGCTGAAACTTGACGATGCTGCCTGTGGTGATGTTGGTGATGCTTGCGCGGCCACAGGTCTCCAGCATCATCGCGATGGACTCCTTGCGGTCGATCACGATCGCCTGGCCGCGACCGTTACACCAGCCGTTCTCGTCGAAATGAGCAAGGCGAATGATCCCGCCATTTTTGCGGAGATGTTCAACGTATTTCTGAGCGTCCACAACTCTTCCTCTCTGCGTTACTCCGCGTGATCTCCTCGCCTCCGCGTTGAAATCAACCCTTTCATGGATGGAACATGAAACGAGCCACCGGGGAGGGTGGCTCGTGGGCCTCATCCGAGGCGTATCATCAAATGGTTGATGGTTGATCGAGCCAGTTGATCGTCGTCAAACAGTCGATAAACCATACACCATCAACCATAAACTCCTTTACCGGATCGCTCCCTCGACGACGGGCTTCTTGCCTTTGCCGTCCACTTCGTCCGTGCGGGTGACAAGGACGTCAGTCGTGAGCATCAACCCTGCGATACTGGCCGCATTGCGGAGGGCGTTCTTGACGACCTTGGCCGGGTCGATGATGCCCGCTTTGAACATGTCGACATACTCTTCCGTCACAGCATTAAAGCCGATGTTCTTGGCCTTTTGCTTGACCTCGTCCGCGACGACCGAGCCGTCTTCGCCGCAGTTGTTTGCGATCTGGCGGATGGGGGCTTCGAGTGCACGGGCGATGATCTCGATTCCGATCTTCTCGTCGCCTTTGCCTTTCACTTCCCGAACGGCTTCGATGCATCGCAGCAGAGCGACACCACCGCCGGGGAGGATGCCTTCTTCGACAGCTGCCCGGGTGGCGTGCAGGGCGTCTTCCATACGAGCCTTGGTCTGCTTCATCTCGGCTTCGGTGGCAGCACCGACGGAGATGATCGCAACGCCGCCGGTCATCTTGGCGAGACGCTCCTGGAACTTCTCACGGTCGTAGTCCGAGTCGGTATTCTCGATGTGCGTGCGGATCTGCTGCACGCGCTTTTGGATCTCCTTCTCGTCACCCGCTCCGTCGATGATGGTGCAGGAGTCCTTGTCGATCTCAACCTTCTTGGCACGCCCCAGGTGCGACAGTTCGACGGCGTCGAGCTTGATGCCGAGGTCTTCCGAGATCATCGTTCCGCCGGTGAGGACAGCCATGTCGTGCAGCATCGCCTTGCGACGATCGCCAAAACCGGGAGCCTTGACTGCGCAAACGTTGAGGATGCCCCGCAATCGGTTCACGACCATCGCGGTGAGAGCTTCCCCTTCGACGTCTTCAGCAATCACGAGCAACGGCTTGCCAGACTGTGAGATCTTCTCCAGCAGGGGGACGAACTCACGCAGGTTCGAAACCTTCTTCTCAAACAGCAGGATGTAGCAGTTCTCCAGAACGCACTTCATGCTTTCCGGCTCGTTGACGAAGTAAGGGGAGATGTACCCCTTGTCGAACTGCATGCCTTCAGCGAGTGTCAGCGTCGTCTCATTTGACTTACCTTCTTCGACAGTGATGACACCGTCGCGACCCACCTGCTCCATCGCATCAGCGATGAGCTGGCCAACTTCGTTATCGTTGTTGGCGGAGATGGCACCGACCTGTTGAATCTCCTGCTTGTCGGAGACAGGCTTGGCGAGTCCTTCGAGGAACTCGACAGCCGCGTCGGTCGCCTTCTCGATGCCGCGTCGCACGATCATCGGGTTGGCACCCAGCGTGATCCCACGCAGGCCTTCCTCGAAGATGCTGCGGGCGAGCACGGTTGCGGTCGTCGTTCCGTCGCCGGCGATGTCGCTGGTTTTGGTCGCGACTTCGTTGACAAGCTTGGCCCCCATGTGCTCATAGGGGTCTTCCAGTTCGACCTCCTTCGAGACCGTGACGCCGTCCTTGGTGACGACGGGATTCCCGAAGGATTTGTCGATGATCACGTTTCGACCGGTCGGCCCCATCGTCACAGCGACGGCATCCGCCAGCTTGTTGATGCCCTTCTGCAGCTTGAGCCGGGCACGATCGTCGAAAAGAAGTTGTTTAGCCATGATTGGTTGATCGTCTATGGTTCAGGGTTGAGGGTGGGCCGTTTCGGCCTCAGCTTCGCTCAGTGTCGGTCGAGAATCGTTGGCGATCGTTGAGAGTAATCATGTTGATCAACTCTCAACCATCAACCTTCAACCCTCCACCTTGGCCAGGATGTCACTCTCGCGGAGGATCTTGACGTCCTTGCCATCGACTTCGATTTCGGTTCCGCCGTACTTGCCGAAGAGAACTTCGTCTCCGACGCTGACCGAGACGGCACACCGCTCGCCACTGTCGAGCAACCGGCCCGGACCGACGGCGAGCACCTTGCCACGCTGCTGCTTCTCACGAGCGGCGTCCGGCAGCACGATCCCACCAGCGGTGGTCTCTTCAGCTTCGAGGGGTTGGACAACGACACGATCATCGAGAGGGTTAAGGGTCATCTATCAATTCTCCGTTGTATTTGAATGTTGTCTGTTTTGAGCTGTCAGTATTCAGCGACAGCAGTCAGTTGTATGAAACCGTCGTCGTTCTGCGGTCGACAGCTGACTGCCGACCGCTGAGAGCTTACTCAGAAGCCCATACCGGGCATGCCACCCATGCCTGGCATACCGCCTCCCATGCCTCCCATCCCACCCATGTCGTGGTGGTCGTCATGGTGATGGTCGTCTTCAGCCTCTTTCGGTTCCTCGACGATAATGGAATCGGTCGTCATCAGCAGGCAGGCGACGCTGGCCGCATTCTGCAGAGCCGTTCGCACAACTTTGGTCGGGTCGACCACCCCTGCGTCGAACATGTCGCCGTAGGCGTCATTCAAGGCATCGTAGCCGAAGGCTTTTTCCTTGTTCTTGCGAACCGTGTTGGCGACGACTGCACCATCAAGACCAGCATTCTCTGCAATCTTGCGGAGCGGCATCTCCACAACCTTCTGAATGAGCTGCACGCCGAGGGCTTCATCACCTTCGAGCTTGAGCTTCTTCAGACCTTCCGCACATCGCAGCAGGGCAACGCCGCCGCCCGGAACGACCCCCTCTTCGACAGCTGCTCGCGTTGCAGCGAGAGCGTCGTCGATGAGATCCTTCCGCTCCTTCATCGCGGTTTCGGTGACAGCCCCAACGTTGATCTGAGCAACACCACCTGCGAGCTTGGCGAGACGCTCCTGCAATTTCTCGCGATCGTAGTCGCTGTCGGTCTTCTCGATTTCCTGCCGAATCTGCTCGGCACGGCCGGAAATCGCGTCCTTCGAACCGTTGCCTTGGACGACCACTGTTTTGTCGGCATCGATCCGGATTTTTTTGGCTCGCCCCAATTCGGGCAGTTGCACGTTCTCAAGCTTCTCACCGAGATCCTTGAAGATCGCCTTGCCACCCGTGAGGATCGCCAGATCCTGAAGCATGGCCTTGCGACGATCGCCGTACCCCGGAGCCTTCACGGCAGCCACTTTGAGGATGCCTCGCAACTTGTTGACCACCAGAGTGGCAAGGGCTTCACCCTCAATGTCCTCCGCGATGATCAACAGCGGAGAGCCATCCTGCGAGACCTGTTCAAGCAAAGGCACAAGGTCCCTGGCGTTGGAGATCTTTTCTTCGTGAATCAGGATACGACAGTCATCCAACTCGACCGTCTGGTCATCCTCGTTCGTGACGAAGTGCGGCGAAAGATATCCTCGCTCGAACTGCATACCCTCAACGAGTTCGACTTCCGTCTGCACGCCCCGGCCTTCCTCGACCGTGATCACGCCATCCTTGCCAACCTTCATGAGGGCGTCAGCAAGGGTCTTGCCGATTTCCTTGTCGTTGTTACCGGCGATTGTGGCGACCGTTTCGATAGCCTTCTTGTCCTTGGCATCGACTGGCTTCGACAGTTTGGCCAATTGCTCGACAACTGCTTCCACTGCCTTATGCACACCGCGGCTGAGCGACATGGGGTCGGCCCCACCGGCAATGAAACGCAGGCCGTCGCGAAACAGTGCCTCTGCAAGCACCGTTGCGGTCGTTGTCCCGTCACCAGCGATGTCACCTGTCTTCGAGGCGGCTTCCTTGACCAGTTGAACAGCACAGTTTTCAAACGGGTCTTCTAATTCAATGTCTTCAGCGACGGTCACACCGTCCTTCGTCACCTTGGGCGAACCCCAACCCTTATCCAGAACCGCTGTACGACCTCGCGGTCCAAGGGTGCTGCTGACGGCTCGCGACAGCTTCGAGACCCCTTCCAGCAGTTGTTTCCGAGCGTCTTCGTCAAAACTCAACAGTTTGGACACGGCTTCTCCTCAACCTGCATCAACGATATGTGTCTGTATTGTCACTCAGCGACATCAGTCGCGAGTCGACGAGGGAGGGCCGTGATGGCAGACGCTCCACTCGATGAACAGACACAATGCAAGCACCGTGCCAAGTCAATGGTGTCTCGCAACGTGTTTCCCGGATGCGTCTTAGGACACACATTCAATTCTGGCAGACACCTGGGGCTGCCAAGCTGACAGTCACCAATAGAAACACCTCGGCTGCTCAAGGCGGCCAAGGTGCGGCGAATATCATGACCTCAAACGATCAGCGTCTCAAGCGGCCTTCCGGATCTCTCGATCTTCGATGTTGGTCGGAGGGACAAATGGAACGACAGGATTGACGAGGTAATCAGGTCGGTTCTCTGGCAGAGTGGTGTTGTTGGGGAACAACCAGCTGATGAATTTGGAATAGAGATACACCCGAGTGATGTAAGCCGAGTTCTTCGAGAAGTCGCCCCCCACGAAGGTGACAAACTTTCGCCTCATCGATTTCAAAAAACTGTCCTGCATCGTGACGATGACCTTCTGCAACGTTGTGTTGCGGCTGGCCATGTAGAACGCCTCGACCATGCGCGTGACATACTTCTCATGTTTTCGGAGCTTGGATTCGTACTGACGAAAGGCGGTCGCGGGAATGACGACACCGTCCGGCTGCTGCAGGAGGAGATCAGCCACCATCGTCGCGGATTCCATGGCCACATGAACTCCCGAGGAGTAACAGGGGTCAATGAAGAATCCAGCATCCCCCACCATCACCCAGCCCTCGCCAGCCAGTTGCTTCGATGAATTCCCCATGTTGCCGGTCACGCGGACTTCCGACACACGCACGGGATTGGGTGTCATCCCGTTCTTGAGCAGGTCATTCTCACGGACCATCCGCTCAAGCAGTTCCTCCGGAGAAGAGTTAATCTTTCGGAAGCGTTCGACGGGCAAGACCACCCCGACGGAGATCGTGTCATCCGGCAGGTTGATCAGCCATGTCCAGCCATCGTAGAACATCTGGCCGACAAACCAGCCATCGATCGCGTCACGATGGATGGGTTCGGCGCGATACTGGGCATAGATCCCCATCCGTTGATTGACGGTGGGCTGTCTGAGTTTGAGTCGTCTCCCAATGACCGCTCCAAGGCCCGTTGCATCGATGACGAGTCGACCTCGGTACTCTGCTCTGTTTCCGACGTCATCAACAGCAACAACACCCGTGACGCGTCCCGCCTCCTGAATCAGGTCGACGACCTCATGCCCATAGCGGACGTCTGCGCCACACTCGGCCGAGCGATCGAGCAGGATCTTGTCAAAGACCTCACGATCAACGAGATAGGAGTAAGGAGTTCGCTGAAACGACGCCTGGTCATCGTATCGGGTGAAGTCCCCCGGAACTTCGTGGGAGCCATACAGCCATTTGCCGCCCGGCTTCAGGACCGATGTCTTGCGGACGGCGTCGTGGACCCCGAGTCGCTCAAAGATGCTGACAGTCGCCGGCAATAAGGATTCTCCAATGTGATACCTTGGAAAATGTTCCTTCTCCAAGACCACCACCCGTTTACCAGCCTGGGCCAGCAGCGTCGCAACCGTCGACCCAGCGGGTCCGCCCCCGAGGATCACCGCATCAAATTCGATCGACATCCTTGTCTCCCCCAATGCCCGAATCTGTTGAACTCGGTGCGTAATGCCAGCGCGAGCAGTCTCGAAGTTCAGACTATTGTGGTTTCATCGGGGTATTGCGGGACTCGACGTGAGGAACATCTCCAGACGTTCGATCATTTCCTCACAAGCATCTTCAAACACATAATGCGAGGCATCGGGAAAATGGGTCACTTCGGCATTGGGATACCGCTTTTCCCATTCCGCAAGAAATTCTGTGGTGAAACACCAGTCGCGGTCACCCCACATGAACAGGATTGGAAACTGCGCAAACTGCGACAAGTTTTCCTCGATTCCCGTTAAGGTAGAATAGCTGCGGTGTGAGGAATTGAGAGGAATGTCACGGACGAACTCATGGGTCGCGATCCGGTTGGTCCACGAGTCGTATGGAGCGAGATATCCGTCACGGATTGCGGGCGTCATTCGCTCATGCTTTCGCACAGCCATCGTGATGGCTGCTCTCGCGAAGCCGTTCAACCCACGCACCGCCAATGCTCCTAAAAATGGAATACGGCAGACGGCGATCCTCAAAGGAATCGCTCGTGATCGGAACGCAGCCGTATTCGCCAACACAAACCGTGAGAATCGTTCCGGGACTTCAACCGCGGCTCCCATCCCGATGCAGCCGCCCCAGTCATGCCCGACGAGGGTGATCTCCCGCAGATCGAGATGTTCTATCAACCGCGTGAGGTTCGCGATATGATTTGCCAGCGTGTACTCGTAATCCTGTGGCTTGTCCGAACGCCCGCAGCCGATGTGATCGACCGCCACGCATCGATAGTTCGGTGAGAGGGCCTTGATGAAGTTCCGCCAGGCAAAGCTCCACGTCGGGTTACCGTGCACAAAAAGCAAAACTGGGCCGGTGCCTTCGTCAACGTAGTGGTACGCATGTCCATCGACGTCGAGAACCTGTCCCGCAAAGGGATACTCACCGTCAAAGTCTGCCTGATGCGTCACTGAGATGGATTCGCTGGGATTGGAATGCGGGTTGCGTCTGTCAGATCCTTGCCTCACATGACGGAAAGATGGTGAGACGTCATGCTGAGTCAACTGAATGCAGGCCTGTGATTGTAGGAGTGATCGCAAACCTCACAACCGTCAGCTCTTGGCCAAATCACGCGTCCGCCGCGAGTTTCGACGAGTCACGCCAAGATCTGAAAACTCCTTCCCGGAGGACGCCTGCGAAATGGCACAATGACAAAGGAATTCTGTCATGCCATGTTATTCTGACAAACATCCTGGTGCCGCTCGGGTCATGTTGACGACCGTCATGGCTTGGGGGCTGACGTCATCGCCTGGCGAACTCGTCGCCCAAATGTACGTTCACCGCACATGGATGGCGCCTCCGCCGCCTGTCGTGTGGGTGTCCCCGCCTCCGCCCGTTGTGAATGGCCCCGTTTGGGTGATGCCCTCACAGCAGATGACCACGTTCTATCCTCCGT
This sequence comes from Planctomycetaceae bacterium, assembly GCA_020426325.1. Classification (GTDB taxonomy): domain Bacteria; phylum Planctomycetota; class Planctomycetia; order Planctomycetales; family Planctomycetaceae; genus JAHBXU01. The sequence goes on along the minus strand of JAGQQG010000003.1, from coordinate 81,206 downwards.
CGACGATCATCGAGCAGGTCGAAGAGTCGGAAACTGTCCTTCCTCCCGCAGAGGGACAGTTGCGGGTGACGGTGACTGAAGCGTTTCTGGCAAAGCTGATCTCTCGTGATGACACCAACGCGGGGCCCGTGCGTGAGTGCATCCTTGGGGCAGACGTGTTCGGTGAACAGTTCACGCTGACACATACGACCGTTGATCTGCAACCGTGTCTCGATCGGGCACGGTTCGTCTTGCGACTCACAGGGAACGTCTCCGAGCGAACCGTGGGGGTCACTCAACAGGCTCAGGTGCAGTCTCAGGGAGCCCATCAATTTCAGATGGAGAAGCAGATCGACTTTGATGGGATGACCTTCACCACCCGTTCCCCAGCGGCCTGGGTCGTGCCGCGAATCTCCTATCGCGGAGCGACGACGTTTGTGTCGGGTGTCCCTGTCGTCGGCGACATCGCCCGCTCAATCGCTCTCACGGAAGCCGAGCGTCGCCGACCGCAAGCCGAACAGATCGCCTCCCAAATGCTCACCCGGCAGGCTGCTCCACGGTTCAATGATGAAGTCGATCGGAAACTTTCAGAGGCGAACCGCAAGCTGGCCCAGTATGTGCCCGCCCTCCTGCAGTGGATCGATCTCTCTGCCGACCAGCAGTCGCTCAGCACGACCAGTGATCAATTGCTCTATCAAATCAAGCTGCCTCGTCCTCCTGCAATGCTCGGTCAAGGCATACTTGGCGATGTGGATGAGGTTGCCTTCGAGAATCTGCAGGAGCCCTTGTTTCTGCCGTCGGAAGAAGATCCTGTCACAACATCGTCCACATTCCCCGAGGTCACGGCTGGTGAGTCGATTACGATTGCACTGCACGAAGATCTGGTGAATCACGTCCTCGCCTCTCTCCCACTCGGAGGCCAGGAGATTCCCGACAAGCTGATTGATCGTCTGATCGAGATCCTGCTGCAGACGATCGAAAACCAGTCGTTTGATCCCGCATCGCTGGACGTAGGCGACTCATCGGAGGCCGAATTTGCGACTGTGCTGTTGGCTGAAGACCAGCCGCTGTCGATTCGTTTTGAGGACGGGCGCGCACTCGTCACCGCACGAGCCGGCTTTCGCCCCAAGCTGACTCCCGAGGTTCCGACGCAGCGAATAGAAATCCCCTATAACGTCTCACAGACGGTCGGACAGATCGCACTCGAACCGAGCGACGTAACCGTCACAGCCACTCTCCCGGAAGACACCGGCCCCCTCGCTGACCTCGCCCGCCCGATCATTCAGCAACAGATCACCCAACGCCTGCATGCAGTGAGTCTGCCAACGACAGTCGACCTCAACCTCCCCGAGATGACCCCCACCCGTTTGACCGTCCGCCAAGTCGTCCTCAATAACGGCTGGTTGATGATCACACTCGATTAACGATGCCTCAACATTGGCAGATCGTATCGTTGAGCGACGCATCGAAGATGCAACCCACATGGCAGTGAACCCGTCATCACTCAACCAGTCAGGCAGACACGGAGGTCCATGACATTCGTGTGTGTGGGACCTGTTGTCAGATGGCCATGCGTGGACGCGAAGAACGGATAGGAATTGTTGATCGCCAGATAGTCACTCGGATTGATTCCCAGCTTATGCGCGGTGCTCAGAACGCTCGCATCCACGAAAGCTCCTGCTGCATCCGTAGGTCCGTCCTCACCATCAGTCCCGCCGGAAAGAATCACGAGATTACTCGCGTCTTCCTTCCAGAGACGTTCCGCAGCTGACAGGACCAGTTCCTGATTCCGCCCCCCCAGACGAGGCGAATCGGTGGCGACAAGTCGCACAACCGGTTCTCCTCCGCTGAGCATGCATCGAGGTCCCTTTCCCTCGTTGCGATTCCTGAGACATCGCTCTGCAAGGTCCATGCCCACTTCACGGGCGATCCCTGCATTCTTTCCTCCCAGTGATTCGACGTCATACCCCCGTTGTGCGGCCTCGTGTGCGGCAGCAGATATGGCAACGTCGATGTTGCCGATGATTACATTCCGGACCGAAGACTGAATGGGCTGATCGGAAACGTCTTCGTTTTGTGCCGCTTCCTTCAGATGTTCGAAGATGTTCGCGGGAACGTCCGGCATACTTGGTACGAACTTCTGCAGGACTGCCAGTGCATCGGCAGCGGTCGTGGAATCAGCGACAGTTGGGCCAGACGCAATCACATCCAGCGGATCGCCGATCACGTCTGAGATGATGAGCGTGATTATCGTCCCGGCAGTGCAAGCCTGAGCCAGTCGTCCTCCTTTGATACGCGAGAGGTGCTTACGGACGCAGTTTAATTCGTCGATCGATGCCCCTGCCTGCATCAGTCCCCGTGTGACGACTTGCTTGTCGCTGAGCGATACGCCCCCAACAGGTGCCGGCAGTAACGCACTTCCTCCGCCCGAGAGGAGCACGATACAAACATCTTCCCGCGAGAGTTGTGAGACGATTTTTAAGATCTTTTCAGCGCCGAGGACTCCCTCTTCTGTCGGCTCATTGAGCCCTGCGGGGCGGGCTGGGTGCAAATGAAGTTGCTTGAGCGGACGAACACAGTCCGCCGGGACATTGACCCAGCCCGTGACTTTGCTCGTGAGGAAGTCGTCTCCCACGGCCTGCTCAAAACCAGCAGCCATTCCAGCGCCCGCTTTGCCGCCCCCCACGACGGCGATCCGACCGACACGGTCAATTGCCCATTGCTCTCCAGCAATCGACAGAGTGTTGCCCTTGATGCGAACGACCGATTTGACGAGTCGCTGAGCGTTGACGGCATCGACTCCTGCCTGCCAGATGGCGATGGCGTCCCGGCGAAGTCTATTGTCGATTGGAACCGTGCTCATTGAATGAGCATATCGCGCAGAAGGGCGAACCGCTAAGCGGCGGCCCTCATGTGCGCATAAGCGTGCAGCACTTCATACAGATCCACTGGAACCTGAATTTCGTCGTCAGCAAAATCCTGAATCCAGGTTCGATCAGTATCCTTTGCATCCCCGAGGATTTGACAGAACTCGCCCAGACTCATCGTCACCAGCGGCACGTGACCGGCAGCGGAGTCATCCTCAGTAAAAAGTCGGAGTGTTGGACGCATCTTGTCAACCTGTGAAGGAAAAGCAATCGGCGAACAAGGGCTGTCGCCCCGGTTCCTGTTGAGTATCTCTGCGGGTTGACAGTTGAATCGACATTCTCCCTTCAACGACTTTAACGATTTCACCGTCTTGGCAAGTCAGGCAATATGTGCCTTCAAAGAACGTAAAATTAGATTACCCCTTGACTCGATTCCATCCCGCCCTCGAATGGCTACCATGAGCAGCAGAAGATCACAGTCCATGATGGCCACAACTCCAAGAGGCACCGGATGTACGACCGACAGAAACTGATTGACCTCTTCCAGAAACGAGCTTTGAAGTTCGGCGATTTCACCCTCGCTTCCGGGAAAAAAGCGACCTACTACCTCGATGGTAAGCAGATTTCGCTGGACGCTCAGGGGCTGAGACTTGTCGCCGAGGGATTGCTGGAATTGCTCGCTGACGTCGAGTTCTCAGCGATCGGGGGGATGTCGATTGGCGCGGACCCGATCATCGGAGCCGTGCTGGCCGTGGCTGCGGAGCAAGGACGCGAAATGCAAGGTGTTCTGGTCCGCAAGGAAGCCAAGGGGCATGGAACCAACCGGTTTGTCGAGGGACCGGTGCAACCCGGCGACAGAGTTGTGGTGATTGACGATGTCGTAACGACGGGCGGAAGTGCTCTCCTGTCGGTCGACCGGATTGAGGAGTTCGGCTGCAAGGTCGTTCAGATGGTCGGCATCGTGGATCGCATGGAGGGAGGGGCGGAGAACTTTGCGGCGCGAAATTTGCCGTTCCGATCACTGCTGACGATCGAGGACTTCGGCATCACCCCACCAACTTCCTGATGTATCGAGTGCGAAACAGCCTTCAACCTTGGAGCAAAAATGAGCAACCTGCGATACGACCCGACCGCTGCAAGAAAACTGATCGACGACTCCGCCTGGGATGCTCTCATTGAGCCGTTACAGGCTGCGAGAGCAGAGACCCTGGCCGACGTCGATCTGATGGCTTCAGAGGACATTCCCAAGGACAAACAACCACTCGATGCAGGGTTTATTCCCTACCCTGAGCAACTGCTCGGCTCACCCGAACTCGACACGATGATTGCATCCGCTGAGCGGTTGCGGGACGACATCGATCGACTCGTGCTGCTGGGTATCGGCGGGTCCTACATGGGACTGCGGGCACTTTTTGAAGGCCTGTGTCATCCCTATCACAACGAACTCAACCGAGAGGACCGGGGCAATGTGCCTCGTCTGTATTACGAGGGAAACAACCTCGACAACGACACTGTCGCAGGTTTGCTGGAGTTGCTGAAACTTCGTTGTCGTGATCCGGAAAAACTCAAGCATCGCTGGGGGATCGTCGTCATCAGCAAATCGGGCGGCACCCTTGAGACGGCAGCGGCGTTCCGTATCTTCCGGCAGGCTCTCGAAGAGTTCTACGGGGCGGATGCCAAACGCAGCAGAAAACTCGTGGTCCCCATCACGGGTGAAGAAGGCAAACTGCGGCAATTCTCAAATGAACGCGGATACAAGGACATCTTCCCCGTGCCGGATGGCATTGGAGGGCGATACTCGGTCTTCACTCCGGTCGGACTCTACCCGGCTGCTGTCTTGGGAATGGATGTTCGTCAAATCCTCCAGGGGGCAGCCGAGATGACGGAACTCTTCCGCAGTGCTCCGATTGGGGAGAACCCTGTCCTCGACTATGTCGCCACCTGCCATCTCCTGGAACGGGACCGAGGCATGAACATCCGGGTTCTCTCCACGTGGGGCAACCGTCTGGAAGCTGTCGGGCTGTGGTATGATCAACTCCTGTCCGAAAGCCTGGGCAAACACGAGCGCGGGGCGACCCCAATCACGGGGGTAAACACACGTGATCTGCACAGTCGTGGCCAGCAACATCAGCAGGGATCCCGCGACAAGCTGATCACCAACGTCATCATCGGTTCTCCCTCAACGAATCCGGTCGAGTTGCCGCATGTCCCGGAATCGCTTGATCAAGATCAGCTCAATCGCCTTGCAGGACGCGGAGTTCCTTCACTGTTGGCTGCTGCCATTCAAGGCACCAATAAGGCTTATGCGGACGACAAACGACCCACCGCGGATCTGCATCTCTCTCGACTCGATGCCCACACGCTCGGTCAACTCCTGCAAATGCTGATGCTGGCCACTGTCGTCGAGGGTCGGTTGATTGGCATCAACCCGTACGGCCAACCGGGAGTCGAGGACTATAAGCGGAACATGGGAGAGATCCTGTTCGGTTAAGAGTGGAAATCAAACACCCCGGCTGTTGGGAACAACCGGGGTATTTTCCTGTTTGCAGGTCGAGCTTCGGACGGTTCGACCGCCAAGTACCCCCAAGGGGATTTGAACCCCTGTCTTTGGACTGAGAATCCAATGTCCTGGGCCTCTAGACGATGGGGGCCCGTACCTCTCTTCTACACTCGCACGATAGCGGTGTCAACAATCGAGACACGCGGACGATGCAAAGGTTCATGACCGTTATTGGTAGTTGGTGTTGTTGATTTCAATAAACCCGGTTGCCGATCCCTGAGGATTCAGACTGAAGACATTGTTGTCCGGAACAATTCCGTTTACGAATTGGAGAAAGGTTTCGTTGTTGTTGCCACGTATGAACAGTGGGCCAGTGACTTGGGTGAAGATCAGTCCAAAATCGGGGAATCGAGTTTGCGCGGGAATTAGATCGGTACGGATCGTCCCATCCGTCCCGACGATATTGTTGTCGTATTCAAAGACCGACGTGACTCCCGGGACGGGCGTGGAGAGTCGTCTGACGTCAACAGCTGTCCCTGCGTCCATCAGGATGATGTTGCTGCGTAGCGACGTATTTGTTCTTCCTCCCGCGCTGCGGAACTCAATTCCCTGATTCGACACACCAACGCTCGTGGTGATGTTGTCGTTCGGATCGTCAGGAGTTGTCTGGATATCAATGAGGTTGTTGTCCACCAGGACAGTGTTCGGTCCTGTGAGATCAAACCGGATTGCGGTTGTGTTCTCTGTGTCGATTCCGTTGCCACCTGTAATCGTGTTGCTGACAACTCCGATTTCAGACGTCGTTTCATTGCCTTCCGTGATGAAGTTAAACCCGATCTGACCGTCCAGACCGCTCATGTTCACGACGTTGTCACGAACGTCCGCAAACAGGAATCCGTCCCAGTCCACGCGTAATGCTGAAGGTCTAAAGTTTAGTGCTTCTGTCCGATCGAAACTTGTAAAGAGGTTCCCTCCATCAAATCTGAACTCCAGGCTGGCATCCGTGGCTGCTGCGTCCACAGTACGCACGAGGATGCCGTCACTTGGTCCGAGCGGATTTGCGTCATCGAACAGGTTGGCCCGAATGATCCATTGATGAGTCACGAAGTCTGGATCAAGCGTATTGAGCGGATCGTCGAGTACGTTGTTCGGATTATTGGCCAACCGCAGGTCGATGTACTGATCATCCAATAACGTTGTCGACAGGACACCGTCGGTGAAGACCGAGTTGAAGATCAGGATGTTCCGCACATCCGTCGCGATCACGCTTTGATCAATTTGATCGATGAACTGCATCGTGCTCAGGCGAAGCAAATCATTGGCGTTCGCGTCCATGTTCTGGACCTGGATGCCCACCAGGTTGTCTGTGTAATCCTGACCCTGCAAGTCAACGATGTTCCCATCCACATTCACGATGTTGTTGAAATCAAACAGAGCCCCGGCAATCGCTGCTCCGGAGATTTCGCCACCGCTCGACGTCACGGGAACGGGCGTGCCTAATACAAAAGTACCACTGTTGAGACCGGTGATTGTGAAACTTCCGGGGCTGTTGACAACCCGCATCCCGAATGTCGGGCTGTTGCTGGAACTGACGCTCTGGAAGGTTACATCAATCTCGGTGTTTTCAATGTCGATGGCCTGTCCGGTCGCGACGTTGATCACTCCGGTATTCACAAACAGACTTGAGGTATCCGTGACCTCCAGTCCGGTCGTGCCTGAGGCATCGATGATGTTGAGCGAATTGAACCTCACACTCCCTGGGGCGACGACATTCATGATGTCGACTGCCGGTTCGGGGCCAATGGCGTCATTCACGATGAAGTTGCCCAGTCCGAAAGTACCACCGAATGAGATCGTACTGCTTGTGTTATTGATGAAGAGTGCTGAGAAACCGGATGGCGTGGCCGCATTGTTATTGATAGTCAGATCGGTGAAGCTGATGAGGCCCGTCGTCTCCTCGATATGTAACCCGCGGCCTTCTCTCGTATTCATGAGGATCGTACCCAGCGACCTCACCTCGGTGGGGTCCTCCATCCCGTCAGCACCGGCAATCAGGATGGCAGCACGGTTCGTGTCTCCCGTGATACCGGGTGTGGGGTCCAGGCCGGTTGCATTGATAGACCCGATCGCACCGCCGAGTACGCGGAAGAGTGCACCAGGTTCATTGATATTCACCCCAGTGGGATCACCAATGAGGATGCCCTCACCCAGACTGTTTGCAATCGAGAAGTTGTTTAGCGAAACGGTTCCCGTCGAACCGGAACTGAACCGAATCGCCGGGTGATCGACGGTGGCTGTGTTGAGAGTTCCAATGATCAGGCTGGAATCGGAACTGAAGAGCACTCCATCGCCGTTGTCACTGATTCCGTCGATGTTGACAAACTCAGCACCGACGTCGTTGCGATTCAGGATGGTCAGATTTGCGGATGGAATGACCCGTCCACCATCGACAAGATCCTTTACCAGGAAGCCGACACCGCTGGCATCGTCGATCGTGATATCCTTCAACAAGGTGGTGTTGGCCGCAGCGCCGGTGATTTCCAGGCCGGCTCCAACGCTGGTCGGATCACTGCTTAACACGGTTCCCGTAATATTGGCTTCACCCAGAGTGATCGTGGCTGCGTTGTTAAGCAATCGGATACCGGCACCACCCGGACCATCATTGATGATCGCGTTGGTGAAGATCACCGATCCACCGGTTGTGTTCTCCACAAGCAATGCTTCGTTGGAAGCGTTCTCGATCGTCAGGATGTTGTCAGCGGTTCCGTACCTCACCAGGGCAGATCCGCCATCGATATGGGATGCGACTCCGGTCGTATCACTGATGCTCACGTTCTCAAAGGTAAAGAGCTCGCTCGCGTTCGTCATGAAGATGCCGTCACCGCCCGTTCCACTGATGGTCACGTCGCTGATCGTCCCACCGATGCTGCCATCCATGGTCATCCCATTTCCGGTGCTATTCGTGATGTTGAAGCCGGAGAATGTGTTACCACTAGCCAAAGTGACAGCGTCCGCCGTCGCCATATCGAGCAAGGGGACCGATCCGTTCGGAATGACAATCGGCAGAGTGGCGCCGTCAGTATTCTCAAAACCAAGGACCGGGAGGGTCTGAATGACTCCGTCCGCTTCACCTTCGCCCAGCAAGACCTCTCCGTCTTGCATCACGACAACTGCATCATCGCCTGTAAACTCGGAGTCCCCGTGGACATATACGATTGCGTTGTCACGCAGGATCGATGGTAATGCTCTGACATCAGCCTGTGCTTCCTGAATGAACTGGAACGGAGCATCAACGGTGCCATCACCAAATGGATCGGGGAAGTTGAAGAACGGAGGTTGTGAGGCGGGAATTGGTGGAGGTGTATCCGCTCCGGGAATATTTCGAACATGAGCGAAGTAGTACGGGTCACCAGTTGCCGGATTTCGTGCGACTTCGCCGGGGTCGATGGTGAAGTCGTCGATCGTCACGACCGTGTAGTTACGACGCACCCATTCCGACATACGGTAGAACTGTCGACTCTGCAGACGACGGCGGTTTTCGAATCCGTGATAGTAATTCAGCGAGCCCCCGGCGATGAGTCGCGTGTTGAACTGTCGATCGGACGTCAACTCCACGAACATGTGCAAAACACGTTTGAATACGTCAGCATCCGATCGAAGCTTGTAACCCCAAACATCCGGAAGGCCTCCCTGGCGGGCCTGATAGTGATACCCGCCTGCGGAAACTTCCAGGTTGAACATCTCCGCGATTTCACCCGGGACTGGAGTGCTGACAGTCACATCCTGTCCGTCGGCCGCCGAAGCAAAGTCCGTACGACGGTCGAACAACAACAGGTGTTCGTCAAACCGCTCTGATCCTGAGACGATGCTGGTCCCGATCACCTTCTCCGTGTCCTCGATTGGCACGTAGACGTTGGCCCGTACGTCGAACATCTTGGTCAACAACTCTGCAGACACACCCAACTGTTTGAAAATCGTCCCGCGGCTGTCATCGCTGTCGTAGTAGGTTGCGAAACCAAGGACAGCATCCTGTTCAATGAGGTAGTGCCGGAGGCCCAGACCCACGCTCCCGCCAATGTGAGCATCGTTCGTGCGAAACAGACGGAGATCACTGAACAGCATCGTCTCTTCGTGAAACAAGTAGGGAGCGAGGCCGATATGCGTGATTGACTCGTCACGACCGACCGTACTCCCCGCGATGTGGCCAATCCGAGAGAGAAAACCATATCCCCCTCCAGGCACTTCAAAATCCGGATCTGCAGCTCCATTCCCCGGCCCGGCACCGTAGTCGAAGTCAACACCGGAAACATTGAGCGTGTCAGGTGGTCCGCCGGCCCATGCGAATGCAGGCAGTAACGCCAGAGAGAACACCACGCAAATCAGCGAGCTGATGAGCGGTCTACTCGATGTCGAACGTCCAGGTGGGATACCTTCATCGACACGTGGCCTGGCCGCACACAATTTCATGGCTTTCATCCATTTACCTCGCAAGCCGTCGTGCTGACTGTGGTCACCCGGTCCGCTGCGGTGTGGTCGTTCGGTCGCTGTAGACATCATGGAGCCGGTGTTGTGGGCTGGAAACGAGCGGAATCGGACGGAACATAACGGGACGCTCACATCGTTCGACGGGTCATCCTTGACCGGTCGTTGTTCCGACAGAGTTGCCTCGCTTCGCCATGTTTTTCGTGAGAAACCGCTCATGCGTGGGGAAGTCTCAGGTAGGAACTGCGAAACCTTCATTGAGACCGCATTCGGGCCGGTTCGTCTTGTGCGGAATGGCACACAGACGCCAACAAAGGTATCTATTGAATTGAGGATTTTTCGAGAATCTCGAGAGAGGAAGAGCGGGACGTTAGCCCAACCCATTCACGACGGGAAGACAGAGACTGCGATTTCGGACATTCCCGCATCTCGCGGGCACGATGTCGGCGTAAAGTGCCGATCAATCTCTACTCGGCACGTCAGAATTTCGCTCTGCCTCGATCAGCCGGCGGAGTAAGGTGATGTGTTCAGGCGTGGTGCCACAACACCCTCCAAGGACCTTTGCCCCCTGTGACAACCACATCTCAGCGTGACCGGCGTAAACTGCCGGATTCTGGGCGTCGGTCTGCGTCCAGTGTCCCTGGGCGTCCGAAAAACCAACATTGCCATAGACACCAACAGGAGTTTTCCCCGCCACCTTCACAAGCTCTTGGACCGCTTCTTCTGCACTCTCAGCGGGGAGACAATTCACCAGGATCGCGAGTGGACCGTACTGCAGGACCACTGCGGCAGCTTCACTCAGAGATTCCCCCGACAGCAACCGACCGTCTCGACCACAGACGAAGCTGACCATCACCGGTAATCCAACATTCCGAGCTGCGAGGACGACTGCCTCAGCTTCACGAATCGTTGGGTGGGTCTCTGCCAGAATGACATCAACCCCGGCTGCTGCAAGATGTTCCGCCATCTGATGGTGCTCAGTTTCCAACTCTTTCTGCGAAGGTGTGCGTTCTGGTCGATAGCAGTCCTCTAACGGGGCCTGAGATCCTGCTACCCACGCAGTCTCTCCAGCAGCCTCTCTCGCCAGTTTCACTGCTAGAAGTGTCAATTGCTCTGCTTTGCCCTCTTTCCTTATCGCCTTCAGGTTGCGGGCATGGGTTCGAAAGGTATTCGCAGTCAGAAGTTCTGTCCCTGCTAGCAGATAGTCCCGGTGAATCGCGGCGATGACGTCTGGAGCTGAACTGATGGCGGCAGCTGACCAGTCAGAGCCATCGATGGACACACCTCGGCACGCCAACTCCGTCCCCATCGGTCCATCCAACAGGAGAGGGCGTTCAGTCAGAAGTCGTTTTTCAAGAGACAATTGCGGCAAATCAGTCGTCCGATCCCGAATAGTAACGAACAAAGCGGGCACCCGCTGCGTGGGCACCCGCTTTGATATCAATGACCGTTGAGCGGTCTCTCAGTTCTCAACAGCCTCCTTGACTTCATCACCTGCCTCTTCGACTGTTTCGCCAGCAGCGTCAGCAGCTTCCTCCACGGCGGCTCCGGCATCGTCGACGGCATCTTCAGCGTGCTCTCCCGCCTCGTGAGCGTGGTCATCAGCGTCGTGAGCATGGTCTTCAGCTTCTGCTGCCGGACTTGCGGGTGCCTCTTGGACGGGCGCGGCGGTATCCCCGCATCCCACGGTGAACAGTCCCAGACCCAACAGCATCGCTAACATCGAAAGTTTCTTCATCAGTAGATCTCCACCCAGTTTCTCTATTTTATAGATTCCCCAGCGGGACATTTCCGCAGGATTGTACTTGGATGATCCACTTCCCCCGTCGCATATTCCCAACGAACGGGAAATGACAACAGAATCTCAGGTGAGCGGGCAAAGTGGGCGACTCTGCGAACTGAATGTCGACTTTCGGCCCCTATTGTTGGATTCAGGCACATTGCATAGTATCCGCCTCCCTTCGAGACCGTCACCCTCCAGACCAACGGGCCTGTGGACTACCACGTCAAACCGATTGGCAAGAACTGTGCTGCGACTGGCGAGCCTCTGGTCCCCGGTTCGCTAGTCTACTCGGTCCTCGTCGAGGACGATGGGGAGTTGCATCGACTGGATTATCTCCCTCAGTCATGGCAGGGTTCTCCTCCGGGAATGATTGGCCAGTGGCGGACGATTGTTCCCAAGCCTGAGGACAACAAACCTAAACCGCTCGACACCAATTCACTGATGGAGCACTTTCAGCAATTACTGGAGGATGCCAATCCGGCGCAGGAGAAGCTGTGTTACGTCATGTCCCTGTTGTTGCTCCAGAAACGCCGTTTGTCTCTTGATGGCACACGTCTAGAAGGGGACAACGCGTATCTTCAACTGACCGGCAGTCGAGGTGAGGGACCATTTGAAGTTCGCGACCAGCAACTGACAGCCGAAGAAATCAATTCCCTGCAAACCCATCTCATGACACAGATGAACACAGCCACCTGATCGACCGTGCAGCCACAGGGGCGATGGAATCCTCCCCTGCATCGGAACGGAATCCTTGATGAAACAATCGCGACTCATCCTGATGACGCTTGCCCTGCTGGCGTTCTCAGGCTGCGCGATTCAAAACCGGCTGTTCCCTCCTGCTCCCTTCAGTAACCGTGCGCCGTGTGTGCTCCCACCTGATGCGTCCAAGGAGCATATCGTCCAGCACATCAATCGAAACATCCTCGGGTCGGAATCGCAGGCTGGCCTGAAATCGTGGTATTCGACGAGTGTGAAACTCAGTAGTCATGAACTCCCCATCCCCGTCCCGGCAAAGATCGCGGTCGAAGCACCTCATCACTTTCGACTCCGCGTCTCGGATCCGATCGGTGGCTCCGAACAGGTGGACGTCGGATCGAATGAGGAGCACTACTGGTTCTGGGCGAAGGGGTCAAAGAATGTGATCCTCGCCAGCCATGACGACCTGCCGATGGCCCAGCAACTCACGAAGGTTCCCTTCCACCCCGACTGGCTGATGGAGGTCATGGGAGTGGTCCCGATCGATGCAACAGGCATGACGCTCTCACGGTCGAATCCCAACTCGCCAATTGTCGAACTCGTACAGGAGATTCCCTCACCCAATGGTGAAACCATCAGCAAAGTGGTCCGAGTCAACTCGTGTCATGGGATTGTCGTGGAACATGCCTTGTATAAACACAACCGACTGATTGCCAGCGCGCGTCTCGGAAATCATCGCATCGATGAAGCGACCGGCATTGTCACGCCTCGCACGATTCGGTTGGACTGGCCGGACATGCAGCAGCATTTTACGATGGAGTTTCACGATATGTGGATCAACCACGTGCAGCCTCCTCAAGCATGGCAAGTCCCCGAGAAGCACGATTGCCCGCCAATTGAATTCCGCCAGTTGTTAAGCCAGGCTCATGGGAGTGGCTTCACCCCCTTCGGGGTGCCACCTCAAGGGAGACCGAACGAATCAGACGTCAATCCGTTTGCAGATGCAGAGCCAAACGGTTCTCACCCCTCGCAGCCGGTCATTGCGCCGATGTCTGCAAGCGGGCAGCAGCCAGTGTATTCTGAAGCAGCATCGCAATCGTCATCGGTCCCACCCCGCCGGGCACGGGGGTTATGGCGCTTGCCTTGGCAGCGACCGAGGTGAATTCCACATCGCCGACGAGCTTTCCCTCCTCGGTACGGTTGATCCCCACATCGATCACCACAACACCTTCTTTCACCATCTCACCGGTGACGAACTCCGGTCGACCGAGTGCGGCGATGAGGATGTCCGCCTGCCGTGTGATGGCCTGCAGATTGCGCGTGCGACTGTGGCAGATCGTGACGGTAGCATTTGCAGCTTTCCCCTTCTGCACCATCAACAAGGCCATCGGCTTGCCGACGATCTCACTGCGTCCGAGTACGACCACATGTGACCCCTCCGTCTGCACACCAGTCTCGGCAAGCAGGTACTGACATCCCGCGGGGGTGCAAGGTTGAAATCGAGGACGCCCCTGAGAAAGCAACCCGACGTTCTCCGGATGAAAGCAGTCCACATCCTTAAGCGGCGTGACGGCATCAAGCACGGTCGTCTCGTCGATGTGTTCAGGCAGTGGAAGTTGAACGAGAATCCCGTGGACATCAGGATCAGCGTTCAACCGATCGACCAGCGACAGCAACTCAGACTGGCTGGTGGTCGCGTCCAACCGGTGAAGCGTGCTCTTGAGACCGGCCTGTTCACAGGCACGCTGCTTATTACGCACGTAAACAGCACTGGCAGGGTCATCACCCACAAGGACAGCTGCCAGATGCGGAGTGATCCCCGTCTCTCTGACAAACGCCGCTGTCTCTTCACCAATCCGTGCCCGCAATCGAGCCGCAATCGCCTTGCCGTCAATGATCTCAGCCGCCATGCAAGTTCTTGCTCCTCGATCAAAACATCAAACTGTCATTCACCGCCTGTCGGACTCGGTTCATTGCGACTCTGCGGAACCGTAAATCCTGCGAGCCGAACCTGTGGGGGCGGGTAGTTGCCCGTCAACAGTTCATCAATCGCCTGTCGCACGATGTCATCCGGAATGGCATAGGACTCTGTTCGTCCTGCTCTGGCGATGTTGATGCCGATTGCCTTCCCGCTAAGGTCGACGAGCGGTCCTCCACACTCTTCCGGCTTCAGGACCGAGTCGTGCTGAATCACGAACGGAAAGCCCGTGCGACGTTCACTCAAGGCACCTCCCATTTGATTCTGCATCGCGATGCGGGACAGGAAGTCGCCGAACGGATGAGTCAACGTGGCTTCCAGGTTCAGCACCTTGCCTTCCCGTTGAACTTTCACGGCAACGCGGTCTCCGGGATTGAACTCAGCAATCGTACCGATCAGACCTTCACGAGTGGAAATGTCGATCTCGTTGACCCGCTGGATGACATCGCCCGGTCGGAGTCCACACTGGTCGGCAGCACTGTCAGGAAAAACCTCCCGAACGGTTGCAGAGTCATTCGGTTCATCGAGCCGGATGCCCAGAACACCCCTGACCTTGACCTCTGGAATCTCACGCCTCTTCACGCTCACCACACCGACCGCACGCGGAGCCCCCTGCTGATCAGGAGTCACAACCCAACGTCCCACAGCGGGGTCAGATTCTTCCTGCCACTCGACAGCGTCCAATCCTTTCGCTTCGATTTTCAGCAAAGCCAAGTCGTGCTCGGGATGATATCCCACATAATCGGCTGGCAGCTTCCGATCGTTCGACAGCCGGACCTCAAGGTCATCGTGAAGCTGGCTGGCCTTGGTCACAATGTAGCCGTCCGTACTGACGATCACTCCGAACGCAATCTCCTCATCGCCCGACTCCACGCGGACTGTCCAGTGGTTGGCATTGTCGACGACTCCAGAGAACGCGCGGCGTGTCGCTGCCCCATTCGTCTGCTGCCGTGAAGAGAGCGGCCGGTTCGCACCATACGATGGAACACTCAGGACAGCCATCGTGCAAATCACGAGAGCCATACGCACCATTTTCGGGGATAGTAATCGGAGATCCTTCATTCGTCCCTCACTCTTGTTCGCGAATCCCAAGACGGGGCTCAACTTCAATGACTTTTCCATCCCGTAGCAGCGTGATGATGACGCTGCTGCCAGGTTCGATCTCGCCGACGAATTCAATCAGGTCATCCATGGACTCGACGGGTACGCCCTCGAATGTCAGCAGAATGTCGCCCGTCTGCATACCCGCTCTGGCGGCTGGTTCGTCCGGCCAGATCTTCGTCAGCCGCACTCCTTGTGCGACTTCCTCACCCTGAACGCCAAGATAGGCGCCGCTGTGGATGTTAAACGTTTTGGAAGCCACCAACTCGTCCCAGCCTTTCTCGTACACGCTCACGGGAACATGCAGATTGAACGAGGTGTCCTCTCCAATTCGACTGTTGATGCCGATGACCTCTCCCTTGAGATCAATCAACGGCCCTCCAGAGTCGCCGCCGACCAGTTCACAATCCGTTCGAATCACACGATTGTCAGCATAGATGACTCGCCCTAAACGTATGACGGGTGCCCGGTCTGACTGATATCCCCCCGGATGTCCGGTGACAACACACCAGGCCCCTGTTTCCAGCTTGCTGAGATCTGCCATCTTGAGATGAGGCCATTCCCGCTCCGGTTTCTCAATCTTGATCAAGCTCGCATCCAGCCCCCTGCTGAATCCCATGGTCCGACCGATCGCATGGGTTCCATCGGACAAACGAATCGAGATGTACTGGCCTGCCTTCGAGGCAAAAGGAGGATGGGACACATGAGCGGCCGTCAACACGTAACCATCTTCACTGACGAGCACCCCGCTCCCCTGAGCGGCACCGATCTGCAAGGCGACCGTGCACTCACTCACCTTCTCGATCAGAGCCTGAACCCGATCCTCGATCTCACGTAAGTCGTCGATCGACTCCGGAACTTCCTTGAGCAGGCTGGGGGACAGGCTTGTGAAATCCGGTTTCTCAACGCGGACGGTTTGCGTCGTTGAGGTGGGCAACTCCTGAGCAAACACCATCTGCACAGGTCCCAATATGTTGCCGAAAGCCATCAATCCCCAAAGGATCAGCGGCCATCGGGATTGCACAGAGAATGAATTGGAGGACGGCATCCTTGTTTCTCCCGGAAAGGTTCTGACGCTCGCCGTCCCTGACGATCGGATATCCAGACACTACACAATAGGCAGTCCCCTGCACGTTTCGCAAGGTGTGAAGGACAGACTTCCCCTCGTAGAACAAATGAAGACTCAATGGTCCACTTGTCCGCGAGACACTCACATTATGGAACATGAGGGAGTGTGCCCCAAACGCAACATTCACATCAGAGCAAACGCTGCTGCCTCACGAATCTTCTCCCCAAAAATCAGTCGGGCTCACTTCTGCTTGAAAGCTGAGACAAGTCCGTTTTCTCCACCTGAAGCCATGCGCTATGTCGTGATGCATTCGCCTGCTAGGATTTTGGACCAGAATAAAATCCCATCAGCTGCCGTCATTTCGGATGAGTCAACCTTGAAGATCACCCCGACCGAAATCCCGGAAGTCCTCTTGATTGAGCCGATTGTCCACGGCGACCATCGTGGGTTCTTCATGGAGACGTATCATCAGCGCAAACTCGCTGAGGCGGGCTTCGATGTCAGGTTTGTCCAGGACAACCTCTCACGCTCGCAAAAAGGCATCCTCCGCGGGCTGCACTATCAGATTCAGCAGCCGCAGGGGAAATTCGTGTCGGTCATGCGGGGAGAAATCTTCGACGTCGCGGTTGACCTGCGGCGTGGTTCTCCGACCTTCGGCCGCTGGGTCGGACAAATCCTCAGCGACGAAAACCATCTCACGCTCTACGTTCCGGAAGGCTTCGCCCACGGCTTCTGCGTACTCAGCGACATCGCCGACGTGCTCTACAAATGCACCGACTTCTACGCACCGGAGTATGAGCGAACCGTGTACTGGAACGATCCCGACATCGGCATCGACTGGCCGCTGACCGAGCCGCCCGTTCTGTCCGAGAAGGACAAAGCGGGGCTTCCTCTCGCTGAAGCGGAGTGCTTTCCGTGACCGACTCCGCTCTCCCCCGTCTGGCCATCACACTCGGCGACGTCGCAGGCATCGGCCCCGAGGTCGTCGTACGTGCATTGGCTGATGAGTCCATCCGTGCTGTGTGTCAGCCGGTCGTCATCGGCGACGAAACTATTCTGCAACGCACAGCAAATTGCCTCGGCCTCACGTCATCTCTTGACGGGATTGAGAAAGTCGTTGTCACCACCCCCGGTCTGGGCGACGTCAAACTGGGAACCATCGATGCCCGTGCCGGCGCAGCGGCCTTCGACTGTTTGACGACCGCGATCAACCTCGCACTGAGTGGTCAGGTCGATGGCATCGTGACCGCCCCATTGAACAAGTACGCCCTCCACCTTGCCGGTCACGATTATCCGGGCCACACCGAGATCCTCGCAGAACGCTGCGGCGTCCGCGAATTCGCAATGATGCTCTACGTCCCCAGTAGCACAGACATTCCTGTCTGTGAACCGCCTGTCTGTCAACCTGCAGGTATCAAAGGACCACACGGCCTCGCCGTCGCCCACACGACGCTGCACACCTCCATCGCCAGCGTCCCGGGCCTCCTGTCACAAGACCGCATCGCAGACACGATCAAACTCACGAACAGCTTTCTGCGACGAGTCGGTTGCGACGCTCCCCGTGTCGGCGTCTGTGCCCTCAATCCACACGCGGGAGAAGACGGCCTGTTCGGGGACGAAGAAGCACGCCTCATCCGGCCCGCTGTCGAGTCACTCCAGCAGACAGGCATCAACGCCCAGGGTCCACTCCCCGCAGACACGCTGATCAAACGAGCGGTCGACGGCGAGTTCGACGGCATTGTCGCCATGTATCACGACCAGGGGCACATCCCGCTCAAACTGATCGCCTTCGGCCACGCCGTCAACGTCACCCTTGGCCTCCCGATCACTCGCACCAGTCCCAGCCACGGCACCGCCTTCGACATCGCCGCACGATACGAAGCCAACCCCACCGGCATGCTCGAAGCCATTCGAGTCGCCGCCCGATTGTCGCAGACTCCTCCGCCTGCTGCATGATGACCACAAGCGTCGGATCCATGCAGCAATTCAAAATGAAATGCACGTCTCCACGTATTCCACTTCGTTCCACGTCGAGTACAACTCGTCATCCCCATCACAGAAGTAAGGCCTATGCCTGGTCTCCATCGAGTTCCAAAAAATTCTCGATGTGATAACCGGAAAATAGCTGTCCGGTCTTGCGATCCGCGACAATGCAATGGCCCGGCATGTTCGGGATTTCACCAAAGAAAATGTAGACACGGTCCGGTTGGAACGGGTACTTGTCATGATAATCTCGCGGAACCGAATCGAAATCGAAGCGAACAAGGCTGAGATTACGCGGCGCCATTTTCATCGATCGTTGCAACCAAACGACAGGCAGGTAGGCTTCATGAAGCAATACAAAACGCACCACAACCTCCAGTGCATTTTGCTTTGCTTCATGCGTGCTACTTCAGTGCGATTGTTCACGTAGCTCGCGATAGATCATTTCGATCTTATACATCCGGAGTGAAAAAGCGTCGGTTGCAGTGGCATCGTTATGGATGATTCTTCCGTCGGGCCCAAGCAAGATGTACATAGGATAGGATGAGACACCAAGTGACGCATACTCGCTGGTGATTGCACCATCCGGCGTATCAACGACGATTGGATAATCCATCCCGTTATCGGCAGCAAACTTCTGCACTGCTTCTGGGGTCTGCCCGTCCGTGTGCACGGAGATCACCGAGAATCCTTGATCGAGAAACTTCTTGTGTAATAGCTTGACTGTTGGCATATCGCGATGGCAGGGGCCACAGCCGATGAACCAGAAATCAAGCAGTACGAATTTGCCACGAAAATCTTGCAGGCTGCGGGCTTCTGTGTTCAGCCAAGTTCCCTGTGACAAGTCAGGCGACACTTTCCCTGTGATCCCTTCAGGGAACTGCTCTGCCCGCTCCTTCATCAAAGCTCGCCTTTGCTCATCCGTCAGCGAGGCTTCTGGCTGAACGACGGTCAGTGCCCAATCGGGTGATCGCTCTGAGACAGTAATTCTGATTTCGCTCGAACTCGACATGTCTGTCAGATCCACATCCGCAATTCCACCACGATTCGATCGAGGGTCAATCGCCACAACTGAAACATCGGTTTGCAGACCGGATCCATCGCTTGCATATGGGATGCGAGACATGCTCAGTTGAAACGAACCATCGGCGGACGTTTCGCCAACAGGATCAGCATCCCCTCGTCCACGATGCCGCATCCTGACAATGGCACCGATGACAGGCCGGCCGTCTTCATCCTGCACAACTCCCTGAAGTTCCGGCACTGGCAGTACTTTGAGATCAGGCAGCGTTTCATGCTCCGGATCGGTTACAACAGCTTCCGTTTGCACCGGCGAACTGAAATAGCCTTCCCGAATGACTTCGAGTTTGACCGGTCCAAGAGCAACATCGATTTCATAGCGGCCCTCAGCATCCGATTGCCCACTACCGCCTGACGTCCAATTTCGTAGCGAGACCCACAACGGATCAGTTGGAGGTGTTGCGGTCTCCTCTTGATCACTGGCTTTGGTTGTCGTTTGAGTTGTGGAGCTGTGATCATTGGCGATAGAGCTGGTCACTAATGCACCTGAAACGCCTTCTCCCTGAGGACCAATTACCCGGCCACGAGCCTTCACCTTCTTTCGCAAATGAATCTTGAGCTCTGCAGGTTCATTGTCCGATAAATCCAGTTCGGGCATCGGAAACTGAGGATAATTCATCAAGTACGGTGTCGGAAAATAATCGTCGAACTCCGTTCGCAACGTTGAGTACTCAACGGGATTCGCGGTAAAGCGAAGTTCGCCGTCGCGAATCGGAAACACATGCCTTACAGTCTGTGGTGCTGAAGAACCCCCTGAGGTTGGCATCATCAGAACGGACACCTCCTGTCCCTCCAAGACAGAAACATCCTCTGACTCGGTGGACACGACGAGTGTCACGGGAACCCCAGATTCCAACTCGATATTCGCCACTTTTTCAGTGGTCGCGAGCAACCCCTCCACCTTGGCTGTCTTCCACTTTGGGTGCACAACCCACAAGTCAAACTTTGCGTTTGCGGGTAATGAGGGGAGAGTTAGCCTGCCCGTATTGTCGCTCTGAAGGAACTCGAACCCCAGAGCCGGAGCGCTGTCTTTCAATAGATAAACCTTGCTGCCATTGCGATCAACGAAGTCAATCCGGCTGACTTCAACCCCTGCGAGTGGTTGTCCATCAGCTTTTACCTCGACCCATGGGCGTACGGCAGGGCTCAACTGAAAACTCAGATGCTGCGTTTCGCCAGCGTCAATCTGAAAATTGAGCATGCTGCGAGCGTAACCATCGGCTGAGAAGAGCATGTAGAAATAGTCATCACTATGCGCAAAGGTCAATTCGGCCTCACCCGCAACATCAGTCCCTGCGTGAGCACCAAAACTTTCAAACTTACCTGTCCATTTGAGAAGTTCGACCTGCACGCCAGGCAGTGGCTTGCCCTCATCGTTCACGACACTGCAAACGACCGTTGCTGTTGGTATGTCCTTCCCGATTGCTTCTGTGTCAGAATCCTGACCGAGGCATTCAACCGTGACACTCATGCCAATCGCCAACGCAAGAATTCGAACTGCGTTTGCTTCAAAATATAAAGGTGACGACATTACTCTGTACTTCTTCTGGGGTCAGATGCCGCTATTGAGTAGTCCAGCACTATGATTACTGTGCCATCGATGTTCGATTAGCATTGCTCTGAGACGAAGTTCAGTTCGTCGGTATGATTGAAGCCCCTTGTCGCGACCAACAGTAGATCGTACCACAGCTCAACTGAGCTTTCACCAATTCACGGATGAACCTCGATGCCCAGCCAGTACACGTTCACGGACTACTCGCCCGATTGGCCGGAGGCCTTTCGTCGGGAGGAGGGTTTGTTGCGGGCGTTGCTGGGTGATGTGATTGTGACGGTCCATCATATCGGGAGCACATCCGTGCCGGGTCTGGCGGCGAAGCCGATCATTGACCTGCTTCCTGTTGTACGAGACATTCGGCAGGTTGACGCAGCTACGTCCGCTTTGACGAAAACCGGTTATCGCAGTTGGGGCGAGTATGGACTGGCTGGTCGGCGTTTCTTCACGAAGGACCACCAGGGTCATCGCACGCACAACATCCACATGTATCAGACCGGCAATCCTAGCATCGAGCGTCACCTCGCCTTCTGCGCACTGCTGCGAGAGGACCTCGAGTTACAGCGTGAGTATGTCAGAATCAAACGGGAAGCGTATGCACGCTTCCCCAGCGACATCAACGCCTACAACGACGCCAAAGACGCTTGGATCAAGCAGGTCGAGGAGAAGGCAATTCAGTGGTACCGACAACAGCTGACTGCACGTCACAACTGACCTGGGAAGGACGAGCAGCTAACTCGTCATGAAATATAGAATGCCGGTGGAGATGAAATAGGCCATCAACACCCAGAAGGAATCCAGTCCCATGCGGAGCACCGTCGTGTTGCGACGCTCGAGCAGTCCCCAGAGATACAGGGAAGTCACCACAATTCCTGTCCCTGCCATCAGGATGACGGAATCTCCGATCGCATTGACCACTGGTCCTTCCCGATAAGTCAGATCACTGGGGAAGAGCAATGCAACATCCAGCGAGTTCGTCCCGAAGATGTTGGAGATCGCCATCGTATAAGCGCCAAGGCGGATCGCGCCGACCGTCGTGCTGATCTCCGGTAGCGAAGTGGTGAGGGCAAGCAGAGTCGCTCCCAGGAATCCGCTTCCGATGCCCGTTTGCAGGGACAAAGCATCACACGTCACAGACACCAGCCATCCACCGACGAGAACACAGGCACAGTTGAAAGCAAACACGACCGACAAGCGTGCTGCCGTCTGTTGGGCGCCATCGTGTGTCAATGCGGCTGAGGTCTCGCGTTCGACCGGCTGCGGAGGCAGATGGCCGGGCAGCCACGCACTACGATACGAGTATCGGTTCATCAGATACAGCGAGATCAGATAGACGACTGCGAGCAGGATTGGCCAAAAGCCAACATGAGCAAAGACCGCGATGTCCCCGGTCGCGATCGCCACGATAGCGAGTGCGATCTGCAAGATAAGAAGCACGCCTCCCATCAACAGCACAGGATCAGGAGAAAAGAAGGTCAGCGGACCGTTCCGGACCAGCCAGATGTCGATGACCCCCAGCAGAGCAACCTGGATGACGATACTACCAAACAGGTTGTTGACGGCCAGGGTGGCGTTGCCGATCCAACAGGCAGTGAAGGTGGTCGCGATCTCAGGCAGAGACGTCGACACTCCCAGGAGCAGCGCACCGGCAAGCACTTGCGAAAGCCCCGTCCGCTCGGAGATCGCATCCGCCAGGTGGGCCAGTTTGGTCCCCGATGCCCAGACAACACTTCCACCGGCCAGCAACAACACGATGTTCACGCCGGTCGGAAGCGTTGTGAAATCCAACATCATCAGAAAGGCTCGCGATTGAACCCGGACAGCCGGATTGTTGAAAGCTTACAAAGTCAAATCAGCGGAACCTGTCGTGACACTCCAGAATCTGGAAACAGTTAGACTTTGGGAATCTCGTACCCCTTGCGTCGCTCACGGGCGAAGAAGGCGGATGCTTCCGGATCGCCGGTGATTTGTTCGGCCTTCGGGTCCCAGGTGATGACACGGCCCAGCCGGGCAGCGATCGCGCTCAGGTGGCAGCTGTTCATAGTCTGCAGATGTGAGTACACATCGGAGACCGGTAGTCCTCCCTCCGCGATGCAGCGGTAGAAGTTGTTTTTGTGTCCTTCGAATGGCTTACCCTTGTACAGTCGTTCGAGGTCCGCCTGGGTGAACGCACCATCGTCCCAGTTCTCTTCGATGGGCGTGCCGGTGATGCGGCCGCGACTGACAAACATGCGGCCTTTGGTTCCCTCGAACAGCAGGCCGTTATCGCCCCGGCTGGTCACAATCATCTCAATGCCGTCGTCAAACGTGGCGACGACCGCGTAGTCGCTCGCCGTGTTGAAGCTGTCGTCGACTTTGGTGTAACCGTGCTCGTAGGGGACCGGATGCTGAGCATCCGTACCATCGAATGAGATGGGCCCCTGCCCTTCGCTATTGCGGTCGAGTGCCCACAGGGCGATATCGACATGATGAGCACCCCAATCGGTGAACTTTCCGCCCGAGTACTCGTACCACCAGCGGAACGAGTTATGACATCGCTCGGTTCGGAAGTCGACAACCGGTGCCTGCCCCAACCAGCGTTCCCAATCCAGTTCTCGTGGAACCTCCGCCTTCTCGAACGGCCCGCCGACATCGCCCCCTCCGACGCTGCACGTGACCTTCTTGATGTCGCCGAGCAACCCCTTCTGCACCATATTGACTGCCCGCAGGAAACGGTCTTTGTCGCTTCGCTGTTGGGTGCCGATGAAGAACACCTGATCCTTGTACTTCTGACAGGCTCTGCGGATGAGTTGGTTCTCCTCAAGCGTGAGCGTCAGCGGCTTCTGACAGAAGACGTGCTTGCCCGCTTCGAGGGCTTCGATGGCGATCTTCACATGCCAGTGATCGGGCGTGGCGATGCTGACCACGGCGATATCATCCCGGTCCAGCACGCGGCGATAATCGGTGACCGCGATCGCCTGCCGATGTCCGATCGAGTCCTGCCCAATCGCTCGCCCTGCATGGCTGCCATCCAAATCACAGCAGATGAGCACATCCCCAAACGCCATGTGATCGCGAGCATCCCACGTCCCCATGCCGCCGAGCCCTATCTGCCCCACCCCCGGCCGCTCGTTCGGCGAGTTATTCGCATAAGCCCGCGGTGCCCAAGCAAACACCGGCATCACAGCGGCCCCGGCAGAGGCGAGGACAGATTTCTTGAGAAAGTCACGACGGGATGAGGTGGACATGGGCGTGCTCAGGATTGTAGGGAATGAGGCAACTGTAGAACCCAGAATCTAAGCCATCCTCGGACTCCCGACAACCTGAAGTTTCCATGCACAATCGCTGCGATTAAG
Organism: Planctomycetaceae bacterium; assembly: GCA_020426325.1. Taxonomy (GTDB): domain Bacteria; phylum Planctomycetota; class Planctomycetia; order Planctomycetales; family Planctomycetaceae; genus JAHBXU01. The sequence goes on along the minus strand of JAGQQG010000003.1, from coordinate 56,801 downwards.
TTCAAGTGATAACTTGAAGGATACGTTGATCGTCAACCACTCGGAGAGCGTGTCGTTCAATTCACACTTCTCTCATGAATGATCGATCATCATACGGTCAACGAAGGACTCATTATTTGGCCCTTTCAAATGAACCATGAAGATCGCTCTGGTGTCTGAGCAAAGACATGCCAACGCACGTATGGAATCCACTTCGACGACCGCACCTTGGGATGGCGGACTCTATCAGCGAGATGATCCTTGCTGAAGAATGGCGTAACCCGTCTTTGCTCACTGACATCCGAGATTCTGACACGCTCTTTCTCGCGTCCGACTACGGAGGCGAACACCGCGAGGCTCAATACCAAACGATTTCAATTCTCGTGGCTGATCTCGACAGCATTCAAGCAAGATGGGAGCCAAAGCGACGCAACATCCGTTCTCAGTTTGCAAATGATGGGCGACGTCTTTCCTACAAACGGCTCAGCGACCGCCAAAGAGCAAAGATGCTTCAGCCGTTTCTGGCAGCGGCAAACAAGATTCGGGGGGTCATCGCAACATTCTTGGTTGACCGCCGGATCAAGTCGTTCTTCTGTCCGGATGACGTGGCAATCGGGTCAGATGTATTTGATCGAACTACTTGGAAACCGAAAACTCTTGAGAAGTTGCTTCGAGTATCTCATCTCGGCGCACTCCTTATTGCAGGACTGTCCCGTTCCAAACAACACATCTTTTGGATATCGGACCAAGATGCGATTACGGCCAACCTCGAAAAACACAAGCAAGCAACAAACGCAATCGCATCTGTCCTGACTGGTTATCTTCCACATCAACTGGGACACATCCGTATTGGTACAGCCCAAAGCGACGATGGCTCAATGAGCATTGAGGATATTCTCGCTATACCTGACATTGCAGCTGGCGCGTGGTCGGAAATCTCGACCTCCGTCTCAAGTCGATTGGGTCGCGTTGCGCACAGTGTCGATGTACTGGCAACTGATAACTTGTTGCCAAAGGCACATGACATTCTGTTGTGGCACTCAGAGAACCAACACAATCTCAAACGCATCGCCGTCGTGATCGAGCATGTTCCTCACGATCAATTCAAGGCCCATCTATTACATTCATTCGTTGAATAAGCCAAGCTGTGTCAGGTGCGCCTGATTGACACGTGGTCGTGCCACTGCTTCGGTCGGGCTGGGGGAGCTTTCTACCGCGAATCCGCACTGCTTTGCCTGGCCGATGCAGTGCGGAGTGCGCGGTTGACGCGGAGTGTCGGCCAGTCAAGCAGTGGCACGTCTGCTGTGATTGGTTCGCTTCCGAGCCGCTCTACTCTCGGATGCGGGCCATGCTATAGCAGTCGACGTATTCGCCGTTGCGGAAGGCGTAGTGGGGGTGAGTGCCTTCGGTTTGGAAGTTGTGTTTTTTGTAGAGGGCGATGGCGGGGGCGTTGTCGGTGTAGACGTCCAGTTCGATGCGGCTGAGGTTCAGCCAGTTTTCAGCGGTGTCGATGAGGGCGGCGAGCAGCGTACTGCCTACGCCTTGCTGTCGCCAGTCGCGATGCACGACTATGCCGAGTTGGCCGACGTGCTTGCGGCGGGGTGATCTGGCCGCACAGATGACGGCTCCGTGAGCAATGATCTTGCCGTCCGACTCCGCTACGAGGCTGACGCTCCCCTCGGGCAGACTCTCGATCCGCCGCTTCCAGGTGTCCTCTGTGGGATATGGAGTCTGAAGCGTTCCACCGTATGCGTCCGGATCACTATAGATGTCCTGCAGAGCAATCGAATCGCGAGACTCGACGTGTCGAAGCAATATGGTCATGAGTCAGCCTAAGATGGAAAGACAGCTGTCGTTTGTCGGTCGATCACGTCGTGAAGACAACCGAGTATCGTCCGAGGTTCGCAGGTCCAGCAAACTGCGGGTGACAAGTGAGTGTCGAATGGCTCACGAAAATGAACCGCAGAGATTACAGGGGACGCTGAGATTCAAGAATGATCACCTCTGCATTCTCCGCGGCCTCTGCGGTTCGTCCGGGACTTCAGCGATGCCTCTCAAAGAACTTGCAGAATTTTTCCAATCGGCCTGTAAGGTTTTGCGATTCCACTCGTATTAATAGGTGAATAGACGAACTGGATTAGAGTCGTCGGGCATGCCCGTCAGGCTCACGTCGTCGACTTGTGGCTGCTCCGTCCGTGACACGGCGCGTGGCGGAGTCACGTTCGCGAACACGGCAAGATGTAGGGCCGGCTTTGCCGGTCGACGATGCGTATTGAAGACACATCCACCGTCGCGTCCGACGGCGGTTGGCATGGTGTCACGGCGATAGCCGGGTCACCATGCTTGGATGCTGCAACCGAACATGCTCACTCGCCTGACGGCGTGAGAGCATGCCACCCACGAGCACTCATGCTGATGGTGATGTCTACGCTTTGACGCTGGCTGCGAGCCCTGTTGAACTATTCATCGTGTGCAACGACAGTGTCGGCAGCGCCGTGTGAATGTTGGGGGCGATTGAGATTGTCACGCACAAGGTTCGTTCATCGGTCTCAGCGTACTCGCACTGTTGGGACGACAGTGGCACATTCACCCACCTGTGTTGATGACTTTCGTCTTGACTTGTCCCGGTCTCCTATGATTGACGAGTGGTCGTGCCACTGCATCGGTCGGGCTGTGAGAGCGTTCTATCGTAATTCGGCACAGCTTACCCGGCCGAATCGTCGCTGAACCCACTGCCGACGTGGACTGTCGACCAGTCAAGCATTGGCAGTGTCAAACTCTGCGGGTACGCCCGTTGATTGTCAGACGCTCTCAACGCAGTTGCTCTTTAAACGAAGTAACACTCAATTTGAAAACGTGCAGATCAGTCTTTCGACGGCTTTGAAATCAGCTTCGCCCAGCGGCACGGGAGCGGCACTTTCGGTATAATGCAGCCATCGCTCCGTGGACGCGGATTGCGATGAGTGGCGTCTGAATTGACAAGTTCGAGGTGCCTGATGAATCACACACAATTGACGATCGAACGGATTGTCGCACTTGGCATCGTGCTGGTGCAGGTGCTCTGTGCATCGACGTTTTCGACGGTGTCACCAAGCCTGGGGATTTTGGCAGGAGCTGCGTTCCTCTTGTCTCTGCCCGGATTGCTGTTGATCTGGTATCGCGGAGCACTCAGCAGTGTCGGCTTCAAGCGGGGCGTCTTTCACAAATCACCACCCATGTTTGTCGATGTCTTTGGGTGGCTGTTTCTCATCGGACTGCCAGTCATCTTTCTGTACAACCTGTTGCCCTAAGCGGTGACTCACCACGGGTGACACCAGGCTGCATGCAGACAGAGACGTCGAGATACAGCCAACGCGGAGGTTGAGAAAGGGTGCGTCGAAGTCTTGCAGGACTCAACGCTCGTATGCGTTTCGCAGATTGTCCAGATCGCGGATACGAATTTTCAAGACTTCGACTGTCTGTTTACCGCCGGAGAAGGCAACAAGGAGATGCCCTTGGTGCTCGATCAAATGGGGGTAGTCGATACGACGACCTCCTTCGAGCTTGAGGAGCGAATGGAAGACCTTGCCATCGTCGCTGAGGGCAATCGTCATCGGGTCACGTTTGCCCGGCTTCGAGTTGGAGACGAGCACGTAACGTCCATCGCTGAGGCGCAAACCGTGAATCTTGGAAGTTGCGTCCGGGAAATTCGTCTGCACCGGTCGGCTCCACGTGCGTCCGTCATCGATCGAGAAGGAACGATACAGGTAGCCGCTTTTGCGGTTGTCGCGAAACAGTGCCATGAGGTTGCCATCCGGCAATTCCCACCACAGCGGTTCCTCAGCGGAGAGTTCACTTCCCGAGCCGAGGACGGGAAAGGATTCCCACTGGTCGATGCCACTCGTGCCACCGACGAGGAAGTGCACTCCGGCGGTCTTGTAGTCCCACGTGCGTCGGGACATCATCCACTGGCCGGACGCGATCTTCTTGGGCGGGAAGTTGTTGATCGTGTTGTCCGAGATCACTCCCAGGTCTTTCCAGGTCTCGTCCGGTTCGAGGCGAAAGGCGTGAAGTTCGAGGCTGGGACCGAAGAAACCAGCCGCCTCGTCGAGGGACGCGAGTGCCAGCAGTTCCCCGTCCCGCTGCCAGAAGCCCCGTGAGATGTAGCGAAAGCCCTCGCTACCCCGCGTACCGTAGTGAGGCGAGTCTGGCCCTGACTCCGGCGGCACGGGCGAAAGATGTTGCGGCTGACTCCAATGGAGACCGTCAGGACTCTTCGAGAACTTGACCCGCTGGCCTACACGGTCCTCGACCCCGGGGCCATCACTCCACATGGCCCAGAACTCGCCATTGTGATGCACGAGATAGTTGTGCTGATTGACACCGCCACTCTCATAGTCGGCTTTCTGTCGTGTAGTCTCCCGAGGCGGCACGCTCCGATCTCCACGAACGTCGCTGATGACCGCATACTCCGCGGGCACCAGCGGCAGATGGTCAAAGTCGACCGACTGCGTCTCATCCGGCACCCATGCCCCCCGCAGCATCAGTTGCGACTCCGGATTCGTCACCGGATGCGGATGACTGAGGTTGAACGACTGCCCTGAAGGGTTGTCCGCGTTCACACCATGTGACATGGAACATGCGATTGCAACAGCCAGAAGAAATGACAGTTTATGCATGAAGTGTTCTTTCAGGTCGCCTCTTGATGTTTGCCAACATTCATTCAACCAGGAAGAGTCAGCGGATTCAGTCACCGCGCCACAAAGTAACGAGAAATGAAGAATCGAATCATCGCTGATTCCCATGAGTATTCCTGAACTAGCTGGATTTCTCAAAACCTATCGCAGTGAAAGCTGAGTTACAACGCTTTGGGTTGTGAGGGCACTTCTTGTTGAGGGGGAGCAGGCGTCGCGTTCGCAGGCTCGTCTTCAGGAGATGCTGGAGCGACATGTGACAGGATGAGATCCCGGTCGAACGTGCCGACATCCGGAATGCACGGATGTTGCAGTCTTTGAGTCTCAGCCGGCACTTCCGCAATCACGTAATCTGCGAGTTCCCCGAGCGTTACCTGCTGATCCTTATTCGAATCGCCGTGCCCTGCAAGTCCTTTGAGTAACGTGGCTGTGAAGACACCATGACGAAGGTTGTCCACCTCGAAAGACTCTTCGGTCCCTGTGGAACTGGCCAAAACCATGACTCCCGCTGACTTAACCAGTCCGTTCACAAGGTCCTCCTGTAAGGGCAGCAGACTCTTGCCAAATGCGCCGGCATGGCAGGCATCCGAGAGAAAGAGGATTTTTTTTGCACGACAACGTCGCAGGGCTTCACCGACCTTATCCCAGTTGAGGCATGTCGCGGCCAAACTCTCGAAGTCGCCATCATACGGTAGATAGTAAAGTCCACGACGAGCTTTCAGGCCATGTCCGGCAAACATGATCACGACCGTATCCTCAGCTTTGCAGCCGTCTGCAACCCAGTTGAGGCCGGTCTCGAGGTTGTCACGAGTCGCCTGTTCGTTGGTGTAGACCTGCGAGTGGACGCGACCGTACAGTTTGCCCTGCTGCTTCCTGAGCGCATCGGCAACGGCTTCAACGTCATGGTCACAGAAGTTGAGATTGTACTCTTTGTACTTGTGCTGGGCGATCCCCATCCCGAGGAAAAACAGATGTCGCGTGATGCCATTCTCGTCTTCCGCAGGATGATTTAATTCAGGCCTTGAAATTTGCGGTGGTGTCATGATGCTGGCTAACGTATCAGCCACAACATCGGGCCGGTGGCGATCAGTCAGCCAGTCGTCAATGGTCTCATAGTCCTGCTGACTGGACTTAAGGTCGTACTTCCATGTTGATTCATCCTGTGCTTGAATGAGTTCGACAGTATCCGCATCGGCAGCGAAAGCCTTGCCAATGGCAACCGTGGTCCAGTGACGAGGTTCACTCAGTGGCAAAAAACGTACGACAGGATGTTGTGTATCAAGAGACCATATCTCGACCGTGTTTCCAGCGGCTCCAATCACGTGTTGACCGTCTGGGAGCAGGCAGCCTCCACCAACTCCTGTCATTCCCAGAAGCTCACCAGACTCGGTGTCAAGCAAGATGCCACTTGGCCCAGTACTGAGCGATAAAGAAGAGACGAAGAGCTTCCGGTCTGAGGATACAAAATCCACACGATCCGGAAAGAAGAACAATCTTGGGATCTTCCACTCGCGAAGCTTTCGTTCCGAAAGTCGCTCCCAGATTGTGATCACGACATCGTCACCGGAGCGGTAAGTCTGATCCTTGTGAACAGTTACCCAGCGTCCATCGGCCGCCTGATTGAAACAGCACAGCCCCATTTTTTCTCCAAGGAGTTTTTCACTCGTCAGACTTGCGACTTCTCCTGTCGATGTTTTCCAAAACAGAAAGTGGTGTGACACGAAATCTGCGCTATTCCCGGCCACCAACCAGTCTCCGGTCTGCGAATACATCAACCCACCGTAGCCGTAGACAGTCACAGAGGGGGCAGGAAATGTCTTTTTAACTCGCCAAGTCTTGGTGTCGTACACGTCAAGCGATTCCGATTCAGCAATTCGCGCAACGACCAAAGACTTTTCATCTTGTGAGAAAGCAAATCTCTGATCCTGGTATTTGGACGTTTCCCGGTTTATACGGTGAATTTCTTCTCCCCTGGCAAGATCCCAAACCTGTAACGGGATCTGATTGTCGTAGTGAGACGTCACTGCGAGCGTTCCATAGGGCGACAAGCCCAAATACCAAGATCCTGAAAAGCGACCTGGATGATCTGGGTGTGGTCCCAGTGACATACGACGAGTTTCAGCCCCAGTTCTTAAATTCCAGACTCTCAGTAATTGGCGGGTGGCGTTGTTCGAATCTGATGTAATAAAGACGGCGAACTGACCATCGGGAGACACACGAACAGCACTTCTGCAATGGACTGCATCATCATTCTCGTGATGCTTGCGGTGCAAATAGAGTAGAGATTCATGGTTCAGTACTCCGTCGACTTCCGGTCGATCGAGGACAGTTCGGATTGATTCTTTGAGCCGAATCACTTGGCCGAAGGCGACTGTGACCGATAGCAGTTGGCTAAACGCGAAAGTCGCAATGATTGATCTCCTCACTGATTTCCTCGTCCAGTTTCGCATCTGATCGTTCCTGTATGATGTTTGTAAGATCATCGCTGATCGATCTCGTTCTCTGTCGATGCCAGCAGACATCGGCCAACGTGTCTGTGTCTTCGGATCTGACGAAGTGCAAAGTTTGCCCGACATCAATTATGCGGTTACTAAAAAAGGACTCTTCAGAAGCTCAAATCACAGTTTAGGTCGTCACCCCGAATGTACGCTCTTCGATCGCTCGTCCGGCCTTGCTCTCGCGAATTCCGTCGAGGGCCAAGCTCGGGTGAGCAAAAAGAGTCTGCTGACATCCCAGAATTCGACCTCTCGACCTGACGGGACTTCGCGCAACCTCACGGTAATTGGTCTGGGGAAGCGTTCTCTTCGCCTCGATGCGTGGACATGCTGATGCGTCACGTCCTGGCTTGCTGGCCTCTCCGTTTGTGAATCGGCACGGGTAGCGGAATGGTTGCAGACACAGGCAAGCTCGTGGAACTGGCCGAGTAGTCCGACGATATCTGTCCTCTCGCCTTTCTTCTTCTGCAGTCTTGCGAACCAGAGTTATCCCACAGCGGAATGAGGTGACAGCCTGGACTTGCTTTGGACCCGTTGATGATTAGGGGGCTGAAGTGTCCTACCTGCACTCGCAGTCAGCGCGTGAGTTGATCTCAGGGCGAAGAGGAGAACTCGTCCGTAATCCGCTCAAGTCGCACCTGCTCGCTCAGGTGACGCCCAGCAGTTCGCAGGCCTGATGATAGCCGGGGCTGGGGAAGCCGTATTCGCTGGCGGTGACACGCGCCAGGGCGACGGCCTGTCGCCAGCGGAATGCGGGGCGAGCCGTTGCGAATTCCTCCGAGACCGTCTGGAAGTATTTCTCGGCATGCAGGGCTCCTTCTTCGCTGACGGCGTACTTCAGAAGCAGGTCGAACAGCGGACGGGGGGCGAGGTTTTGTTCACCATAACGATGTGCGACTGCACAGGCCCTCGCTTGATCGTTGGAACGAATGGCTTCGTCGAGGTCGTCGAGTAATGCTGGACCTCCGATTGAGGTCACTTCCTCCAACTGGCTGAAGTACGGGTAGGGACTGCTGGTCACAAGCTCCTGTTGCCCGGCGGTGTGGTAGCCGGCGACAATCAGGCTGGCGAGTTGATTCCGTTGATTGCTCACCCGTGCGATCTGTCGCCAGGCATTGGCAGCATCGGATGCGTGCACACCAACCGAGTCTCCATGCACGCATCCCGGCGGTTTCACCGGAGTGCTGTATCTCTCGATACGGCCAGGATCGTGAAGCACGAGCAGATTGGCTGCGAGGGAAATGGCGGCCCCCACGTCTTCCTGATCGAAGCCTTCGGAGAGCGCGGCTGCGACGGCCGTGGCTCCCTGCTCGCGTGTTCCGGTGAAGATCACATGGGCCAACTCTTCGATCCACGAATCGTCGGCCGGTCGCGTGCCGGTCAATCGGTCCATCAGGTCGTGTTGATCAAGAAGCGTGGGTAATAGCTCGCGGATGGAGCAGCGGGGGTAATTCCGCTCATTGATACTGCTCTCGACCTGCAGACAGTAGCGGACCGACTGGCGCAGTAACGAATGAGCATGCTCCTGGCCGGTAAGATCGAGCAAAGACCACGATCGCCACGCCAGCACCACGCGATGAACGTCAACCTCATCCTGGACGGCAAACTGCAGATGATTAAAGGCCTCTCCCACCGGGCCCGATGCGATCTGTGCAAACTGTGATTCGGCCCTGTCCCAGTCGACCGCGTGGACCGAGTCTCTCAACTGCCTGCCCGCGTCGACGGCATCCACCGGTGAACGGTGTGGGACAACATGTAGCGTGTCGTGGTGGTGGGCATCCTGCTCCTGGATGCGACTCGCATTGCGATGCACCACCTTGAGCACAGGGAGCGCCTGACGCTCAGCTGGGAGCAATTTGGACATCTGATAAGCAGGCACCAGAGCCATCAACGTGTGATAACCGGTGTAGTCCTGTCCGCCGAAGGCCCGAGCATTGGCGAGGGCCGCAGCAGACACCACCGTTTGCAGACTCGTGCCCTGTCGCAGACGATCAACAAGCAGCGGCAACAACGACTCCGGAGACGTCTCCTGCATGAGTGAGACGAGCGGCTCGAGGGCGCCAAACGTCAGCCGAGCCTCATCAGCTTCTGCTGCCTGAAGTGACCGCATCAACCCCAGGTCCACTGCTGTCGCCGTCCCGACGCTGGCGACCAGCATCCCGCGTCCCACTTCCTCCAAAAACTGACGACGATTGCGAGCGACCATGACAAACCTCCTCGGTGAATGAGTCAACGCGCTCATCTTATCCGAGCTTCAGCCAGCAAAGCTACAAGATAATTCAACGAGGATGCACTTTCACAGACCGTCTCCCCAAAGACGTTCTCACACAGACGAGGCAGGTAACGAGGAGATCCCTGCTGGGCATCTTCGGCGTCAGGAACGAACGATCGTTAACTGTCAGGTCAACCTCACACGCGATGGAGCCACATGAGTTGGTAGGGTTTGAGCGTGAGGTCTTCGGAGGTGGCGATTGCGGCGGAGGTGATGAGGTCCTCGAAGAAGCGGCCCATGCCGGCTGTGCGCAAGGTGTTCCCCTTGATGGTCTGGGGGCTTTCAGAGAAATTCGCCAGGACAACGATCGTGTTCCCCTCGTGCTTTCGGGAGAACCCCAGCACGTGCGGGTTGTCCACCGGAATCAGCTGCATGTCCACTCCGGCAAATGCAGGGTGTGACTTGCGCAGGCTGATCAGGGTCTTCAATGAGTTGAAGATCCGTTTGCGGATGGAGCCGTCTCCGTCCGTCTTGATAGTATCGTCGAGGGTTTCGAGGTATTCCCATTTCATTTTCGGGCGATGAATCCAGCGGGTATCGCCCGATTTGGCAGGGTCCTTGACGTAGTCGTAATCATTGAGCAGGCCCCACTCTTCTCCGAGATAGAGAAGCGGGATACCGCCGATGCTGATCGTGATCCCGTGCAGAATAGCCATCCGCTGCAAGGCCATCTCCTTGAGGCGATCATCATCCAGCTCAATCGCCTGCTCCAACCCTGCGAGCGAGGCCAGAGTGCCGGAGATCCGCATGTCGCCCGTCGCGGGATTGTGTTGGAAGGGAACCCCCCGTGCGAATGAGCCTTCAAACTGACCGGTGTAAAATTCGTTGAGAAACTGGCGATGATTGAAAGCGTTAATGCCAATCGCAGCGGCGTCCGCATCGTCAAAGGTCCAGCCGATATCATCGTGACAACGGAGGTAGTTCACCCATGTGGTGAACTCGGGCAGGCGATGTCGATGGCTTAACGATCGTGTCAGCAGTCGGACGCTCCGCGTGGCGAGCGACTCCCACAACAGGGCCATCAATGTCGGATTGTATGAGAGTTGGCACTCATGGGGACTGATATATTTGGCGACATCATCGGGATGCACAATCGCTTCGGACTTGAAAAGCACACCGGGAGCGACGATTCGCACGACCGCGTTGAAGGCCTGAATGATCAAGTGGGCCTGAGGAAGATTTTCACAGGACGTGCCCATCTGCTTCCAGATGAAGGCGACGGCATCCAGTCGCAGGATGTCGACACCCGTGTTGGCGAGGAACAGCAGCTCGTCCAGCATAGCACGGAAGACAGCCGGGTTGCGGTAGTTGAGATCCCATTGAAAGCTGTTAAAGGTCGTCCAGACCCAGGACCGCATGCCGTCGTCCCAGGTGAAGTTACCGCGACGGACGGTGGGAAAGATCTCACGTAGAGTCCGCTCATACTGATCGGGGAGCGTGCGGTCCGGGAAGATGTAGTAGAAGTCCTGGTACTCGCGATCTCCCGATTTGGCTCGTTGAGCCCAATCGTGATCATCCGATGTGTGATTGAAGACGAAATCGAGAACAAGACAAATGCCGGCTTCTCGCAGTTCGGTCGCAAGTTGGACGAGATCATCGATCGTCCCGAGTTCCGGGTCGATCGAGCGATAGTTGCTGATCGCATATCCGCCGTCGTTATCGCCCGGTCGAACTGCGAACAATGGCATCAGGTGCAGGTAGGTCAGTCCCAGTTTCTGAAAGTAGGGGATCTGTTCCCGCAGGCGACCCAGGTTCTCGCTGAACAGGTCGACGTACAACGCTCCGCCGACCATCCTCTCGGACTCGAACCAATGCGGTTCGTTGACGCGACGATCGTCCAACAGTTTGAGCGGGCCAGGACGGCTAGCCCACCCGTGAGCGGCGGTCAACAGAATCTGTTCGAGGTGATAGAAGAAGTCATAGCGATCACCATAGAGGCGAAAGAGCAACTCGAACAACCGTGGCCATTGCTCAGCCAGGCGTTGTTCAAAGCTGCTGATCGTCTCAGTCGAGGCCTGTTCCTGCGTCCAGATCGAGTCCAAGCGAGGCCGCAGGCGCTTGAGCGTCAGGTCGGCTTCGTGAGTGGCATCGAACGGGCGGCCATTGTCAGTCGATCCGGTCATTGGGAATCGTGATGTGGTCCCAGAAGTTGTAGTAGTCGATTCCCTCAAGGATGCCCCGTGCATGGGAAGCTTCGGCGAAATAAATCCGCGGCCACTTGCGAAGTTTGTCCAGCTCCAGACTGTGATTCCCTACAACCACTCCCAGCGTACGCCCCTTGAGCATGCCTTCATCATTCCCCGAGTCGCCGGCGACCAACACCTTCTCTGGCGCGAACCCCCATTTGTACAGTAGATGTCGCATCGAGAGGTCGCTCCCTCCCCGGACGGGGATGATGTCGAGATACATGCCGAGCGAAAAGACCAACTTGGCCCGCAAACCCGCTTCGCGCAGAGATTTCTTGATTTCCGACAGTTCCGGGGCGATTTCCTTGTCCACTTCATAGCTGACCTTGAAACGGGACTGTTCGTTCTCGGGTTGAGGGAACAGTCCCTGAATCTCATCAAGAAGCGATCGAACTGCGTCTGGCTTCCATTGATAACCGATCTGGTTCCGCCAACTTTTATCGGCAGTCAGATTGGCACCGTAATGCAGTTCCGTTCCGCAGGAGGTGTCAAACACATCCGGCATGGGCAGATTCAATTCCTTGACGAGTCGCAATGCGTCATCAATCCGACGTCCCGTCGCGATCCCGAAGCCGACGTATTCGTGCTCGCTGATTCGATCCAGAAATTCTCTCAGGGCCTCCTCATCGCCGGTCAGTGTGTTGTCGAGGTCAGTGATGATCAGCCTGTCGAACTCAGGAAGACGACGGCGGTGTGGAGGCTGTGCGAGAGCGGGAGTGGCTGAGTGCGAGATGATGTCTCTGACATCCCGGAGATATCGCCGAGCATGGTTGCTCCACGAATAATGTTCGCGTGTCCCGGTGATGCCGTTGGCTGACCATTTCTCCCACAGCTCCGCTTCATTCAGCGCTCGCAACAGGGCGTGCTCAATCTCATGAGTGTCCAACGGATCAATGAGCTGGCCGTTCTGACAGTTCGCGATGATATCTCGGGGCCCGCCGTCATTGGTGGCCACAATCGGCAATCCGGAAGCTGCGGCTTCCAGCAGAGTCAGGCCGAACGGCTCGGTCAAAGCTGGGTTGATAAAGACGCCGCGCTGCTTGGCGGCAAGCCGGTACAGATCATGGACGTCTGCTGACTCATGTGCCTTGGGGTAGGCCATTTTGCCGTAGAGGTCATAGACGTCCACGAGTGTGAGAATCTCCTGAACGATCTTCTGTTGAGCAGGCTCCATCGTGCGAAGATCGTCCCGCGAGCCCATGAGCATCACGAGGTTTGCCTGTTCCTGAAGTTGTGGGCTTTCGCCGTAGACTCGCACGAGGGTCTGCAGATTCTTTCGTTCATCCGGTCTCGCCATCGTCAGGATGAACGGTTTCTTCGGATCGCTGAGGAACCGGGCCAGGACATCAGCATACGGCGGACGCTTCTCCGATTTCCTGGGAGGGCGGAACGATCCGAGATCAACACCCGGAGGAATCACCTCCATGCGCTCGGGAACGTAATGTTCATACCGCGCATACTGGTCCTGAACCTCCTGACTGGTGCTGGCGACAACCATCGCGGCTGTCTCCAGTGCGACTTCTTCGGCTTCGATACGAGTGGTGAGTGAGTATCGCTTTTCTAACGACTCAGGACTCGCCCCGCCGTGCAGTAATCGCTCACGCTTGACGCGACCCAGCGAATGACCAGTGAACACATAGGGGATATGCAGCAGACTTGCCAACTGTGCTCCCGCGTATCCTGCATCGGCATAGTGGCCATGAATGACGTCCGGCAATCCGGATCTGCGAAAATGGCTGAGCGCCTGATCAATGAAGATCTCGAGATAGGGCCACAACAGTTCCTTCCGCAAGTACCGCTTGGGACCAAAAGGCAGGCGAACGATCTTCGCATTCGAGGTGATCGGCTCCTCCAGCTGAGCATAATCAGAACTCACAGAGTCATCGACAATCTGACGAGTGATCAACTCCACACTGCTGACCCCTGGTTGTCGCGACAGCTCGGCCGCGGTTTCCAGCAGATACTTCACTTGACCACCTGTGTCGGCGTCTCGGCCAAGCTCCGGATCTTGTGCTCGAATGAGACCGTGAAGACTGAGGAGTGCAATCTTAAGAGGTTTCTCCGATTTCTGAACGGGCATGATGTGTTATGCTTGGGACCTTTCGAGTTGGATGGGACGGTTGAGATTTCGTTTCACGCAGCTCAACCGCGTTCACCCTAGCAGGCTGTGCTCTGATCATCGAGTGTCCTGGATGAATCCCCGCGTTTTAGCGACAGATCTTGACGGAACCTTCATTCCATTGGAGGGCGACAAACAGAATCTTCTCGATCTCGAAATCCTCCGAGATCAGCTTGAGCAGCAGGACACGACGCTGGTGTATGTCAGCGGCCGGCACCTCGCGATCATCGAAGATGCGATCCGCGAGCATGATCTGCCGCAGCCCGATTGGATCATCGGCAACGTGGGCACCGCCATCTATGGGAAAAACCCAGAGGGATGGACCGAAGAACCCGCCTACCATCAACATCTTGCCAGTCTCTGCGGCGAGATGTCAGCTCTCCGCCTGCAATCAATCACGCGTTCAATCGAGGGGTTGATCCTGCAGGAGCAGGAAAAGCTGAGCGAATATAAGGTCAGTTTCTACACCGATCCCAAAGAGCTGGACGAACTGGTCACCCGCATCACTGACAGACTGGCTGAAGTGAACTCTGCGTGGACACTCATCAGCAGCATCGATCCCTTTACCGGAGACGGTCTCATCGACCTGCTACCTCACGGTGTCTCCAAAGCTCTCGCGATTCAGTGGTGGTGCGACCATCATGACTGGGATCAGCGAGAGGTCGTATACGCAGGAGACTCGGGAAATGATCTGGCTGCTCTCACAGCCGGATATCGTGCAATCGTCGTCGGCAATGCGGATCGCCGACTGGCTAAACAGGTCCGAGACGAGCACGAAGCAAAGCAGTGGTCCAACCGCATGCACCTCGCTGAGGCCGTCGCCACAAGTGGCGTTCTGGAAGGCTGCCGAGCGTTCGGCCTCCTACCAGAATCAGACCAGCCTTGAAGGAAAACCTCCTGAATCCTGAAGATTTTATTCGGCAATCGGCAAATCATCCGATTCTGCGGTGGCACGCACGTGTCACGAATTCCACGATTCTCTTCACTCAAATCGAATGCGGTTGAGTAAAATAGCGGTCACACCTTGTTCAATTCGGAGCGATGCTGCTCTTTCGTCGACTCTCTTCCACAGGAGGCATTCATGAGATCTGACCTGACGGATATCACACTTGTTGTTGATCGCAGTGGTTCCATGGATGCGATCCGGGGGGATGCTGAAGGTGGTGTCAATGCATTCATCCACAAGCAGGCAGAGGAACCCGGAGAAGCGCTGCTCACATTGGTACAATTCGACACGGAATACGAGTTTGTGCACAAGGGGACTCCCATCAAGAAGGTTCCCCGTTACGAGTTGCACCCGCGTGGAGCGACTGCCCTGCTCGATGCCGTTGGTCGGGCCATCAATGAGACGGGTGAACGACTGGCAGCCATGAAGGAGCAGGATCGACCCGGGCTTGTCATTTTCGTCGTCATGACAGACGGTCTTGAGAACTCGAGCAGAGAGTTCACGAGTGTACGGATCAAGGAGATGATCGAACGGCAGCAGGGTGTTTACAATTGGCATTTCACCTTCCTGGGAGCAAATCAGGATGCCTTCGCCGAAGCAGATTCGCTGGGAATCCATCGGGGTGGGGCTGCCAACTTTGCACCTCACAAAATGAGGGCAACGATGGCTGTCACCGGAGGCAAGGTTTCACGGATGCGTCAGCAAAGCAGTTCCGGAGGATTGGTTGACAATGCCTTCACAGATGAAGAGCGGGAAGAGATGACCTGAAAAAGCATCAAGTCAACGTCGCGGAAACCAAGTGAAATTCAACAGGAAGATTCTCAGGAGCGACGATGGTCATTTTGGCTGAAATCAGTCGTGAGGCGACACACACCGCCACACAAACAGGAATCGGGCTCGGCTCTGCAATCGCGGTCGTTTGCTCCTGGCAGAGAAACCGTTCAATCCTCTGGGCCATCCTGGCGGGAATTCTCTCATGGTTTTACGTCATCTACTTTGCTCTGACGCGACGTCCTGATGAGATGAAGTGACCATCGTATGCATCAAGCTGACGGTGACGGACCGACCGGCAACTGAATGCCGATCGAGTGAATCACTGTCACATCGTCACTCCACCGTCAGAATGCGGTCGTGGCCCATGTCGACCACGTAGAGCCGATCGTTGGCAAAGGTGACGCCGTGCGGATTCTTGAGTCGGATATCAGGGTCGCCATGGCCTCGACCGAGAATTGTGGTCACGGTTTGTGAGTGCGGGTCGTACTTTCGGATCGCTTGGTTCTGGTCATCTGCAATGAACAGAACCCCCTCGGGGCCACGGCAGAGGTGTTTGGGTGCCCCGAACATCGCCTGCATGGCTGGTCCATCATGGAAGCCTTGCTTGCCAGTCCCTGCAATCGTGCGAATGCGACCATCCGGAGAGACGACCCGCAACGCATGGCCTCCCCGTTCGAGAATATAGACGTTGCCCTCTTCGTCCGACGTGACGGCTCGCGGGTCGACCAGCGGACTTTCCATGGCGATGGCACCATCGGTCGGCACGCCTTTCTCACCGTTACCGGCAATCGTGGTCACAATGTTGGTCGCCATGTCGATCCGACGCACGCGATGATTGTTTATGTCTGCGATGTCGAGGTAACGTTCGTCCGGACTGAACGTGATACACATCACATAGGTAAACGTGGCCTCGTCCGATGGTCCGCCGTCGCCGCTGAACCCTGACTCCCCGGTGCCCGCAAATGTGGTGATGATGCCGGTCTTGGCGTCAATCTTCCGAATGCAGTTGTTCCAACTGTCTGCGATGTAGATGTCATCCGACTTTGCGATCGCCAAGTTGTGCATCGCATTGAACGTAGCGTTGGCTGCTGGTCCGCCATCGCCCGTGTAGGTGCGACTGCCGTCGCCTGCAAACTTCGTCAAATGGCCATTCGTGTCGAGACGATGGACTCGTCCCCCTTCGAGTTCGACGATGATCAGATTGCCGCTCGAATCGAAGTCGACACCGAAAGGATTGGTCAACGGGCTTGCATCAGGATTCGCCGGGCCACCTTCTTCAGGCAGGCGATTCCCGACCAGCACCTTGACCACTACGTCCTCGCCCCTTGTTGTCGCAGGATGGATCACAGAAAGCATGCAGACCAGTACCAGAACACGCATGAGTTCACCCCAATTGAAAAGGCAGTTCACGTCCGCATCATCGGCCAGAATGAGACGCGGATCAAGTCGCACACAATCAAGGGGCGACTGGACTCCTCAGGGTGATTATGACATCGTCAGGCGTCCTTTCAGAGATTTTCGGAGTCGTCATGCCTGTGTTGAAAGTCAACGGAGCCGAGTTGTACTACGAGGAACACGGCAGCGGTGCGGAGACGATCGTGTTCGCTCATGGACTGCTCTGGAGCGGCCTGATGTTTGAGAAACAGGTCGCTGCTCTCAAGGATCGCTATCGCTGCATCACGTTCGACTTTCGTGGGCAGGGGCAAAGCGAGGTCACGCAGGACGGCTACGATATGGACACGCTCTGCGAAGATGCCGCTGCACTGATTGAAGGACTGAACGCTTCGCCTTGTCACTTTCTCGGCCTGTCGATGGGGGGCTTCATCGGCATGAGGCTGGCCCTTCGCCGTCCGGAACTGCTGCGGTCACTCATCCTCGTCGAGACGACCGCTGACCCGGAGCCGCAGGAGAACGTCGGGAAGTATCGGCTGCTAAACTTCATCTCCCGCTGGATCGGCATGGGGCTGGTCGCTGGCAAGGTTGAGAAGATTATGTTCGGCCAGAAGTTCCTCACCGATCCGGATCGAGCCGACGAACGGAAACTGTGGCGACAGCGGGCCATCTCAAACCACAAGGTGGGGATCAGCCGCGCGACCAACGGCGTCATCGACCGTCAGGGCGTGTACGACGATCTGGATAAGATCACAACGCCGACACTGATCCTCGTCGGCGATCAGGACCTCGCCACTGTCCCCGCCAAGTCCGAACGCATGCACGCCCGCATCGCCGGCTCTCAACTCAAAATCATCCCCGGCGCCGGCCACACCTCATCCGTCGAGGAACCGGAGGCCGTCAACGCAGCGATTGAAGAGTTTCTGTCATCACTGTGACGGGGTGCCCCATGATTCCCTTGTTCCCAAACTCCAGTTTGGTAACAAGGGGCATCGAACCTCTGCTTCGCATCTCGTACGGGTACGATACACTTCTGTTGACGAGAAACAGAGTTTCTCGTCTAGACGTTTCCAAACTGGAGTTTGGGAACGAGGGATTGAGTGATACGAGATCGATGAGACACCATGAGACTCTTTGAAGGCACCGAGTTCGATCGTCCGCCGCGTTGTGAGGTGTGTGGGGAGTTGGAGGCAGAGTGCACCTGTCCGCCGCCGGAGAAGGCGCGGCTGGCGCCGGAGAAGCAGACGGCTCGCATCGCGGTCGAGAAGCGCAAGCGGGGCAAGCAAGTGACCGTCGTGCGTGGCCTCTCGCCTGATGAATCAAACCTCGCGGAGTTGTTGACGAAACTCAAATCGCAGTGCGGAGCGGGGGGCACTCTCAAGGACGGCGAGATCGAGATTCAGGGCGATCAAGCGGACCGCGTTCGCGAGGCGCTGAGACAGATCGGCTATCGAATTCGATAGCTCGGCGAGCGGGGGACGTCAGTCCCCTGTCTGATAAAGCTCGCATTCGAGATCAATGTCGGCGATCTTCCTGCGAACCTGTTGAATTTGCGGAACACTTCACGGTAAGTCCGTTGTTGCTCTACCGCCGATCATTCTTTGTGAGGTTTTATATCATGTGCAGCCGTTCCATTGTCATCGCGATCAACATGTTCGCTGTGACGTCAATGTTGGTTGCCCATGAGGGACCCCATCCAGGAGGAGAGGGTGGCGCGGCAAATGACAGTCAGGTGACGATTCGAGTCGAGGGGAATGACCGCATTATCGAAGCGAACGGGCTGCCCGATCATGAGCACGGGCAGTTCCCGAATCGACGGAACCCGAACCGTATCAGTCCACAGCGGTATCGCTATCGAGTTCCCGCCAATCCGGAGGTGGCGGAGAAGATCACGCCTTTCGGTTTGCAGCCGTTCGGCGTCGCAGTGAATGGTGTCGTGTTCGATCCGGGAGCGGCTGAGTTCTGGCGGCGTGACCCGCGTTCGGGGTGGCAATACGAGGCACTCTCCGGAGCCGTCGACTTGGGGATGGATGTGAATCATGCTCATGTCCAGCCAACCGGTGCATATCACTATCACGGCATTCCCACAAAGCTGATTGAGAAGCTCGGCGGGAACGAGGACGACATGCTGTTGCTGGGATGGGCGGCAGACGGATTTCCGATCTACGCGCCGAATGCCTACGTCGATGCGGACGATCCGGAGAGTGGCCTGAAGCCGATGACGTCGAGCTACCAGATCAAGCGAGGGACGCGGCCGGGCGGTCCGGGCGGCAAGTACGACGGCTCATTCGTTCAGGACTGGGAGTACATCGAAGAGCTGGGGGATCTGGATGAGTGCAATGGTCGATTTGGCGTGACACCTGAATCTCCCGGAGGCACTTACTATTATGTGCTGACTGATACATTCCCATTCATTCCCCGTGCATTTCGAGGCACGCCGGACGAGAGTTTCGAGCGGAAAGGGCCGCCCCCGGGCGGCCGAGGTCTCGGCGGACGACCGCCCTTCCCGCCTCAGCGACGTCCGCCGCCTCCACGTCCCCGTTGACAAACAGCCGTTGCTGAACTCGCAAGAGTTCAGACAGCACGACACCCAATCCTGTTAGGCTGAATTCTGGCGAATCCAGCTACGAACTTGTTAGGCTGAATTCAGCTACAAACTTGATCATCCATGCCAGACCCGCTTCCCATTGTTGTTCTTGCCAGCCGCAACGTCAAAAAGAGTGGGGAGATTCGCGACCTGCTCGCGCCGTATCACATCGACCTCAAGAGCGTCGCGGAGTTTGAGAATGTGCCGGACGTGATCGAGGACGGCGACACTTTCGCAGCTAACGCAGCGAAGAAAGCGACGCAAACCGCCAGGCACCTTGGCATGTGGGCCATCGGTGAGGACAGCGGTCTGCGTGTCGACGCGCTCAAAGGAGCCCCGGGCGTGTACTCAGCACGGTACAGCGGTGAAGGTGCGACTGACGACTCGAACAACCTGAAGTTGATGGCTGAGCTAAACGGCGTCCCCACGAACAAACGGGGCGCGGGGTACGTCTGTCACGTGGCCGTCTCCGATCCCGAGGGGAACGTGCGACTGAGTGTCGAAGCGACCTGCCGAGGTCGCATCACGACCGAAGCACGAGGGACCAACGGATTCGGCTACGACCCCTATTTTGAGATCCCGGAGTACCATCGCACCTTTGGCGAGTTAAGCCCGCTGGTCAAGCAGCAACTCAGCCATCGGGCTCGCGCATTCGAGCGTCTCATTCCACAACTCGTCGCTGTTCTAAGCCGTGCAACCGGATGAATCGTCAGAGGCGCCGTTGCTCGCGCTGAGCCCCGCCGTACATTCGGTCGTGTTTTGGGTATGATGGAATCGCCGGTCTCCGACGTCCGATTTGACAGACAGGGAATGTTCATCCAGAGAGTTGAGTCATGAAGTTTCGCGTCTTGTTACTGTTCTTGATCGTGTGTGTGCCATCGTCAGCGACGCTTCAGGCACAGCTGTTTGGTCCGAATGAACATCGCAAGTTGAGTCTGGCTGATCGACGCAGTTCGACCGGGAACTCGTCGCTGTTTGGAGCAGACCTGGGCATTCCGTCAAGTCGCGGAACAGGTGCATTCGTCGGTGCTGATCCGACTGATCAGACAGGTTTCATCGGTGTTTCAGAGTCGATCACGCCGGTTCCGGTCGTCGCAGCGACGGAAGGGCTTCAGGAAGAGTTCATTGAGAATGTCAATGAGGCAGTGGCGATTCGCACATCGGCCGGCATCTATTCGCCCCGACTCACGATTGCCTTTGAACCAATTGCCCCGTCGAGATCGACTGAAACCCGTGATGGCATCGAACGATCTCTGCAGGGAAGGGCGATGTCATTTCAGCAGTCTCGCGATGTCACCGCACCGCTGTTGGTTGATCCGGCCCAGCGGGTTCAGGAATCCCTTGAGAAAACGTTGGATACCGGCTCGCGCGCTCCCATTGAGGTGACCGTCGTGAATCGGACCGCCACGTTGCGTGGCTTTGTTGCCTCCGCAAGCGATCGGAACCGTGCAGAACTGGTGGCCTCGTTTGAGCCGGGGATTGATCATGTGGAAAATCAGCTGACGGTGGAGATTCCGTCGAATACGTCGCAGGAGTGACATCCGATGTCATGTCGATTGCGCCTGCATCGGGATTGGATGCGGCGTACGGCTGAGCACGATTGATCGTCGTGTAGAAATTCGGTCGAGACGCGACTGAATTCAGATCGAGTGAACTTTGCTCAACATTCAAGTGGCGTTCAGCAAAGTCCGATGGGACGTTGATGGTCGTCGTCTCCATCCGTTCCGGTGTCCCATTCTGAACTCTGGCAGGTGCTGTCGCTTCCGTCTGCCAACTGGCCTGCTGGATGCCTGTCTTGTGGGATATCGTGCCTTCACTGAATGTCGATGGGGAATCCGTCACACCGGCTGCTCGACGCTCTCGTTCGACGAGCATGCTCGCTTCCAGCAGGCGGGTCTTGTCGTCCGGTCCTGGCAGAATGGTTGGTGACGGAGGTGCGGTCAGCTCGGCTCCGTTTCGGCCGATGAAGCGGGTGACGAGCGTGATCTTCCGGTGTTCGCCTCCGATCTCATCCCAGGGAACCCAGATGCTGTAGGATGGCCCAGCTCCTGAGTCGCTGAAATGACGGGGTAGTTCCTCGGCGGTGATGACGTATTTGCGATCGGGGACACGGTCGAGGCTGCTGGTGTTCGTGTCATCCCAGGCATACACGACGACTGATCCATCCACTCGCACAGATTGACCATCGCTTGTTTCGTAAAACAGCAGGCGCCCTCCGAACCCACGCACGCCCGGTTTGCCGGCTCGTGTGAGCGTCGTGTCCGTCCAGACAGGGATCATGCGTGTCGGAGTCTTGGGGTCGTCATCTCCCTCGAACGTGATTTTAGGAGTTTTTAATGAGAGCTGGGTACACCCTGAGCACAAGGCCAGTAGTAGGAAGGCAGCGCAGATGCCAGCACGGCGGAACACGTGATGTCGACGCGTTCGCCAGCACAGGTGATCGACCGATTGGAAGTTGATGTCACTCATGGAGTCGATGATTCAGTACGACGGCCAAAAGGCCAGATGCGACGAGGAGATGACTGCTCGGTCTTTGTCGATGACTGACTGATTGGTGCGAGACGTTGGTGGTTCATCTGTTGAATAGACTGGATTGGCTCGGCTTCCAGGTTGGGCTTCTGTCCGGCACCATCGGGAGTCTGGGGATCGAGCTGAAAGAAAGGTTCTTCCGGCGCATCCGGCTGAAGTGCCGGTGGTGCGTTCATGGGAGTTGGCAGTCGTTCGCCATACCCTTCCTCAGGAATTGGCATTGGCCCTTCGCCGTAGGTGGGGGCAAGATCCCATTCGACGCCCGGAGTCTGGTCCGGGAAAATGACGGGAATCCCTTCTTCATCTGTCATCCCATGCAACATGGGAGGTGTAGCCGGTGCATAGAGATCGAAGAAGTCGGCCGAGCACCACGACATGCGAGCCATCTCCAGCTGCTTCTGATACTCCGCTTCATCCCGGCTGCGGATCACGTGTGGTGTGAGGATGATCAGCAGCTCTTTGCGGTTGTGAAGTTGCGTGTCATACCGGAACAGATGTCCCAGAATCGGAATATCCCCGAGCCACGGTACCTTGCGATTGATTGACGTGTTGTCCTTGGTAATGAGTCCGCCGATGACGATCGTCTGTCCACTGGCGGAACTCACGGTGGTTTCGGCAGCCGTGATCTTGATGCGGGGTGATCTGATGACAGTCCCATCGGCAGAGAAGGAGACGGGGATGCCGTCTGCGATTGGTCCCAATGCGGATTTGATGGCGTTGACGTTCATCACCACCATGCCCTCCGGACTGATGCGTGGTGTGACATCGAGAATGAGTCCCACATCTTCGAGTTCGACCGTATTTACCTGTCCCACTTGAGTGATGCTGGTGGCCGTCACGCGAGGCACGCGTTCTCCCACCTGGATGAATGCGGGCTGATTGTCGAGCGTCATAACCTGTGGTCTGCTCAGGATCTCGACGTTACGAGTCTGTTCAAGGGCCCGAATGAGGACACTGACATTCTCACTGGATGCTGAGAGGACGAGCCCTCCGTAACCGAGTTCGGTGTTTGTTCTGCCCACGCCGAAGTGCGACAGGGATTGCCCTCCGACAGTTCCACTCGATGCGAGTGCGGCATCACTCCCACTGTTGCCCAGCGGAAAGTTGTTGAAATTGAAACCGGGAGTATTCGAGGCCGCCTGGATGACCTGATCGGTCGTCGTGACGACACCTGCAGGTGTCGACAGGGCACTCGACATCGTGGTCGTGACTAGGTCGCCCAACAAGCTGCGGTCGAACAGGACCGAGTCCTGCAGGCCCAACTCGATACCCAGTTCATGGACGTTGTCGAGTTCCACCTCCGCGAGGATGACTTGAATCAGGACCTGCGGTGGCTGCTCATCCAACTCTTTGACCAGCCGGAAGATCTCATCGAAGTACCTTGGAGACGCGCTGATGATCAACGAATTGGTCACCTCTTCCGCGACGACGACCACTTCCGTTTCGATTTTCTGGAAGGGGTTTTGTCGGCCAGGAAGGGCTGACTGCACGTTCTGTTCGTTACGAAGGAAGTCATTCACAGCAGCTGCAACATAGGTCGCCGGTGAATTCCGCAGTCTGTACACCTCGTTGACGCGTTGCTGAGCTTCTTCTGAATCGAGTCGTGAAATGAGTGCCTCGATAATTCGCAGGTCGCCGGATGATCCCGTAGCGATGATGCTGTTGGTGCGGATGTCGACCGAAAAGCGAACGGGGACGAGCGTGCCTTCCCCCTCGGCTGTGGGGAGTTGAGGCACATTCGAGGTTGCCGCCTGTCCGGGAAACAGCGTGCGTAACATCTGCACCGTTTCGGTTGCATCGCTGTTAATGATCTGGAAGACCTTGATCTGTGCACTCGACGCCGGATTTTCGTCAAGCTGCCGGATGAGAGTCTCGATGAGATCCATACTCTCACGCGGCCCTGTGACAATCAGCGAGTTTGTCCTTGGATCAGGTGTAATCCGGAGGTTGTTGAGCAGGCCGGACTTGACGACACGCTCGCCTTCGGGGTCGACGAGCAGCATCTCAAGCACAGCTGATGGTTCCGTCCCCCCTCCTTGAGCCGCGACGATGGCTGCCTGCAACGTCTGTGCGATGTCGTTTGCGAGTGAGTTCTGCAGGCGAATTGTGCGGACCTCATTCACTGTCTGCGATTCACCCGCGTCGAGCCGCTGAATGAGCACTTCCAACTCGAGCATGTCGCGAGGAGAAGCGTTGACAATGACTGAGTTCGTGCGGGTATCAGCAGTAATTTCAATTTGAGGTGCGAGCCCCTGTCGTCCGGAATAGAACTGGCGAATCGTCGACTGGACCTGTTGAGCAGGTGCGTTCTTCAACGGAAAGACTCTCATCTGTGCGTTGGCATCTACGGGTTGATCCAGTTCTGCGACGAGCTTCTTCACCGCCTCCACGGCTTCACCCCAGCCGATGATCAACAGGGCGTTCGGCCTGACGAGCGGTGTGATACTGACACGTCCCTGCATGGCACCGGTCAAGTCCTGAATGACCTGACTGACGAGGACATTCAGGCTTTCTCCGCGAACGTGCTGCAAATGATACAACTCAATCTCGGGCGTCGTTTCCGCACTGATGCGTTCGATCTCATTGATGATCCGTGTCAGCTCTTCAATGTCCGCGTCGCGGCCACGCAGTATGATGACATCCAGATCTGGCAGCGACTGAATCTCGACATCCGACGTTGGTCGACGCAACGAGTCCGGGTCGAGCGGATCGGCAGGGACAATTTCAACGTTCCCCTGACCACCGGGTGCTGATTGTTGAAAGGCGGTCTGCTGGATGCCCGATTGTTTCCGAGTGATGGCACTGTGGGGGTCCATCTTCTGAGCTGAGCCTCCAGACGATCTGCTGCGCCAGAGGTTAATCGCCCGTTCGAGCTTGGCCGGTTCGACGTTTCGGACCGGAATCATACGGAGTTTTTCACCCGCTTCTGGTTGAGAAGCGTCGAGCGATGTCAGCAGATTTGTGAATTGAGTGACCAGAGAGTCCGGTCCCGACAGCACACACATGCTCTGCGAGGCGTCAAACTGCACCACAACTCGCCGATCATCCGGAGTGACGTAAATGAAGCCCGATGAACCAAACGGCTCCAGGCGATCAGACAACAGCTGTTCGATGATGCGGCGAACGTCCTGAAGAGGTCGAACGTGAAACCGGTACTCATGGACACGTTGCGTGTTATTGACCGGAGTAATGGACTCTTGAGGCCGAACATCATCAAGACGCATGAAGGGAACGTCGTCCCCAGTTGCCTGCCGAGAGAAAGTCGAGGTCGTTCTCAGATCCTGTTCCAGCACATGACGGCGCGAGATTGGTTCGTTGCTATCAGCTGTACGCTCGATACTCTCAAGTTGCAATGTGACTTGATCGTGAATCGCCGGGCTGGCCACAACGATCAGTCGCGAACCGGTGGTGTCGGTGGAGATGCGGGCATTGCGGGGAAGCGTCTGCTTCAACCGCTGAAGGATCTCGTTACTACTGCCCGCTGGAATGCGATAACTCCGGACTTCGTCCTGCAGGACTGATGCGTCTGTTGGTGGTGCCGTCTGAGGAATCGCTGGTCGATCGAATTCGTCGAGGAACTCTCGCGCAAGATCTCTCAATTCCTGTGGACCACGAACCATGAGTTCGTTTGTCTGCGAGTCGACCACAATGTGCAGTTGATCTGCGCGATCATCGGCCAAGTCCTTCAACATGCGGCGTGCCTCGTTGGGAGACGCATGCTGTAGTGAGTAGACGTCGAACTCAGCCGCTCGAAGCGGGACCGCAATACAGACTGCGATCACCGTAAGCAGGCCGAATGCGGCCAGCCAGAACCGGGTTGAGCGCAATAGCTGCGACGTATGCACTGGGCTTCCGTGTCGTGAAGGTGAAACGCTGTCGATGAGAGATCGCGAAAGGTAAGAGATCATCGCGAGGACGGCGACGTCATCCAGCGTTTCGTGCGGTGAAAGGGCTAGAAATCACCCCAATTCGGCGTTTCCTGCCAGAGAAATATCGGTCAAATCTGCCGGTCGCTCGACCGATTGAGCTGGCCAGGCGTCTGGCCCGCAGTATCAACGACTATTGATGCGTTCCTGCACTCAGCGTTCGGGCGACACAGCCGAAGCATCGGCCAAACTGTCGCCGATCGAGAGCAACCAGCGTTCGCCATCGGCGTCGATCGTCACGTCATGTTCGAGGATCTCCGCGATCGTGCCACGGAAATCGTCGACGTCGATCGTATCTCCCTCGCGGAGTTTTAAAGTCTGGTCCTGATCACGCACCTTGAACCAGACCTGCGGCTGATCATTACTGCGAGTGATCGCGGTCACGAATGTCTGACGCCGCGGATCGACGGCCATTCCGACACCGAAGATGTTCTGACGGCTGATCACTTGGTAATCGCTGACGAAATCGGAGACGAGCCAATCTGAAGGTTCTGTGTTCAACTCGTCCGCCTCTGTCCCCGGGATCATGACCGCTTCGATGCTGAGCGTGATGTCGAAGAATCCTGATGACCCGGCCGGGTTCAGATCGAGTGACTGGATCCGATGCAGGATGCCCGTTTCCGAGAAATCGAACAGGAACTGCACGAACTGATCCAGCGTGCCGCGTGCCCGCATGCTGAACGGCAGAACGCGATACCGGCCACGATTCGACGGGCTCCGTGAATCAACCGTCGGGGAAAGCAGATGTGCCGCCTCCACACGTTCGAGCAGCCAGGAGCGGTACAGCGATCGGGCGACTTCCGTGTCGGCAGGCAGCGATTGCTGTCGCCATTCTTCGAGGAACTTTCCGGCCTTGCGTCCATCAGCCAAGATCTTTTCGTTTTTTTCAATTTCCTTCTCAAGTGCACGAGTTTTCGCCTTCCGCTGATCGAGGGGTCCCTGAATCAGCGTCGTCAATGCCCAGTCCCCCGCGCGCAGCAATCCAAAGCCGGCGAGCACGATCAGCAGGACTTGTTGACGGTTGAATTTCATCGAAAGATATCTGTCGTTGTTGGTCGACGGAGGAATGTTTTGACGATGTGATGAATCAGAAACGATTACGGTTTGTCAGAAGTCTCATCCGTCTCGGAAACCTCGGATATCTCTTCATCCTGAACAGGCTCAGTATCGGTCGGTTGTGTTTCTGACGGAGGCAGATGACGAATGTATTCGTCCGGTTTGCGGGCAGTGATCGACATGGATGTCTGAAACGTCCAGACCGTTTGATCACCATTCTGACGCTCTCGCAAACCGGGGGTCCGCGGGAGGTGATGCTTGTCACGCAGGTCGTCTTCCATCTCACTGACGAACTCGGGTGCCTGTGCGACGCCGCCGAACGACACATTCGCTCCGCCATCACGAGATGCCGACGCTGAGAACCGCTGCACTGTCAGATCGCGACTGGAAGGCATGCGCAGAGTCAGGTCACGAAGTTCGTCCAGCCAGCTGATACGAGACCGTTCCCAACTCAACAGACCTTTTGCGAGCGCGAGTTTCGGCTCGACTTTCTCGACGGTCTCTTTGAGTTCACGTAACCTTGTGTTCAGACGGGCATTTTCGTCATCGACTTCTGCGAATTGAGAATTGACGTAATACCAGCCCCCCCCGATCACCATGGCTGCCGCAGCGACCGCACTCAACACCGTTTTGCGACGATTGACGGGAGCAGGTGGTTTTCGCGGATTGAGAAAGTCGATCGGATGTTGTTGGAGTGACTCATTGACCAACATCCCGATCAGTGGTGCGAACTGCGAGCGGTTCGTGACTTCAAATTGGCACGTCACTCCGGGGATGTCAAACGGATCACGCCGCTGAACCCGGGCATCGAGCGCTGTTCCCAACTCCGTAGCAAGGTAAGGAAGTTCGCCCTCACCGCAGAGGAGCAGGATTTGATCGATTTGAGTCGCGTCAAAGTCATCAACCGGCAACGAGAATAATGTGCGACGAATCTCGTTTACCGTTAGCTGTGCAGACTTGGCAGACGAGGACGTCTCCGGAAGGCGGATCGAACGGGGGAGGGCTGTCCCTTGCGGGTGCAACAGCAAAACATCCGCCATCTGATCCGATCGGCTGACGAGCAACATCACTTCCGACAACGACTCTTCTGCAGTTGTAAAGGCACGCAATTCTTGCGGACGCACAAGGATGCGGGACGACCTTATCTGGGCGGCGCCCGCCAGCAAGTTCAGCTCACGTCGCACCTCCTCACGGAGTGCCATCGCGATGACGTTCCGAGATCCATCTGGCTTGGGTGCGGAGGCCAGGAAGTCGAGTGGTGATTCGTCGCTGATGCTGCTCAGGTTTCGCATCGCCAGATTACGGACCATGCCGGGAAGTTCCGCTTCCTCCGCCATCGGCACAGTGAAGTCAACCGTCTCAATCGCCCCGCGACCGACCCCGAACAGCACAACTGCCTTCGTTGCCTTATGCCTCGTCAGGCCCTCACGTAATTGCTCACCCAACTGATTTGGTACAGACTCCGCATCGGCATTAATGGCCAGCGACTCGGCTGCCTGAACTTGTACCTTGCCGCGCGCGCCGACATCGGCGATGACATATCGGAGATAATTCTCCGTACGATCAATGGCGACAATTTTGGGCATTTCTCAGAGTCAATCGAAACGAACGAACCAGAGGTATAACGGTCAGCTTGCTCAATTATGGGCCGGAA
Source organism: Planctomycetaceae bacterium (assembly GCA_020426325.1). Taxonomy (GTDB): domain Bacteria; phylum Planctomycetota; class Planctomycetia; order Planctomycetales; family Planctomycetaceae; genus JAHBXU01. Next base: position 28,213 of record JAGQQG010000003.1, on the reverse strand, counting down.
ATCTCATTCGCGAAGGGGGATTCAGTTCCTTCTCCAGAGATCGATTCCACTGAGAATCCGACCCCCAGCACCGTCAGGTCGCTCCAGCCTACTCGCTTGACCGGATCACTTGCACCATCGATCAGGCACTCCACGCGTCGATACGGTCCTCCGATGGGTCGCCAGGCCACAACCTGCGCCCGAAACACGTCCCCTCCTGTCGTCACGAACGGCAGAACCGCTTTGAACGTTTCCAGCGACAACACCTGCTCACTCAGCAGCCAGGCCGGAGTGCTCATCGCCTCCTTATCCAGCGTCTCCCGTCGGTTGATGAGCTGGTCCACCAGTTCTTCCGTGAAAAAGGGGATCGTCATCAACACAGATTGAGTCGCCATGTTGATGTTGAGACGCCCCCTCAGCACGGGTTCGGCATGGACCGTCGTGTGATCGAGCAGCAGAGTCAGCTCATCGTGTGACGCCTGTGTGACCGGACTCACGATCGTAACGGGAGTGGGACTCATCGTTGCGAATGTGTGGGCTTCGACGATGTCCACGACTGACGTAAAAAGGTGCTGAGGGGGGACCGACAGGTCCGCGGGGTTGTTTGCGGATAGACTCGCACTCCCGGCGGGAGCAGGACCATACTGCCGCCAGTGAATGATGAATTCCACGACTTCGGCAGGCAGTACTTCGGACAGTTCCATGTGAAGCTGGCTGAGATCGGGCTGATTGAGATTGATCCGCGGGACGCCAAAGCGATCGTCGTCTCGCTCTGCACTATGAAGCGTCAGACAGTCGGTCCAACCTTGCCCTTCAAGCTGTGTCTCTTCCTCCGTTTGCGTCAGCTGTTCAATGAGTTGTGCCGCCTGCTGTTCATCGTCATCGATGCGGAAGTTGCGATTCTTGTCCGGTCCATACAGCAATGCCCGATGAACTCCCCGCACGAGCAACAGTTCGTCGAGCGTCGTCGGGAGACTGTTGCGGGGTCGGTATGGGTTGGGCAACTCCTGGTAATACTCCGACTCAGCCCCAAACTCACGAGGCAAATCGTCCGCGTCAATCCAGTCCAGGATGCTGTCTGCAGCGATCTCGGTCATGCCGGGTAAGCTCATCAGTGCAGTGCGTCCCCCGAGAGGTGACATCTGATCAATCGTCATCAGTTGAGCAAGGTTGAATCTGGCTGATTCATTTCCCAACCCATAGCTGACTTCTGCGACCTCAATCGTATTCATCCCTTCATTGGCTGGAGGAGAGACGACACTGAACCGCCACTTGAGAGGATCATTCTGTTCAAGTTCCCCTTCCTCGACAGAGACCGCGATGACCTGATCCCGGAATTGTTCCGGATTGTTCTCCACTCCTCCGATGATTGCCCGCTGCTCTCGAGGCATGCCAATGATCTGACGAAGCAGCACCTCCGCTGATGCGAGGACTTGCTCAGCCTCCAGCAGGTCGCCGTTGATATGGACGGCACGGTACTCGTTGCTCATGGTCTCAACGAACGAGAAACCGGCGAACGCGACGGAAATCACCAGCACCATCACGACGATCAACACAAAACCGCGCCGAGCACCATGACCCGCAAGCGGAAATACTCGAATTGATTTCACGGCTGACCTCCAAAGGGTGGAGGTGTGAATGCGTCAAAGGATTGCCCGAAGGATGTTTCGTCACTTTCCCCTAACGACAACCGCTTCGGTGTTCCCAACAGAACGATTCGCTCGAATGTTCGCGGTTCAAATTGCTCAAACGGATCCTGTTCTGCCTCGAACTCCGCGGTCAGGTCCAGGGGTTCCTCGGCTGTCGCCGGGATGTCGCCTTCCGAATCGTCGTCGACGGTGACACCGAGTGCCGTCATTAACTCCTGATACTCGTCCGGCGAGAGCAGCCGCAAACGGATGCGGACCGCCTGGAGCATCCGTCCATCGTCCTTCGGTGTCCATGACGAGGTCCAGCCGGTGTCGGTCAGGTACTCGAATTCACAGCCAACGACCTCCGGCACATGCTCCTGTTTGATCGACGTGATGCCTTGTTCCGACAGGTACCGAATCATCTGACTGACGTTGTTCAATTCAGGTGGAGCCTCAATTCTGGACGTCTCGTTGTCGAGTGTCAGCAGGCTCAGATGTTCGACAGGAATTTCGTAACGATACAAGCCGGGTAACAAATCGTCCTCGCTCTCGGCGCTCGTCCCTTCGGCCATCCGGGGTGGCACAAACTCATACACGACCCGCCGATACTCGGGGGCCAGCGGAGGACCGGGAAGTTGATCCGGCTCTGATGTCTGTGTGCTCGCATCAGGGGACAGTGCCTCCTCCAGCGTCGGCATGCCGGTCTCTTCGTCAACGGGAAGAACTTCGATACCCGGCTCAATCTCAGAGACGGTCAGAGTCAACATGTGAGCGCGGCCACGAATGTCGAACGTTGGCAAGACATTGCCGCCACCGTCAATTCCGAACAATCGATTGAGTTCGACCGAGGCGGACTCCAGCTCAGGCAACTCAACGGCACCGGGGAATGAATCTGCAGAACTGGGCAGCAGACTCTCATTCCCCGAACCCGTCGACTCATTCGACGGCATCGCAGGGGGCACGGCAACTGTGGAGTGATCGGATCTTGTGAGAGTCAGTGCATGCAGGTCTGTGGAGATGATGTCGATCAGCGACCTGGCGAGTTGTTGCTCCTCCGCCTGTGCGCGACCAGCTGTCAGGAAACCGGAGTATAGCGAAGTCAGATTCCAGACCGTCGCCATGAGAGTCGCGACCAGAATCGAAGCGATCAGCATCTCAACCAAGGTGTATGCCGATCGTTTGATCGGTGCTCTCGTTGACGAAAGCGATATCAGAGCCGCGCCCGTGAGGAAGCGGCCATGTGTGTGCTTTGAATGGTTGTCGAATCGAGCAACGCGTCTGAGCGGCCGCTTCCTGACGGACGCGGCTCTGAATGCAGCCTGCCTGACTGGCGAACGGACTTTGCTGTCGGCTCTTCTCATGGGAGGGCCCCTCTCCCGGTTGACGACAGCTGACGCGGGTTATCGAACGAACCAAACTCGCTTTCTTCCTGGGGCGACGGGTCTTCAATCCAGCGGGACAACTCGAAGTAGACTGGCCGAGGAAATTTCTCTGGCGACTGCTCAACGCTCACTCGCAGCAGAGCCAGGCCGGGGCGTTCAGGAAGTGGTTCGACAATGATTGAATACAGCCAGTCCGGTTGGGGCTCATCGATACCCCCATCCGAAGAGAACGCCTCGCTGTCGGTCATGTCCGGTGCGAACGGATCAAACTCGTCAAACGCTTCGCTGTCGAAGTCGACATTGATCTTCTGAAACAGGTTGACCGCTTCCTCAAGAGGCTCCTGCTCAACGGGAAGAAGTGGTTTCAGTCCCAGGAGGATCTCATTAAGGAGCAGTTCACATCGCTCGTGCGCCTCTGCGAAGTCGCGACCGCGTTGGGCCTGTCGTCGTCCGATACCCGCGAGTTCTCCCAGGACGACAACGCTTCCCATCAGGATCGCGGTTGCCAGAATCACTTCGATCAGAGAGAACCCTGAACGTGAAGCGGCAGGTGTGTCATCGTTGGAGCGCAGTCGCCTCATGGCTCGTCTGCCTCCATCGGAAGCGGAGAGTCGTCGGCCCCGTCACTCAGCAGGCTGTCGCTTTCGTCGCTCGTCACAATTCGGGCAGGTGGCGTGGAGGTCACGATCCCGGTCAGCCCTCGCAGTGAGAGGTCGATGAAGAAGTCCCGCTGATTAATCACCCGCAGCTGCGCATTGTCAGTCCGTCCATTGGCGTGAAAGACGATCGGCTCGGACCATTCCGTCGATTCCGCCACTTCCGTCCCTAGGATTTCTTCAGCCGGAGCGAGTTCCCCGGCGATCGGAAATGACTCAATCGAGGCATCCGTGGATTCAACATCGACGGACGTGAACCGCACGCCCTCCGGCAATTCCTTCTCGATTGGCTCGAAGTCACCTTCTTCATTGGAAGATGGTTCCAAACCAAAGGTGGAGCCATCGTTCAAGCTGACCGGCAGATCGCCAGTTCCGTCTGATCCGTCAGGAGTCTGTCCGGAGAAACGCTCAATGCGATAGCGGCTGCCATTCAGTTCGTATCGCAGGCTGAAGGATTGCCCTTTTCGGATAGCATCATTGCGCGTACGTCCGATCGTCGTGCGGAGATCGGATGCGGCCTTCTTGAGTCTGCTCTTGGCCAGTGAGCCCCGGACAGCCGGCCAACTCATCGCCGCGATTGCTGCAAGCAATCCGCACACAATCAGCAACTCCACAAGCGTGAATCCGTCACAACGCAGCCCGGATCGCCGCTTTCGGATCAGTCGCTGAGGAGGTTGACGTTGCATGGTTCACTGAGCGCATGAAAACGCGTCTCGGCTGCCACGCGGCGGACAGAGACGCGTGTGTGGAAACTCGAGTTTACTCGTCGCCGAACGTGGACGTCGTTTCAGCCGAGGAGCGGTCATCGTCAAACGAACCGCCGTCTTCTCCGTCTGCCTCGCCGTCGCGACCACCGGTCCAACTCAGGATGTCATCGTCCGTGTCATCCTCGCCATCCGGTCCGAATGACCAGATTTCCGGTTGGTCTCCTTTGCTGTGCTTTGGCGGAAACTCGTAACCGTAGCTGTTGCCCCAAGGGTCAAGGGGAAGCGTATTCTGCTTGAGATACGGTCCATCCCATGAAGAGCTTCTGCCTTCGCTCTCCGAGTCACCACCCTCTGAGTCTCCCGGTTCAGACACGAGTGCGTCGAGGCCCTCTTCCGTGTTGGGAAATGTGTTGACGTCAATGGCATACCGCTCCAACGCGGCCTGGAACATGCCGATCTGAGTCTTGGCCGCGTTGATGTCGGCTTTCTTCTTGCTTCCCAGGAGACGGGGGCCGACCATCGAGACCAGCAATACCAAGATCGCCATCACGATCAGGAGTTCGGTCAACGTGAAGCCGTGACGTAACGAGGGTCGCTTGGTTTGCCGAGTTGAGCGGTGCATGTTTTTTCCTTTCAGGTCTGTTTTCAAAAGAACGCTCGATCCGTGGTTGAGAGTTCGTTCGATGCTTTTTGATGTGATTCGTTCACGTCTCAGCGAACCTTTCGCTGAGGAGTTTGTGTTCGTTATCCCATGTTCGTGCTCATTTCGAACACAGGGAGCAGCAGGGCAGAGATCACGAACAGCACCGCACTTCCCATGACCATCAGGAGAGCCGGTTCGATCAGGCGGACCATAGTGTCCAATTGCCGGCTGATCTTGCGATCAATGGTTTCTGCGACGTTGTTCAAGACGTTTTCGAGATTATTGGATTCTTCCGCGACAGCGATCATGGCCATCACATTCGAGGGAAGCAATCCGCAACTGGCGAGTGGTCCGGAGAGTGACTCACCAGAGGAAACATTCTCTGCTGAGTTTCGGATCGCCTGTCCGAGGACCACGTTGCCCGACGATTCACTGCTGATATCGAGAGCCTTGATGAGCGGGACACCATTGCGGAGAAGAGTCCCGAGTATGCGACAGAAGCGGGAAACAGCACTGTTCAGAAAGATCGGCCCGAAGAGTGGCAATTTGATCTTCCACTGATCGATGGATTGCCGGCCCTGAGGAGTCACCGCCCATTTCCGAATCAGGATGACAATTCCGATGAATGCCGCAAGAATGACGATCCCGTATGTGCCCAGAAGGTTACTGAGAAACAAGAGGGCGACTGTTGGTCCTGGAAGCGTCCCCTGTTCCTCCTGCTGAGCGAAGATCTCTGCGAACTTGGGGACAAAAAAGACGATCAGAACAATGGTCACGATCGAGCCAGCCGTGGCAAGGAACGCCGGATACGCCATCGCACCCCGCACTCGACTGCGAAGTTCCTCCTGACGTTCCAGGAACTCTGCCGTTTGTCGGAGGGACTCTTCGAGGAATGCACCCTCTGTTCCCGCGCGAACGATGTTCACTGTCAGTTCGTTGAACACGTCGGGGTGAGCGGCCATTGCTTCGTTGAGTGGTTCGCCCTCTGCGATGCGTCCACGGATCTTGTCCAGGACCTCTCCGAGTCGCGGATGTGTTGCCTGTTCCGCGAGAACTTCCAGCGACCGCATCAGCGGAACGCCGTTTTGCAACAGATCTGAAAGCTGTGTGAGGGTCGCAGCGAGGACCTCAGCCTTGATTGGCCTTTTGAAAGCCCATCCCGCACCTTTGGCCTTCGATTCCTCGACTTTGATGGGGAACAGGGCGCGTTCAGTCAGCATGGCGAGGACATCCCGCTTCGTCTCCGCAGAGACGAGGCCGGTAATGTCTCGCCCGCTCGCGTTGCGGGCTGTGTAGGCGAACTCGGGCATTTCCCCCTGTGACGCAACGGGATGTCCCCGTACGTCTCCCCCTCTTCAATCGCTGCCGATTCAGTCGGACTTCGTTACTCGCAAGACTTCATCAATCGTTGTGAGACCTGCGGCAACCTTACGCCAACCATCCATTCTCAGCGTCTTCATGCCACTGGCGACTGCGGCTTTTTTGATTTCGATCGTCGAACTTCTTTCACTGGCCAACTGTCGAATCTTCTCGTTGGCAACAAGCAGCTCGTAGATGCCCAATCGTCCTCGATATCCTGTTCCCCGGCAAGAGCGACAACCGCGTGCCCCGTAGATGGGTCGGCTGTGAGTGATTTCGTCCAGAGGAAAGTCCGCTGGGACGTCGTCATGGTGGGGCATCCAGGGTTGACGACATTCTTCACAGAGCGTTCTGACGAGCCGCTGAGCCAGCACGCCTTCGAGCGTGCTGCTGACGAGGAACGGCTCGACACCCATGTCAGTAAGACGCATGAATGAACCCGCCGCGTCGTTGGTGTGTAGCGTGCTGAACACCATGTGACCGGTGAGCGATGCCTGCACCGCGTTCTCTGCTGTTTCGAGATCGCGGATTTCTCCGACGAGCACCACATCCGGGTCGTGACGCAGAATGCTTCTCAGTCCGGCAGCGAAGGTGAGTCCGACCTTGGGATTCACCTGAATCTGGTTGATGCCTTCCAGTTGATACTCGATGGGATCTTCGGTCGTGATGATCTTGTTGCGCTCGCTCTTAATCTCAGCGAGTGAGCTGTAAAGGGTCGTCGTTTTTCCGGAGCCGGTGGGACCCGTGACGAGCACGATGCCGTGCGGCATACGAATGAGTTCACGGAACGTGTCGTACGTCTCCTGCTCCATGCCGACGCCTTTGAGCGAGAACGACATGGCATCCTTATCGAGCACACGCATGACGACACCTTCGCCGTGATGCATGGGAATCATCGACACGCGAATATCGACCTCACGCCCGGAAACCCGCAGCTTGATGCGACCGTCCTGCGGCACGCGTTTCTCGGCGATGTTCATCTTCGACATGATTTTCAGGCGGCTGATGATGGCTGCCTGAAACCGATTCAACTCCCGGGGCACCGGCTGTGTCTGCAGGACACCGTCGATGCGGTAACGAATCTTCATGCCGTGCGGCTGAGCTTCCAGATGGATGTCGCTGGTCCGCGATTCGATGGCTTCGGTGAGGATATCGTTGACGAGCTTGACGACCGATGCCTGCTGAGCCATCTCAGCGGCTTCCGACTCATCCCACTCCATGTCGCCGACGATCTCGACGCCTTCAGTCTCTTCGTCCTTCTGTGCGATTAGTCCGTCCAGCGTCTCCGCACCCACACCGAACTGCGATTTGATGACGGTTGCCAATTCGCTGGATGAGACGATGACCGGGACAATACTCATTTCCATGGCCGCACCGGCTGCGTCGATCGCATCGGTGTCGAACGGATTGGCGATGGCCAACTCAAGGACGCTGTTGACCTCACGCAACGGAAATACACCATGACGGTGAATCAGGCGGACCGGAAAGCGGGAGACCAGTTCCGTATCGACAGGGAATGCCGTTAAGTCGATCCAAGGAATGGCAAGTGCGTCGGCAAGCCGTTCGATTGCCTGTTGCTCGTCATCGAGACCCAGCTCAAAGGCAAATTGCTCGAAATGACCGTCTGCACGAAAAAGGTCGCGGGCACGTCGCAGGTCAGCTGAGGAGAGATGTTGCGCAGTGTCACTCTGCAACGTCAGTATCGCTGTTTGGGTTGTCGTCATGGCGGTGAGTGTTTCTGGTAGGATTCATGGGGACGACCCAAGGTGCGAGGCAGGAACTAAAAGGTGGGGAGTTCCAAAGGTAGGACCGGAGTTGTGTTGAACTCCGGGATCGCATCAAGTCGTCTGATTACTCAGCCGGTTTGTCAGGCACTATTGTTAGGGCAAGGTAGAGGAGATGTCAAGATTTTGGTTCATGGGACGTTGGCTGTCGAGAGCAGTTTCGAAATTCCGTCGCTCTGAAATGAACGCAAGTCGCGAATCCGCTTAGGGATAGATATCGATTCCAATTCGACTCTGTCAATCCATCTATACCGTTACACGTTCGGTATCGGCATCGAAAGTCTCGAACCGAACTCGTTCCTGATGGTAAAAACCCTCCTGCGCAAAATTGATGAAGGATGAGCGAGTTTCTCGAATCGTGTGCATGATGGGGGCGGATGCATATCACACCACACGGAATTCCCACGAACGGATCCTCTTGATGATGTGTCTTCTGTGAAGCGACTGCACAAGAGATCGCTAACGCGAACGGAGTTGTTGCAGGATCTGCATGACTTTTGTTGCGCGAGTGCTCTTCAGCGGGATGATCGAGACACCGCGCGCAGGGTTCTCGGCGACCGACTGATCAAGTTCATGGATCAGTGATTCCACTTCGTCGAGCAAGGTGGTCGGTCCCAGCATGACGAGCGAGTTCGTCGTCGGATCATCCTCGATCGTCAGCAGAGGTGCTGCTGCTGCCGCATTGATCAGATTCAAGGCGGTCACGACCTCCAGAGAGACACCCTCGGGAATCGGAATCGTCGGCGGACGACCTCCGTTTCGCAGTTGAACTCGATAGATCTCCTGGAGCGTGTTGCGGACACGGACCGCATCGGCGTACTCAAGGCGGACCACGCGTGTCTCATAAGAATTGAGAGTCTGCGGCACGTTGGGCGAGTCGAGAACTTCCAGCAGTGACTCGATGTGCTGTCGTTCACTCCGGCCAGCGTAAACGATCAATGCGTTCAGTCGTTCATCGGGCACGATCTGGACCGTCCCGGTCGCAATGCGACTACGACCGGAGAAGAACTGCATCAGCGACTCTGCGACATCGGCTGCTCCAGCGTTCTCCAGCGCGTAAACCGTGAAATCTCTGCCCCGTAGTTGACGACCGGGGGACAGCACACTTCTCAGCAGGTCCTCCAGCTGGTTGAGGGCTTCCGTGTCTTCCGATGCGATCGTGATGCGATCCTGACCCGGGATAATGACAACCGGCGGAGCTTCGGGTTCCCCTACAGGCTGTGATTCTTCTTCATCCTGGTAGAAGGCAACAGGCAGCGTGCCGTCGATGAACTCCGATGGGAATGTGTCGATGGGAGTTGAATTGAGTGAGACCGGAGAGGCGTGGTTATTGCGTCCTGGGTGACTTTGGGCGCTATCATCTCCAGGAGGGAGTTCGTTGTCTGGCTGGGGCATCGGCTGTGAGGGAACGTCGCGCTGCGGAGCCGGCTGTACGGAGCCGGGCTTGAGAATGCGGATCGGATTCCGACGGATCTGTGGCCAAAGTTTTTCGATGCGCTGCACCGCCTGATCGATGTTTCCATCGAGTGGGATGACTCGCAGATTGCGGCGACGTGACGGCCCCCCTTCCGATGCGAGCGACGTTTCGCCCATCTTCGTCAGGAGTGTGCGGATCTGCGTGATTTGTTCGGGCGTTCCGCGCACGATCAGTTGCTGAGCATCATCATTCGTCTGCGTCGACGGCTGGTCCTCGGGATCAGTCCCGTCGTCGGAGAAGACCGTATCGATCGCGATCATTGCATCGAACGGTTCAAGATATTCCAGTTGAAAAACTTCAATTGTTCGCTCATCGCGCTGTCCAAGTTGCGTCGAGAGTTCGCTGACCTGTGCATGCCCTTCCTGGCTTGTGGTAACGACCAGTTGCCGAGATTGATCATTGAACGTCACACTCGCGTCAGGATCGATCAACGCAAGCATGTCCTGCACCATTTGAACAGCAGTGCGGTTGTCGGTCTGTCTGAGCTTGTAGACTTGTGTCGTACGGCCGCGGCCATCGTCACTGGTCGAGTCGATCTGTTCGATAAGAGTTCTGATCGTCTCCTGTTCTTCCGGCAGGGCGATCGCAACGAGCGTCCGTGTTCCTCGATCGACAGACAGAGAAACATTCCGGGATTTCGAAAAAAGCTCCTCCAAAGCCCGCTGCACGTCGCGCGGATCGGCGACTTTCAGACGGTAGGTCACTGGTTGCAGTCCGCCTTCGCCTCCAGTCTCGGTTCGCATCTCTTCGATCACTGAGGCGATGATCTCGTGCTCAGCTTCGGTCGCAGTCGCTGCGAGCACCCGGCGGTTGTCGTCAGTGATGATCGTGGCCGATCGCAGCAGTGCCTGAAGCACCTGCTGTGCCTCATCAGCCTCACCCGCATTCATGCGGTAGGTTCTGGTGACCATACGGCCGGGAGCCTCTCCAGACGGAGAGTCGAGCTGAGCCACGAGAGCACGGATTTTTTCATGCTGTTCCTGACGTGCGATCACAACAAGCGTCCGCGCAGGCCGGTCGAGTGAGAAGGAGACATTCGGAGTCCTTGCAAAAAGTTGAGCGAGCGCCTGATAGGCTGCATCTGGATCAGCCGTTTTGAGTGGATAGGTCTGAGGAATCGTCCCGTCATCTTCCTGTGCTGTTTTCCGGATGTCCTCGAGGACAGCAGCGATCGTCTCCTGCTGTTCGACAGTCGCTGTGGCCGCGACCATCATGTTGTCACCGTCGCGTACAAATTTGGCATCGGGCATCAGAGCCGTCAAAACCTCGACAGCTTCGTCTGCATCGCCGACTTTCGTGCGGTAAGTTCTGGTGACGAGTGCCTTATCCTCGGCGGGAGGTTGGACCATTTGCTTAATGACGTTCGCCAGATCCTGCTGCTTGTCTGCGAACGTGCGAACGAAGACCCGGCGGGTATTGGGATCGACACTGATTTGTACGTCATTGTTCATGAAGGGGGCTAACGCCTGACGAATGGCGTCCGGGTTAGCCCGGCCAAGTTCGTAAGTGGCTACTGTTAGCGGGCGAAAGCGTTTCGCTTGTGTCAGACGGTCGACCAGTTCTCGGACCTTCGCGTGCTCTTCAGCGGTGGCGATGACGGCAAGTTGGTCGCCCACCGGCCCTGCATTGATGCTGGCGTGAGGCACAAGGGTGCTGATGACGCTGTTGACATTGGGGCCGAGGTCGCGGATGGAATAGAGTTCCATCTTCCGGTCCTCGCGAAACGGTCCTTCTTGAGTGAGTTGCTCGAGTGCTGAAGTGATTTGCTGGTGCTCATCCTCGCGAGCCATGACAATGAGCGTTCTCCCCCCGTCGGGCAATGTCATCGGTGCACCGGGGACGACGGTCGCCAGAACCTGCTGTGCTTTTGCACCTCCGACTTCGGAAATGTCGTAGATCCGCATCTGCCTTTGACCGGCCAGTTCCTTATCTGCGAGGACCTGATCGAGGGTCTCGCGAATGCGTGTGCGGTCTGCCTCGTCGACCCAGGCGAGCAGTGCCGTGCCGTCAGGCGTGTCGGTGAACGACACGGTGGGGACAATCGGTGCGAGGAGTGCGCGGGCGGCTGATGTGCTGAGCGGTTGTACCTTGAACACAGCGACCTGACCGTTTGCAGCCCGAAAATCGTCATCGGTCAAATTCCTGACGATGCTGTCAACCAGTTGATGTTCCTCGTCCTCGGCCCAGAGCACGAGGCGTTTGCCGTCCGGGCTGAAGGCGTACTTCGGGGTTGTCAGGACCTGTCCGATGATGGACGAGATCGTGGACTGCGGGACGCCTTCGATGTCGTAAGTTTTGAGTGTGACTTCAGGGCGAGCATCATCACTGTTGAGGTCGCTGACGAGCTTACCGACCAGTTCCTGCTCGGAGTCGCTGGCCCAGACAACCATCCGCTTACCGTCCGGGCTGATCGCAAACCGGGGGCTCTTCAGCATCTGACTCATCAGCGTCGACATCGTGCTGTAAGCAACACCCTTGAGGTCGTACGACTTCAGGGACACGTTGTTCGTATCATTGTTGACCATCTCATCGACAGCACGACGAAACTGCTCATGCTCCTCTGTTGAGGCCCAGACAGTCATCCGATTTGTCGCGGGATCGACCAGCACGCGAGCCGTGGGGAAGGCTGAGGCGAAGAAGTTGTAAATTGACCCGGAGTCTCCGGAGACGGCGGGATAGATCACAACCCGATGCTCCGCGACGGCACTTGATGAGGCTCGCAGGTCATCAAGCAGTGTCGAGACCTGTTCATGCTCGCGCGGCAACGCCCGCACGATCAATGCCTCGGCCGTCGTGTCCGAGAGGACGGTGACATTGGGAAACTGCTGACTGATCAACTGAGTTGCAATTGCAGGATTGATCCCCTTGACCGGATACGACAGAAGCTTGATCTCTGTTGCGGTTGGCACGTCGGTATCGAGTTGTTCGATCGCTTGCTTGAGCGTCTCGTGCTGAGCCGGTTTGGCGAAGATCTGCAGCCGATTGACCTTCGGGTCGACGGTGATCGTCGCGTCCGGGAACAGTGGCTGCAGCACAGCAGCTGTGCTCGCCGCATCGACCTTCAACAGTGGATAGACGACCAGTTTGGATTTGAGGTCAGCGGGGATTTCACGTTTGAGTTGGACAAGAATCTGCTCGATGACCGCATGCTCGGAGGGTGTCGCCCACACGGCCAGTTCTCCCGGCTCGTTTCCGCTGATGTTCTGCATGTGCGGCAGTTGCGGAGCGAGACTGGCTGACAGAGACGTAAACCGTGACTTCTGAGTCGGTGTCACGTCATACACTTTCAGCGCTGGCTCCTCTCGATCGGTCGAGACTTCTTCCAACTTGGCGAGCGTCTCGGTAATCACCTCATGATCTCGTGGTGAGGCGGTCACGGTCAGACGCTTGGACGTTGGATCAAACGACAGTGAAGCGGCTGGAATCAGTGACATTAGAATCGACGTCGCCTTGGTCCCATCGACATTGTTGAGTGTGTAGAACTTCAACTCTGGCAAAGAGACCCCCGCATCTCGCGACAATTGTTCAATCGTGCTTGTGACCTGAGCGTGGTCCGCTTCCGTTGCAATCACAATCAGCCGCTGGTTCGTCGCATCCTGCGTGACCTGTGCCTGAGGCACGACGTTCGCCAACAGCGAGGAGACGGTGTCGAGGCTGAGTGCTCGGTCGATGGGATATGCGATCAGTTTGCGAACCGAAGACGGCGTGCCTTGCCCGATTTCCTGAATGATCTCCACCACGCGCTCATGATCGGCCGCAGAGGCCATGATGAGCAAACGATGGAGATTGGAGTCAATGTTGACCGTCACAGTGGGGACGAGTGACGACAGCAACGAACTGATCAGTGACGTGTCCGCATCGCGATCGACCGGATAAATCACGAGAGACTGCCTGGATGCCGGGTTCCTTTGCCCTGTCTGTTCGACCAGTTTTGCGATCTTCTCTTGTTCTCCGGCAGGGGCAACCACGAGCAGTCGATTTTGTGCCGGATCTGAGGTGACGACCGCCTGCGGCACCGCTGCGGTGATCACCGAAGTGACAAGTGCAGTGTCGACAGAGCGGTCGATGGGATAGGCCTTGAGCATTGGGGCACTCGGCCCCTCCGGCTGTCGCGCCACTTCCTCAACGAGCGAAGCCACGGCCTGATGTTCGGCCAGGGAACCGAAGACGATTAACCGCTTGCCCTGCGAGTCGACTGTCAATTGCAGGCGTGGCATCACGGCCCGGAGTGCCTCGGCTGCCGCTTCCGGTGTCATGCCCGTGATGGGGTAGATCTGCAACTGCCGATCACCTCTGTCCGACGTTGAGTCATTGCCCAGTTTTTCGAGCGTGGCGACAATGACCGCCTGCTCTTCGGGAGTCGCGAAGACCTGCAATTGCTGGGATTGATCATCGACGCGAATTCGCGAGCCGGGTGCGACCAGTTGAAGCGTGTTCAGGACTTCGTTCGTGTTTCGCTGAGGAGCCGGGTAGACACTGAGTCGTGGTTGTTTGTTGGGCCCCTGATTCTCCTCCAATCGGGCGAGGATGGACTTGGCATTGGCGATCTGGTCGGGAACCGCGTTCAAAGTAATTTGTCGCGCATCCCCATCGACCATCACAGTGCCGCTGACAAACTGTTTGAGGACTTCTTCGAGTTTTTCCGGATTGGCATGCTCGAATGCGATGACCTCCATCACTGGCTTTGGAGGCTCGGGCGGCTTTGGTTGTGGACCGGGTGGAACGGGCACTCCCATCGCAACCTGCTGCACGGTCAGCAGGTTGCCAGCAGTATCGGTGAGCAGCAACTGTTTGTTGGCGGGTAAGGATTCGACAGAGCCGTAAGCTCCCAGCAGCGGTTCAATCTCGGCCGTCACCGCATCCGGGGCACGTCCTTCAAGCGGGAGCATCACGCTGACCAACTCGAATCGACCACGTAAGGGTAACTCCGCCAGCGGGATTCGCGGGACCACTCCCTTGGGAAGCCCGTTGGAAAGGTCGATCAACATGAGCAGCCGGTCGCGACGCAACAGGGCGAACCCTTTCGTCTGCAACCACCCGTTCAACAGATCGATGGCCTCGATCGGCGAATATTCTTTTGTGTCGGTGTAGTTGAAAGTTCCCGGGGGTGGGGCTTCCTGACCGGCGGGCGGTGCATCACGCACCAGTGACAGCCCGGACTCCTCCGCGATCCACTCCAGGACGTCCGACCACTTCTGATACTGGAAGTTAAACTGCAACCTTTTGCGGTACAGCGAGTCGAAGAGCGAACGCTGCTCGTCTGAGAGCACATCAGCCAGTGTGCTTGCCGCTTCTTCTCTGATTGCGGCCTTCTGATCGTCCGCAGTTTCAGCGAGGCGAACATCGCGTTGTTGGATGATCTCTGAGAGCCGGGCTTTCTGTTCTTCAGTCAACTGCAGACTACTGGCAATCGCTGGATCGAGCAGTCGGTCAAAATCAGAGACAGATCCCCCTTCCTGTGCAAACGCAACACATGGCAAAGCGAGAGCCAGACAGATCAGCAATAACGAGAAACGAGATTGACGAGCAAACATTCTCAGAGCCTTCCGAATCGGAGTACGGACTCAATTCTGGAAATGATCGTCCATCGGCTGTTGACGGGTGGTTTGACCGGGCAACGAACCGGACGGTGTTTTCAGGCAGGACGACCCATGGGTCGCGGGTGCGGTCGATCGTGGTACCGTCCTGCACGCAGGCGCGGACACTGCACGATCTCCCTTCATGGTGGGAACACCCGATTAAGGATACATGATGCCTCAGACCAGATGCCAACTGATCCGTTGATTCCTTCAGTCGGACCCCCAAACCTTGCAGGTTACGCGTGTTGCATACGCTCCCAAAGACCTGATGGATCATGACGGGGAGCGGGGTTCACCCAGTCCCCGAAGGCGTCTGACCATGACGAGGTGCCTTTGCTGGAAATCCACGGAAATTGGGGCAATCAGCAGGGATTGTCAGGTTGACACCCTTTGACGTTTACACGCTTCGCGAAAGCCGCTATATCTTCGCTGGTGACACCACGATAGGACTAAATGACGAGGGAGGCACATTTCGGCCGAGCGGTCACGTTCTGGCTCAACAGCTGTCATGGTCCGCAGTTGTGTCAATCTGCATGAATCAAGAAGAAAAGCCGCTGCCAAGAAGGAGAGTCAGGTGGGAACGGAAGAAAAAGTTATCGCAATCGTGAGCGAACAGCTCAGCGTCCCGAAGGAAGAGATCGCTCGCGAAAGTAAATTCGTCGATGATCTCAAAGCCGACTCCCTCGATGTCGTCGAGCTGGTGATGGCGTTCGAGGACGACTTCGGCATCAGTATCCCCGATGATGATTACGAGAAGATCCAGACCGTTGGCGACGCCATCGACTACATTGAGGAGAAGTCGTAGCCCATGGGCAGACGCGTCGTTGTGACGGGATTGGGCGTCGTCTCCACTTTGGGTTGCGACGTCCCCGAATTCTGGGACCGGCTGTGCGCCGGCAAGAGTGGAATCGGTCCGATTACCCGGTTTGATCCGGCGACCTTCAAAGTGAAGTTCGCTGGCGAGATCCAAGGGTTTCGGCCTGAAGACCATATCGACATGTCCCCGAAAGAGCTCAAGCGGATCGACCGCTTCGTGCACTTCGGGCTCGTCGCTGCACATAAGGCAATTCAACAGTCGGGGATTGACCTCCAGGCGGGTGACCCGTTCCGTCACGGTGTCCTGGTCGGCAGTGGTATCGGCGGATTGAGTGAAATCGAAGCCAATCACGCGCAGCTCTTCGACAAAGGGCCCTCCCGCGTTTCGCCATTTATGATCCCCAAGCTGATGGTCAATGCCGCCAGCGGAAATATCTCTGTCCACTGGGGGCTGCGTGGCCCCAACAGTGCAGTTGCGACCGCCTGTGCCTCCGCCACCAACGCGATCGGCGATGCCTTCAAGCTCATTCAGAATGACATGGCCGACGTCATGGTCACCGGCGGCAGCGAAGCAGCCATTACGCCGATGGGAGTCTCTGGTTTCGGTCGCATGCAGGCCCTTTCCACTCGGAACGACAACCCACAAGCGGCCTCCCGTCCCTTCGACAAAGATCGAGACGGTTTCGTCCTCGGCGAAGGGGCTGGCATCGTCATTCTCGAAGAGTACGAATATGCCAAGGCCCGCGGAGCCGAAATCCTCGCAGAGATCTATGGTTACGGTATGTCGGCTGATGGGACCCACATGACGGCCCCTGATCCCGAAGGGCGCGGTGCTGCCCGGGCCATGGGAGCCGCTCTTCGTGACGCCAAGCTTGATCCGACTGCCATCAACTATGTCAACGCTCACGGCACTAGCACGCCTCTGGGAGATATTGCAGAGACGATCGCGATCAAGACGGTCTTCGAGTCGCACGTCAAACAGATGCCCGTCTCCAGCACGAAGAGCCAGATTGGACACCTGCTCGGTGCCTCTGGAGGAGTGGAGTTTGTGATCTCCGTGCTCGCTTCGATGAACCAGGTGGCGCCACCAACAATCAATCTCGACAATCCGGATCCCGATTGTGATCTCGACTACATCCCACACGATGCCCGCGAGATGCCGATCAACAAGGTGCTCACCAACAGCTTCGGCTTCGGCGGCCACAACGCCTGCCTGATCGTCGGCAAAGCCGCCTGATTGTGGTGATTTACCCTTCCTGCGGTGGGCCAGACATTCCTGTCTGGCAGATAAGTGTTGTTACAAGACCGCCACAGGCAGGAATGCCCGTGCCACCTCGAGTCACAGTTGATGCCGCACTTCACCCCCAACAATCGTCGCAAATGCCCTGCCTCGAACCGTGCGGCCGTCGAACGGTGTGTTGCGGCTGCGTGACTCAAACTGACTCGCGTCGATCGTCCACTCGGCTGACGGGTCGATGATCGTCACATCTGCAACCGCACCGGGGCTGAGCGTACCCGACTTGAGACCCAGCAACTGAGCAGGGCCAACAGTCAGTTTTGAGATCAACTGCAGCCAGGTCAGATGTCCCGGCCCGATCAAAGCTTCAATACATACGGGGATCAGCGTCTCCAGTCCCACGATCCCGAACGGAACCAGGTCGATCTCCAGGTGCTTCTTCTCTTCCGCCCAGGGTTGATGGTCCGAGCAGATCAGATCGAGTGTCCCGTCCTGCAGGCCGTCGATCAGTGCGTCGACGTGCTGCTGAGTGCGCAGCGGCGGATCAACCTTGTAGTTGGAATCGTACGATTCCAGACAGGCATCAGTCAGTGCGATATGATGAGGCGTCACATCCGCCGTGACTGCAATCCCCCGCTGTTGTGCACGGCGAATCTCATCAACGCTGTTCTTGGAAGAGACCCCCATCAGGTGAATCCGGCTGCCGGTCAGCTCAGCCAGCGCAATGTCTCGCCGGACCATGATCTCCTCTGCAGCCGCAGGCATGCCCCGCAGACCGAGTTTGGTCGAGTAGAACCCGTCATGCATCACACCATCAGCGACCAGCTGAGGCACCTGAGGATGATGCAGGATGGGGCAGTCGAGCATCCCGGCATATTGGAGGGCGCGCCGCATCACCTCGGAATTGGCAATCGCCCGTTTCCCGTCCGTGAAGGCCACCGCTCCCCCGTCGACCAGCTGCCCCATCTCAGCGAGTTCCTCACCTGCTTGCTTCTTGGTGACGGCTCCCAACGGCACGACCCGGCAATGATTGGCCCGCTCAGCCTGACGTGAGACAAACTCCGCAGACGCCCGAGTATCGACCGGCGGCTCCGTGTCCGGCATGCATCCGACGGTCGTGAAGCCCCCTGCTAATGCAGCAGCCGTCCCTGTCTCAATGGTCTCATCTTCCTCAAAGCCCGGCTCCCGGAGCGAGACACGGGCATCGATCAGCCCGGGACAGACGATCATCCCTCCTGCATCAATCGTCACATCGACATCTTCGAGAGCGATCCCGCGATCTGCGATCCGCCCATCGACGATCAGCAAATCATCAAACGCATCCCGACTCGATGCCGGGTCGATAATCCGACCGCCGCGTATCAGCAGTGTGCCCATCGGCTCCAGACGTCCTTCCAGGAGTGAGAATCAGAGACAGCAGTGCTCTCTTGTCACAACCTGAGTATACCGGAATCCGCGTTCAGCGAAACACACCCGTCGCAGAACTCAGTTCGTTGGCAAATGGCCCATGACAGCGTCTTCACGGTTGCGGTAATTGGGAAACCGGTCCGCCATTTTCATGATTCTCAATGTTGTGTAGGCATACTCGGAGAGACGGCACACGCGAAATACTCCCCCCTCAATTTCGGCCCGCTTGTGCAACAGTACCATCTGACCGACAAGGTAACTCGTGAGCATCGTCTGATCGTCAAGCTCGAAGACGAGGCGATGTCGACCATTGTGAACGGCACAATCCCAGATCTTCGCCGCGAGCGGAGGTTCAAGCGTCGCATCAGCAGATGCTTTTGACAGTCGAAAGAACAACCACTCCGGTCCCTCGTCGACCGTCAGTGTCCAACCATTTGCGAGCTGAATGATCAAGAGACTGTCTCAAAAAAAAGTTGATTTGCGGATCACCGGATCAGCAATGTTAGGGAGCGGACTTCACCTTCCCGAGAATGAACAGAAACACGATCGCCCCGACCGTCGCGGTGAACAACTCGCCGATCAATCCGATCGAAGTCATCCCCACCAAACGGAACAGCAAACCACCCAGCACGGCCCCGACAATGCCAATCAACAGATTAGCCAGCACACCAAACCCTGCCCCACGAGTAATCTTCCCCGCCAGCCAACCAGCGAGAGCACCAATGATAAGGAACCACAGAAACGACATTCTCAACTCCTTGCACTCGAGGTCAGAGGGCGAGTATCGGCATACTCGAAGCAGACTTCTTCAGTAGACAACAATCGACCGGTTTCCACGTCTGCCAACCCCTGCTGAATCTTCTGTCGGACGTACAGTTGCGACATGACTTCGTCCCAGGAACAGTCTGCTGGTAGTTGAGCAGAAAGATCGACAAGGGCTTGCTTTGCTGGGCTCATCGCGAGATGACCTCAATCATTTTTTTAAGGTGACGGGTACTACTCGAATGTTAATCATGACCGGGCCTACGGCCACTCTCTTCCCTGTGTGACCCGAATCCATTGACTTGATCGCATCTGCCAAGGTTTCATTCTGAATGTACGTCGCCCATTCTTCAATCGCTTGCTTTGCCTCCGGCTCGTCGACTGAAGCCTGAACTTGAATCCGATCGGTGATTTCCAGCCCGGCGTCCTTGCGCGCCTGCTGCACGTGCCGGACAAAGTCGCGGGCCATGCCTTCGCGGAGCAGTTCTGGGGTGAGGGCTGTCGAGAGTGCGACCTGAATGCCCGCGTCATCACCGCTGGCCCAGTCGCTCGCCTGCTCGGTGCTCACCAGCACATCGTCCGGTTCGAGCGTGACCTCTTCGCCCCCCAGAGTCACCGTCACCGGCTTGCCGTTTCGCAGCGGCGCCAGCAGCGCTCCTTCCATCTCGGGCAATTCCTTGCGGATCGCACCCAGTAACTTTCCATATTTCGGCCCGAGCGTTTTCAGGTTTGGCTTGTAGGCATAGCTGACCAGCTCATCAAGGTGCTCCGCCCGGGTGACCGTCTTCACGTTGAGTTCATCAGCGATGATGTCAGCTGACTGTTCCAGGGCCGCTGCGATCTCCGCATCATTCGCAGCGAACTGCAACTCCGCCAAAGGCTGACGCACCCGCAACTCAGCCGTCTCCCGCAAACGATGTGCCAGTCGCACCAGCGTCTGCACGGCTGCCGTCTTGCGATTCAATGCCGGGTCAAGCTTGGACTCGTCGACCGTCGGATAGTCACACAGATGGACCGAACCCGGCGAGCGGGGGGTGTCAACCCCCTGTTTGTTCAATGCTCCATCGACCTCTCCCGCCCCTGCCTCGTCTTGAGTGACAGGGGACTGACGTCCCCCGCTCGCCAGGTTCTGGTACATCCGCTCGGCCAGAAATGGAATACTCGGGGCCAGTAACTTCGTGAGCGTCAGCAGCACCTCGTGCAGCGTCTGATAGGCTGCCGTCTTGTCCGAATCACTCGCATCCTTCGACCGCCAGAACCGTCTGCGGTTCCTGCGGATGTACCAGTTCGACAGATCGTCGATGTAGGTCGTCGCCGCCGCCATGAAGCGCGCCACATCGTACGCCCGGAACGAATCGTGGGCCGTCCCGATCAGTTCCTGCAGCCGCGAGAGAATCCAGCGGTCGATCTCTGGTCGTTCTGCGAGCGGGACCGGCTCCAGCGTCGGGTCGAACTCGTCAGCAACCGCGTAGTTCACGAAGAACGCATAGCTGTTCCACAGCGGGATGAGCACCTGCCTGCGAATCTCGTCAGCCGGTTTGCTCGTCACCTTGCACGTCGGCAGTCCTTCCTTGGTCTCGGAGATCGGGCCCTCCGGCGTGCTCAGCGTAACCGGTTCGTCTGGATGTCGTGTGCCGAACCGCAGGTCGCTCGCCGGGTTCTGGGCAAGGTACATCCAGCGCAGCGTGTCGACCCCCAGTTGCTCGGCGGCCTCCTCAAACCAGATGGCAGTCCCATCCGACTTGTGCATGGGATTGCCATGCTCGTCCATCACCAGCCGATGGCCCAAGAGCGTTTTGAACGGCCGCTTCTCTGCCGGGTCGTCCGTCTCGTCATACCGCATCATCGTCGACAACGCGAGCAGCGAGTAGAACCAGTTGCGGAACTGACCGGGGAAACACTCAGTGACGAAGTCTGCGGGGTACCAATCGGACCAGTCCAGTGTTGAGTGTCCAGTGTCCAGTGTGCTTGCGCCGCCATCCTCACTGGACACTGGACTCTGGACACTGGACTCCTTCCAAGCTCGATAGTTCATCGTCGAGAACGGCGTGATCCCCGCATCGAGCCACGGGTTGCCCACGTCCTCGACCCGCGTCAGCACGGCTCCCGTTTTCTCGCTTTTGATTTTGACCTTGTCGATCCACGGACGGTGGGGCGTGTGGCCTTCGAACTCTTCCCAGCCTTCGACGGCTCGCTCCTTGAGTTCGGCCAGCGACCCGATCACCTCGAAGTCACTCGCATCGTCCGGGTTGACCCAGATCGGCAGGGCCAGTCCCCAGAAGCGTTTCTTCGAGATCATCCAGTCCCGCATGGTCGACAGCCATTCGATCTCCCGCTCCTGCCCCTGAATCGAATCGGGCAGCCACGTGATCGCCTTGGTGACCTCCTTGATCTCCTCCCGCCAGTCCATATTGATGAACCACTCATCCACCAGCCGAAAGACCAACTCCTCCCCCGTCCGCCAACAGTGCGGATAAATGTGCGGATACTCCTCGACGTAAACAAGCCGCCCCTTCTCCTTGAGCTGCTCGAACACCAGGTCAGCCGTCTTCGGATCAACGGCTGTTCGTCCTGTGAATGGCCCGAAGCCCTCACCAAACGATCCGTCCTCTTTGAGTGGTGCAATTACGGCGAGCTTCCGATTCTCACCAATCTTGTGGTCCACATCTCCGCATCCCGGAGCAATATGAACGATGCCTGTACCTTCGCCGGCGACCACATGTGGATTCCCTTTGAAATCTCGTCCCCCGTTGATGACACGATGGGTTTCGGCGCTAGACTTAGACTCAAGGAACCGAGTCTGTTGCTCATAGGTGTGAAATGCCATTTGCAACTCGGCGAATAACTCACGCCCCATCGACATCAAGGCGTCAGCAGTCTGAATCGACTCGAATGCATCGATTCTTTTCACTTCTTCAATCGGATGAGAATCGTTGGTTGGGTCAATGGGTGTATACGCAATGAAGTTGACCAATTCATCGGCAAGGTGGGCGAGCCGATCAGAGAATTGGTCAACTACACCCAAGACTCCAGCTTCCCGAAGTGCGTAGTCAAGCCTTGTTCTCCCTGACCAGTGCTCATAGTCAAGCGGAGTTGCGCTGCTGATCGTCATGTCATGTAGATACTGGAAGCATGCTTCGACTCGCTTCCTAAGCACATCGACTCCGGTCGTCACTGACTCGTTGGTCGCGTCCTGCAGAACTGGTTCCCAATGATCAGAGAAGGTGCCTCCAAAAAGTGCTTGTTTATCGAGAATGAATGGCGTGCGATTGAACACCTTGACAACGGGATGCTCTGGTTCCTCGACTCGGTGCTGCTGCGCCTCAAGATCATCAAACGGCCCTGCATACCGCCAGCCAACCATCTCATTGCCCGAGATATTGTCAGAGTCATCGACTTTCCAACCACCTCGCTCCTTGAATATCTGAGCGATCACTTTGAGCTTCGGAACCCCATCCGGCCAAGACCATTCTGGACGACCAAACCCGTCCTTGAACTCGGAGTCCAACCTTTTGTAGTAAAGGTTGTCTTGTGCGAAGAGATAGTAAGCTGGCTCATCATCTCCAGGAATCTGGGCTTTCAATCGAACGTATGTCAGGTCGGGGTTGACCGCAGCAGCCACATTCGACGTAAGCGTCCACGGCGTCGTCGTCCAGACGAGGAGATACTGTTTCAACCCTCCGTGCCTCCGTGCCTCCGTGGTGCCATCCTCCTTCTCCTCAATCAACGGAAACCGCACGAAGCACGAGCGGTGCGTCGTCAGCTTGCGACCATCGGCGA
This sequence comes from Planctomycetaceae bacterium, assembly GCA_020426325.1. Lineage (GTDB taxonomy): Bacteria > Planctomycetota > Planctomycetia > Planctomycetales > Planctomycetaceae > JAHBXU01. Next base: position 5,014 of record JAGQQG010000003.1, on the reverse strand, counting down.
TCTCCATTTGGGAGTAGGCACTGCCCGCGCGGCCGCCCCAGGGCATGACGTCGTGGCCGAGGAAGATCTTGCCGCGATCGAAACACTTCTTGAGGAACGTCCAGATGGTCTCGTTGTTCTCCGTCGAGAACGTGAAGTAGCTGCCGCCCCAGTTTGGGTTGCCGAGCCGTGCTGTGATTTCCTCGGCTGTTCCGGTGACGGTGTCTCCGCGCGCGTTGACGTAGTCCAGTGTTGAGTGTCCAGTGTCCAGTCTGTTCACACTTGTCTCAGTCTCACTGGATTCTGGACTCTGGACTCTGGACTCCTTCCCAATGTGCGATGCCAGTTTGCGCAGCTCCTCTGGATCGTCCCACTCCATCCAGTAGCCGAGGCGGATCGATTGCTCGGTCTGTCGTGCTGCGAAGGTGAGCACCCGCTTCTTGCACTCGTGGACGAACTTGTCGATGCCGTGCTCGGCGATAGCCGTTTTGGTTCCGAGGCCCATCTCCTTCTCGACCTCGACCTCGACCCACAGCCCCTGACAGTCGAAACCGTTCTGATACCGCAGCTCATGCCCGGTCATCGCCCGGTAGCGTTGATAGGCATCCTTGTACGTCCGCCCCCACGCGTGGTGAACGCCCATCGGGTTGTTGGCCGTGATGGGACCATCGAGGAACGACCACTTCGGCCCAGCGGCGTTCTTCTGCAGCAGCTGATGAAACACGTTCTGCTCCTGCCAGAAGCGCAGCATTTCGTGTTCACCATCGACAAACCGGGCCTCGTCTACCTTTTGAAACATGGAGCGACTCGCAGCAGTTACGATCGACATCAGAAAAGGGCATGATCGAAGGGGGACCGCCTGCGGTCAACCCCTGCCCCAAAGCAAAGCAGCCGGTATCACACCTCGTGAGACCGGCGCAGGAAAGCCATCGATGCTGGCGCAGACTCGGTGCCCGTGCCAAACACGTCATTCACCGAATGACTTAGAAGTCATCATCATCTTCGAAGTAATCTTCTTCTTCGTCGTCCTCGTCCTCGTCTTCGTCATCGAAGTCATCGTCGTCGAAGTCGTCGTCGAAATCATCTTCGTCGTCGAAGTCATCTTCGTCGTCATCATCGTCGTCGAAATCATCTTCGTCATCGAAGTCTTCATCGTCTTCAGCGACGATCCACAACGGGCGATCCTCGAACGGAGTTGTCGCGAACTCCTGTGCGTTGCTTTCGCTCGCTGTGAAGGGCATGGTGAGGTCGGTCTCAGGGAGAGCAACTCGCATCTGTTAGCATCCTCGATAAGTCATTCAGTCGATTGCGCCTGTGTCGGAAGACGGGCACCGTTGCGGGCTTCGATAATGCATTGGGTCCAACCTTGTCAAGCGCTGAACTTCGGAAAAAATCCGCCCTCCCCGAAGCCACACCGTCCGACGCTCGGTTAACGTTCGTGATGAACCTGTCTGCGCGTTGATTGACCGCCGTCAGGCCGTTAGATTCGACACCGGTTGCGAGCCGTTTTTGCTTGCTGTTTGAACCACCAACTCCCGGTGTGGACATGACTCGACAGACCGAACTCGCCCCGTGGACCAGACGGCATTTGCTCGCCCTCGAAGACCTTTCCGCCGAAGAAATCACACGAATTCTCGATGTTGCTGCCGAGTTCAAACGGCGGGCCGAACAGGGCGAACCGAAGTCGAGCGTACTTGCAGGATGCGTTGTCGCCAACCTGTTCTTCGAGCCGTCGACCCGCACCAAAACCAGCTTCAGCCTCGCAGCGAAGAGACTGAGTGCCGACACAGTCGATTTCACCGCCTCGGGCAGCAGCCTGTCGAAGGGGGAAACCTTCATCGACACGGCTCTGACCATCCAGTCGATGGGGGTCGACATCATGGTGGTTCGGCACAAATCGCCGGGCGCCCCGCTGCTGCTCTCGCGGCATCTCGACTGCAACGTCCTCAACGCAGGCGACGGCACGCACGAGCACCCGACGCAAGGTCTGCTCGACATTTTCACCATCCGGGAGAAGCGCGGCTCGTTCGCAGGACTCACCGTCACACTCGTCGGCGACATTCTGCACAGCCGTGTCGCACGCTCGAACATCTGGGGCCTCAAGAAGCTCGGTGCCCGTGTGATCGTCTGTGGGCCAGCGACCCTCATCCCGCCGCACATCGATCAACTCGGCGTCGAAGTCTCACACAACCTCGACGACGTGCTTGCAGAGACCGACTGCGTCAACCTGCTCCGCGTGCAGTTCGAGCGACAACGGGGTGCCTTCTTCCCCAGCATCGCTGAGTACGCTCACCTGTTCGGCATGACGAGCGAACGCATGCGACGCGCGAAGGACGACGTCCTGATTCTCGCCCCCGGCCCGATCAACCGGGGAGTCGAGATCACCCCCGACGTCGCCGACGGCGACCACTCCGTCATCCTCAATCAGGTCACCAACGGCCTCTTCATCCGCATGGCCTGCCTGTCACTGCTGCATGAGACGCAAGCCTTCTCATAGATGCTTGCTTAAGTCGAATTACGGTGATTGCTCTGTGCCGACAGCCGGGTGGTCTGGCAAGGTTTTGGTTTCGAGGTTGAGGTTGAACTTGTTGATGGTGGGTGAGACCTTGCCGTTGGCGTGGCTCGTGGGTGGATGTTCGTCGGACCGCTTTACGGTTTGAGCTTTACGTCAGGCAGTGATGTCGTTTCGATGTCAAAGTTGAGGTCGACTGTGTCAGCCAGTACGTCAATGATGATCTCTCTGTTGGATTGACCGGTGAGGGTGACCACGTCGTCGATCGTTGGCTCTGGAACGACGCTGCCGAGAGTGCGGATGATGACGCTGTAGCTTCCCTTGATGACGCCGCGGGAACGCGGAATCATGTATTTACCACCGCCGATGCGCCCGCCCGCGATCGGCATCTGCTTGCCGATGGTGGGGACGAACGTAATGGTCCCCCAGCGGATCGGTTCGCCATTGAGCGAAACGCTGCCGCCGACCTCCAGTCGCTCCGCACCCGCGCTGGTGAGGAAGCCGTTGGTCTGGAGCCAGTCGGCGAGGCGTTCTTTCCAGGTGAACAGGACCGGGTCGGCGATGCCGAGGCCGACGCCGTGGGGGCCGTTCTGGTAGGCGTGCAGTTCTGCGGGGACGCCGTGTTTGATGCAGGCGGCGTAGTAAGCAAGGCTGTTCGCGACCGGGACCGCTTTGTCTTCGCTGGTGTGGAAGAGGAACGCGGGCGGCGTTTGTGCGTTCACTTGAGTCTCGTTCGAGAGCGACTCGACCAGCGCGGGATCGGGATCATCGCCCAACAAGTTGCGGCGTGAGCCTGCATGCGTGAAGTCTTCCGTGAAGCTGACGACCGGGTAGCCCAGGATCGTGAAGTCGGGCCGGCAACTCGCCATGTTGATTGGATATTCTGCGACTCTATTGCCCATGTCGTAATGCGTCGAGACGGTCGAGGCGAGGTGACCGCCGGCCGAGAAGCCCATCACGCCGACGCGATTCGGAGCGACCTTCAACTCATCGGCGTGTACCCGCACATAGCGAATGGCCCGTTGCACATCGTTCAGCGGAGCCGGGTGCTGATAGCGTCGTCCGAGACGGTACTTAAGCACAATGCCTGTCACGCCGATGGTGTTGCACCACTTGGCGATCTGATGCCCCTCATGATCGAACGCCAACCCGCCGTAGCCACCGCCGGGGCAGATGACGATCGCACACCCGTTTGGCTTGTCGGCTTCGTAGATACGAATCGACGGCCGATCCGCGTCCTCCTCCCCCACGGCACCGGGTGCACCGTCGGGCCAAAGCAGGATCGGTTCCGGCGGCTCTGCGAACGCAGAATCCGACACGGCGAGGAGGCCTATCAACAGCGACACAAAGAGACCACGTGGAATGTGATACGACATCAGTCGTCTCCGTTGGAATGCCTATGAGTTTGGAGCAAAAAATGAGGTGCAGAGATCATAGCAATCGGGCATCGTGCAGTCTTGCCGAGCGAGCGGGGTGCCAGGAAGCACAAACTGGCAGTTGTCGTCACGATTGATCAATCAGTACCTGCAAACGGTCGCCGACAGGATATACTGGAAAAGGTCGTCCACTTCGAGGTGGTGCCGGGGGCTTTTTGATGTCGTCCGGAAACGCGGCCTCTATGCGACGTGTTCGGTCAGACTTGAAGCAGAGCGAGACATGCTCCATTGTGGAAAGGCAAACCATCCGGTCACGAGATTGGTCTCCAGGCAGGTAACGAGTCACATGAGTTCGAAAAAGAAAGCAGCGGAGGTCAAGGCGTCAGGTTCCTCAAAGGGGTCGCGGAAAGTGAAGAAGTCGACACACGACTCGACCGAGTCGTCCAACGGGAGTCCGCGGAAGGTGTCGAGCGGTGACACACTGCCGTCGCATACGCAAGAGGGAATTCAACGATTCGTTGTTTCGAAAGAGACTGAGGCTGCGCAGGAGTCGAAGATCAGCGCGGTAACGGATATCGTCTCAAACTTGCCGCCTCATGATGTGGGCACGCTGACCAAGGTCTTCGAGGCCATTCTGGAAGGAACTTCGTCTGACGATGCTGAGGTCCTGAGGAATGCCCTTTCGAAGAAGCCCAGCCCGACCAGGAAGACGTCTGGTCCCAAACCGGACGATGTGCTCTCCTCCAACTGGCGAGACGGCGGGTACCCCTACAAGAATCTCATGACTCGCAAGAATTATGAGAAACAAAAGTACGTGCTTCAGGTCGAGCTATTGAAGCTGCAGTCGTGGGTGAAGAAGACTGGGCAGAAAGTCGTGATCCTGTTTGAAGGCCGTGATGCGGCCGGCAAGGGAGGCACGATCAAGCGGTTGATGGAGCACCTCAACCCTCGCGGTGCACGTGTTGTTGCGTTGGAGAAGCCGACCGAAGTTGAGCGGGGTCAGTGGTACTTCCAACGCTACGTTGAGCATCTGCCGACCGCCGGTGAGATCGTGCTGTTCGACCGCTCGTGGTACAACCGGGCCGGCGTCGAGAAGGTGATGGGGTTCTGCACGCAGGAGGAGTATGCCGAGTTCATGCGGCAGACT
>JAGQQG010000039.1 GCA_020426325.1 Planctomycetaceae bacterium | reverse complement strand
GGGCATCATCTGCGACCGCTGCGGCGTGAAGGTGACGCACTCCCGCGTGCGGCGCAAGCGCATGGGCCACATCAACCTGGCCAGCCCGGTCGTCCACATCTGGTTCTTCAAGAGCATGCCCAGCCGTCTGGGAGCACTGCTCAACATGAAGACGACCAGCCTGGAGAAAGTCATCTACTTCCAGGATTATGTTGTGACCGACCCGGGCGACACTCCGCTGCGCATGTGCCAGCTGCTCACCGAGGACGATGCGCGCGAAGCCCGGAACAAGTACGGCGAAGGCTCTTTTGAAGTCGAAATGGGGGCCGAAGCGGTTCTCAAGTTGCTGCAACAGCTGAATTTGGTTGAGCTGTCCGTGCAGTTGCGACAGGAACTGCGTGAGACCGGCAGCCAGCAAAAGGCCAAAGACCTGATCAAACGGCTGAAGATTGCTGAGGCTCTTCGCGACAGTGATAACCGTCCGGAGTGGATGGTGCTCGACGTGGTCCCGGTGATTCCGCCGGATCTGCGTCCGCTTGTGCTCCTGGACTCGGGCAACTTTGCGACCAGCGATCTGAACGACCTTTACCGCAGGATCATCAACCGCAACAACCGGCTCAAAAAGCTTGTCGATCTCAACGCCCCGGAAGTGATTGTCCGGAACGAAAAGCGAATGTTGCAGCAGTCGGTCGACGCTCTGTTCGACAACAACCGCTGTAAGCGTCCTGTGCTCGGTTCATCGAATCGTCCGCTCAAGTCGTTGACAGACATGATCAAGGGCAAGCAGGGTCGATTCCGCGAGAACCTGCTCGGTAAGCGAGTCGATTACTCGGCCCGGTCCGTCATCGTTGTTGGCCCGGAACTGGAACTGCACCAGTGCGGCCTGCCCAAGAAGATCGCCTTGGAACTCTTCCAGCCGTTCATCATTCGCCGTCTAAAAGAGTTGGGGCACGCGGACACCATCAAGTCGGCCAAGCGCATGTTAGAGCGTAAGGACGAGGAGGTGTGGGATATTCTCGACGAGGTGATCACGAATCACCCCGTCCTGCTCAACCGGGCGCCGACGTTGCACCGCATGGGTATTCAGGCGTTCGAGCCGGTGCTGGTGGAAGGAAACGCCATTCGCGTACATCCGCTGGTCTGCAAAGGCTTCAATGCCGACTTTGACGGCGATCAGATGGCTGTGCACCTGCCGCTCTCGATCGAGGCACAGGTCGAAGCCTCGACGCTAATGATGTCGACGCACAACATCTTCAGCCCGGCCAATGGCCAGCCGATTATTACCCCGTCACAGGATATCGTGATGGGCTGTGCCTATATGACCCTGAAACGGGTCGGTCAGCCGGGTGAAGGCATGATCTTCGCTTCCGTCCGCGAACTGATGATGGCCTACTCGCATGGCCGACTGTCCAAGCATGCGGTGATCAAGCTGCGTCTGCCTCGCGATCGCCGTGTGAAGGGGGAGAGGGCCGAAGGGTTTAAGTCAGGCGATGTGATTGAGACCACGGTCGGTCGCGTGATGTTCAACGACATCCTGCCCTCCAGCATGGCTTACTACAACCTGATGATGAAGAGTCGCGACTTGGCGAATGTGATTTCCGACTGCTATCTGGAACTCGGGCGAGCGGCCACGATCAAACTTCTCGATGACATGAAGGAAACGGGATTCCACGAATCCACACGCAGCGGACTTTCGTTTGCAACCAGTGACCTCGTCACTGCGACGAACAAGGAGAAGGAGATTGCAGCCGCGGAGGCGAAAGTCGTCAAACAGCAGAAGCTGTTCGAGCGAGGTGTGATCACGAACAAAGAGCGATACGAGAACGTTCTGGACACATGGACTCATTGCCGTGAGTTGATCACGAAGTCCATGATGGAGGAACTGGAGAGCGATCTTCGCGAAGAGGGCAAATATGTGAACCCGATCTACCTGATGTCCGACTCAGGTGCTCGTGGTGGTGTCGAACAGATTCGCCAGCTGGCCGGCATGCGTGGCTTGATGGCCAAGCCGAGTGGCGAAATTATCGAGACTCCCATCAAAGCGAACTTCCGCGAAGGTTTGTCGGTGCTCGAATACTTCAGCTCGACACACGGAGCACGGAAAGGTCTGGCCGATACGGCTCTCAAGACGGCTGACTCCGGTTATCTGACACGTAAGCTGGCTGACATTTGCCAGAACGTCGTGGTCACGATGGAGGATTGCGGCACCACCAAGGGGGTCACGCGCGGAGTGCTGTACCGTGGTGAAAAGGTGGAAGTCAGTTTGGCCGACGCCATTCGTGGTCGCGTGAGTCGGCAGAACATCGTGAACCCGATTACGGATGAAGTGATCGTTAGCGAGGACGAATTGATCACGATCGAGATTGCCCGCAGAATCGAGGATATGGGACTCGAACGTATCCAGGTCCGCTCGCCGATGACGTGCGAGGCGGAGCTGGGGATTTGTCGTCGTTGCTACGGTATGGACCTTTCAACCGGTACTCACGTGGAAGAAGGCTTGGCGGTCGGCATCATCGCCGCTCAGTCAATCGGTGAGCCTGGGACGCAGCTGACGATGCGGACCTTCCACATCGGTGGAACCGCCCACCGCGATGTTGAGCAAAGCGATATCAAGTCCAAGAAGTCTGGTCGCGTGAAGTTTGCCCGAGTACGCAGCGTGGTCAACGCCGACGGGCATAACGTCGTTCTTACACGGAACGGCGAAGTCATCATCATCGACCCCAAAGATCGCGAACTGGAAAAATACACCATTCCCAACGGTGCTGTGCTGCTTGTCAACGAAGACGACGTCGTCACCGAAGGCCAGACGCTGTGTCAATGGGACCCACACGCGGTGCCGATTCTTGCTGAAGTTGGCGGTAAGGTGCGGTACGAGGATTTGATCGAAGGACGTTCGATGAAATCCGAGACCGATCCCAGCGGTCACACCCGGCGAACCGTCATCGAACATCGAGGTGAGCTGCATCCGCAAATCATCGTCGAAGACGGTGCTGGTAAAATTCTCGACTACTACTACCTTCCTGAACGAGCCAGCGTTGAAGTCCTCGATGGGGCGCAGATTGCTGCCGGTTCAGTCTTGGCGAAGAACCCGCGCGAATCTGCAGGAACGCAGGACATCACCGGTGGTCTGCCTCGTGTGACGGAGCTGTTCGAGGCTCGTAAGCCGAAAGATCCGGCTGTCATCGCGGAGATTGATGGTGAGGTCGAGATTCTGCAGGAGAAGAAACGCGGCAAACGAGTCATCGTGATTCATGGCCCGGAAGGCACTGATGTCGAACACGTCGTTCCGCATAACAAGCAGCTTATGGTGCACACAGGCGATCCGGTCCGTGCCGGTGAAGCACTCGTCCGTGGTCCGCTGGTCCCGCATGACATTCTCCGCGTCAGCGGCGAGGAGGCGGTCCATCAGTACCTGCTGCACGAAATTCAAAATGTCTATCGTGCTCAGCGAGTGGACATCGACGATAAACACATCGAAATCGTCGTGGCTCAGATGCTGCGTAAAGTTCGTGTCGATGACGTGGGTGACACCGACATGCTGCCTGGCATTGTGATCGACAAATTCGAGTTCCGTCGCATCAACAACAACCTGCAGGAGTGTGTCAGGGTGACGGATCCGGGTGACACCGAATTCCATGAGAATGACGTGGTGGCCATCTCAACGATTGAAGAGGTCAATGCCGCGATCGAAGCCGAGGGGGGCACGCCAGTGAAGTTCACGAAGCCCCGACCGGCGACAGGAAGCACCCAATTGCTGGGCATCACCAAAGCGGCCGTCCAAAGCGACAGTTTCATCTCAGCGGCCAGTTTCCAGGAAACCACCAAGGTGCTGACGGAAGCTGCCCTGGCCGGCAAGGTCGACGGACTTCGTGGATTGAAGGAGAACGTGATCCTTGGTCACCTGATCCCGGCCGGCACTGGTTTCCGGACGCATCAAAACGCGGATGTCCGTATCCGTCCCGAAGCCCTGATGGAGCAGAAGGCAGAGCGTGATCGCATTCTGGCAGCTCGACGCGAACTGTTGAGCGAGTCACAACAGGAGATGATGCTCGATGACCTCGATGACATGATGTCGTCGATGTCGCCACACACGGGTGGGGGATCTTCTCTGGCCGACCTGACCCCCGAAGACTAAGACATCAGGGACACAATATCGTGGAACTTCTTGCTGGACGACTGATTCGTGTTTGCGAATCTTGACCTTCGGTCTGTCCACGGCTAGAGTTTCCAATTCGACACGTGATCAAACGCGTCGACTCAGGTTACGTAGAATTCACGGAATATCATGCCGACGATCAATCAACTGGTTCGCAAGCCTCGCAGGACTGTCAAGGCAAAGAGCAAAACCCCCCTGCTGGAAGGTTGCCCGCAGAAGCGCGGTGTCTGTCTACAGGTCAAAACGATGACCCCGAAGAAGCCGAACTCGGCACTGCGGAAAGTGGCCAGAGTCCGGCTGTCGAACGGGAAAGAAGTGACAGCCTACATTCCGGGTGAAGGCCACAACTTGCAGGAACACTCCATCGTGCTTGTTCGCGGTGGCCGAGTCCGCGACCTTCCGGGTGTTCGTTACAAGATTATCCGTGGTGTTCTCGATACACTGGCTGTGGATGGTCGACGTCAGGCGAGAAGCCGCTATGGTGCGAAGCGACCGAAGAGTTGATTGGCCACACTATCTTCCTTCGACAGGTCCTTCCTTCGACAGGTCGATTTCTTCAGATTTAACAATGCCGTCCCTGCGACAATCCGTCGCAATTGACTGAAACAGAGACAATGGGAAAGAATTTCACTGCCAGCCGGACTCAGTTGAAGCCCGATGCTCGATATGGATCGGTCTTAGCTTCCAAGTTCATCAATTGCCTGATGTACGACGGCAAGAAGAGCGTCGCACAGCAAGTGTTCTACGAAGCTCTTGAGCAGATCGAAAAACGCGTGCCGGATGTTTCGCCGATAGACGTGTTCAAGCAGGCGGTTGAGAACGTCAAACCATCCATTGAAGTCAGGTCCAAGCGAGTCGGTGGTGCGACATATCAGGTTCCGACCCCGGTGAATTCGAAGCGTCAGCAGACACTGGCCATTCGCTGGATCCTGGCAGCGACTCGCGGTCGTTCCGGTCGTCCTGCGGCTCTCAGCCTGGCAGATGAGTTAGCTGCCGCCTACAAACGTGAGGGGACCGCGATGACGACCCGCGAAAACGTGCACCGCATGGCTGAGGCGAACAAGGCCTTTGCCCACTTCGCGTGGTAAGCCCACCAGGGCAACAGAAACACGAACATTTCGACGACCCGGCCACTCTTGGAGTGACCGGGTCGTCTTGTTAACCGGTCGAATAAATGGCTGGTTGATTTGACGGCCCGAAAGTTAAAGACCAGAAGCTCGCCTCTCAGCGATTCAAAGAAACTTCCCGCCAACCGATGAACTGGCACGCAATGTCTACTTCTTCCATCGAAAACATTCGCAACATCGGCATTGTCGCACACATTGATGCGGGCAAGACGACGACGACGGAGCGGGTCCTCTACTATACAGGCGCCTCACACAAACTTGGTGAGGTCGACGAAGGAACCACGCAGACGGACTTCGATGCCGAGGAGGCCCAGCGAGGCATCACGATCTATTCCGCAGCAGTGACCTGTCGATGGCGTGACTGTCGGATCAACATCATCGATACACCGGGCCACGTTGACTTCACGGCTGAGGTTCAGCGATCGCTTCGCGTGCTCGACGGGGCGGTCGTGATTTTCAGTGCCGTCGAGGGAGTGGAAGCACAAAGTGAGACCGTCTGGCGGCAGGCAAACGAGTACGGGGTGCCACGCATATGCTTTATCAACAAGATGGACCGCCTGGGGGCCAACTTCGAACGGACGTTAAAACAAATCGGAACCCGGCTGCAATCGACGCCCGTTCCGGTCACCATTCCCATGGGAGCAGGTTCACCTCCGAATCCGGGAGCCCTTGAAGGCATCATCGACCTGATCGAGATGAAGGCGTTGTATTTCGATGCTGAATCGAAGGGGCAGAACTTCGATGTCAGGGAAATCCCCGAGGCATTTGTTGATTACGCCAATACGTGGCGGAACAAGCTGATTGACGCGGTTTCTCTCCTCGATGATGAAATCATGGCAGCTTATCTTGAGGGAGAGAAGATTCCTGTTGACCGCATTCATCAGACACTGAGACTGGCGACGATTCACGGACAGTTACAGCCCGTGTTTACCGGCAGTTCGCTTGATTATTGCGGTGTCCAGCCATTGCTGGATGGGGTAACAAGATACCTGCCAAGTCCGCTTGACCGGCCGCCGGTACAAGGACTTCATCCTCACCCTAAGAAGGACGGCCGTGAGACGCGAAAGCCGTCTGCATCGGAGCCGTTTTGCGGATTGGTCTTCAAGATTGTGGCCGATCAGCACTCCGACCTTTCATTCGTCCGGGTTTATTCGGGTGTGCTCAAAAGCGGTTCGCGGATGCTCAATCCACGCACGGACAAGAAGGAATTGGTCAGCCAACTGTGGCACATTCAGGCGGATCAGAGGGAGAAGCTGGAACAGGACTCGGTCGAAGCGGGTGACATCGTCGGGGTGATCGGCCTGAAGGATTCCGTCACCGGCGACACTTTATGCGATCCCAAGCATCCGATCATTCTCGAGCGGATCACATTTCCCGAGACTGTCATTTCGATGGCAGCCGAGCCAGATTCATCAGCAGAGAAGAAGAAGTTGGACGATGCGTTGGCCCGTCTCGCGAAACAGGATCCCACCTTCGGCGTTCGAGAAAGCGAGGAGACAGGGCAGACAATCATCAGCGGCATGGGAGAACTGCACCTGGAGGTCCTTCGGAATCGGCTGGAACGAGACTTCAACTTGAAAATGCGGGTTCATAAGCCGCGAGTCAGCTACCGGGAAACCGTCACTAAGGCGGCTGAAGTCGAAGGGGAATTCTCGCGGACCAAGGATGGTGAGACACATTCCGCAAGGGTCAGCATCCGAGCGGAACCGTTCGAGGGCGAGGACCCCATTACGGTCCAGAACAAGGTCAAGCCGGGGTCGATGCCTGCGGAATTCATGAAAGTGCTCACACAGTCAGTTGCGGAGTCGGCTCAATCAGGCGGGAAATATGGGTTCCCGCTGATGAAAGTGCGGTTCACAGTAACCGGGGTCAAATACAAGGAGGGAGAAACGACTGAAGACACCCTGCGTGCCGCAGCCTCTCAGGCAGTCATGAGGGCGATTGACGCAGCCGAAGTCGGCTTGCTCCAGCCAATCATGAAACTGGAGGTGGTGACGCCTGCTGATTTTGTTGGAAATATTCAGGCGGATCTGAATGCTCGCCATGCTGTGATTGTAGGCAGCGAACCCAGGGGAGATTTGACGGTGATCAGTGCAGAGGCGCCTTTGGCCAAAATGTTCGGCTATTCGAATCAGGTCCGCAGCCTGTCTCAGGGGCGAGCCTCGTATTCGATGGAACCGTTGAAGTACGATCTGGCACCTAAATCCGTCCTCGAGGACATGATGGGGTGAAGTTCAAGGGAGAGACTGTCAGCCATCAGCCCGGCGAGGGAGGCAAATGGCCCAAGTTTAACTCTTTCCCTCGAAACTATTTCGCGATTTGTTGACATCACCAGAAAGTCTGATTAGGATCATCGACTTTCCCATCGGAAGCCGGGCGGATTGCCGCCCGAAATTTTGTATAACTTGTTTGGTTGAGGATATTTGAGTGTCCGGACTTGGGGAGCGTATTCGCATCCGCATGGAGGCCTATGATCACAGTGTTCTGGATCAGTCGGCCACTGACATCGTCGATACGGCGAAGCGTACTGGTGCGGTTGTGCACGGTCCGATTCCCCTGCCGACACGAATTGAGCGGTACACCGTCCTGCGGAGTCCGCACATCGACAAGAAATCGCGAGAGCAGTTCGAAATTCGGACGCACAAGCGACTGATTGACATCATGCAGCCCACTGGCAAGACAATTGATGCTTTGAACAAGCTGTCTCTGCCAGCAGGGGTTGATATCAAGATTAAGGCATCCGCCTGATGGTGTAGCGTTGCGGTCTCCCGGGGGGTGCCCCCGGGATCTGGTTCTTTTCGGCCGGTGGACTGTGGCGATTGGGCGGCGCAATAAGAGTCATGTCGCGATTCTCGCGGTCAGGTGCTCTTTCGGGTGGATTGGGGGCAGTTGAGTTGCATCGACTGGTTGCCTCCTGGGTTTAGCGGCGGTCACGTTTCATGCAGGTATTCTCATGGCAGTCGGGTTGTTAGGCCGCAAGGTCGGCATGACTCAGGTTTATGACGAGAGCGGGAAGCTGGTTCCCGTGACTGTCATTGAGGCTGGTCCGTGCACTGTTTTACAGCTGAAGAGTAGCGAGCGGGACGGTTATGAGGCCGTTCAGGTTGGCTATGCTGACAAGCTGAGCGAGAAGGACTTGGATCGTCCTTCGGAGCAGCGGAATCGAAACCGCGCTTCGCGAGCCGAGCGCGGCCATGTTGTGGCGTTGAGCAGCAAGCGTCAAAAGGCTCGCCAGGAGGCGGGCGGCGAAGTTCTTCCCAAGGCTGACTGTGAGCCAAAGCGATTCATCCGTGAGTTTCGAACGGACGGCGAGGGGCACGGTTGTGAGGTGGGGCAGGAGTTGACGGTTGAACTGCTGGCCGATGCCTCCCATGTTGACGTTATTGCGACAAGCAAGGGGCGAGGCACTGCTGGTGTGATGAAGCGTCACAACTTCAATGGACAGCGGGCCACTCACGGTGTGAAAAGAGTCCATCGGCATTGCGGGTCCATCGGCATGAGTGCTGATCCGTCACGCGTGCTCAAGGGGACGCGGATGTCTGGTCGGTACGGAAACTCTCGGGTCACGGTGCGGCATCTGAAGGTTGTGCGTGTTGACCCTGAAAATAATATGTTGCTCGTCCATGGCGGCGTGCCCGGCCCGATCGGCGGGTTTGTGCAGATCCGTCGGACCAACAAGGTTGATTAACGTTGTCGTCAGGATGTGGTGGAAATCATGGTTTCGGCCCCTTTGAAAAATGCGTCTGGTTCTGACATCGGCTCTTATGAGTTTGACGGTGCGGAGCTGGCGCCTGGGATCAATAAGCAGCTGCTTCACGATGTTATCGTGATGTACGAGGCCAATCAGCGCGCAGGTACTGTGCAGACGAAGTCTCGCGGGATGGTTGCTGGCAGTACCAAGAAGCTCTATCGGCAGAAGGGGACTGGACGTGCCCGGGCGGGCACTAGGCGGACTCCCGTTCGAGTGGGTGGCGGCCACGCGTTCGCCAAGAAGCCGAAGGATTGGAGCTATCGTCTGCCCAAGCAGGCGGTTCGTCTGGCAACTCGAATGGCCCTGTTGAGCAAGTTTCAGGATGGCGAAGCTGTGGTTTTGGATTCACTCGCGGTGAGTGCTCCAAAGACTCGAGTGGTTGCCGACATGTTGAAGGCGTTGGGGGTCAGTGGAGGCAGTTGTCTCCTCACGATTCGGGATCACGACACTGTAATTTGGCAGTCGTCTCGGAACATTGCCTCGCTTTGGGTGTCGCCTGCAGTTGAGTTGAATGCGTATCAGTTGTTGCATCAAAAGCGTCTTGTGGTGACGAAAGATGCGATGGATTTTCTGCGTGGTCAGGGCCAAGGGGCCTGAGGAAGAGTTCGGTGAACGAGATGGCAGGCGAGCAGAAAAGTGGTTTAACGCTTGAGTCGCATCAGGTGGTCCTGAGACCCCTGGTGACGGAGAAGGGGACGCACACCTCTGAGCGATACAATCAGTATCCTTTTGAGGTGCACCCGCAGGCGACGAAGATGGATATCAAGCGGGCTGTTGAGGAATTGTGGAACGTGCGAGTCGTCAAGGTTCGTACCCAGACACGCAAAGGGAAGCCGCGTCGCCATAAGATGGCTCAAGGCTATCGGAGAGATTGGAAGAAGGCGATCGTGGAGTTGCACGACGACGACAGAATCGCGTTCTTCTGAGATTGAATCCTCACGCGGGTGGCTCGTGTCTCTGGCGTCTTGAAAAGTGAAGCAAAGTTTCGTTGCGGCAGCTAAAGGCTGATTATGGGAATTCGACATTACAAACCGACAAGTGCCGGACGCCGAGGGGCGACGGTCGGCGATTTCGCAGAGATTACCGATCGCAAGAAGCGTCCGGAGAAGTCGCTGACCAAGCGCGCCAAGAAAAAGGGTGGGCGGAATAATCAAGGGAAAGTGACTGCCCGCCATCGTGGGGGTGGCCACAAGCGGTTGTATCGAATCATTGACTTCAAGCGGAACAAGGACGGAGTTCCGGCAAAGGTGCTGGGGGTGGAGTATGACCCCAATCGCTCTGCTCGTATTGCCTTGCTTGAATATGAAGATGGAGAAAAAAGCTACATCATTGCTCCCCAGGGACTGAAAGTCGGGGATGTGATCTATAGTGGAGACGGAGTTGAACCGAAGGTTGGCAACTGCATGCCGCTTTCGAGCGTTCCCCCGGGAACCAGCATTCATAACATTGAGATGCAACCCGGCCGCGGGGCTCAGTTGTGTCGAAGTGCAGGATCCGGTGCGGTCATGAATGCCCGAGAGGCACGATGGGCGCAGATTACATTGCCCTCTGGTGAAGTCCGTCGATTGCCCAGCAGTTGCCGGGCGACGATTGGTGTGATCGGAAACTCCGAGCACCAGGGAATTGTGTTTGGCAAAGCCGGTCGCAAGCGATGGTTGGGTCGCCGTCCTCATGTGCGTGGAACAGCAATGAACCCCGTTGCTCACCCGATGGGCGGTGGTGAAGGTCGAAATTCGGGAGGACGGCATCCGTGCAGTCCGACAGGAAAATTGGCTAAAGGCGGATCCACAAGAAAGCGTCGGAAGTCATCGTCAAAGGCCATTGTGCGGAGGCGAAAGTCACGTCGCTATGGTCAGTTGAAAGTCTGATATAAGAGTTTACGTCGTTCAATTTTTTGCCCCGGATTGAGGGGCCGAGTCAAGCAGGTGTTGGATGTCACGGTCAACGAAAAAAGGTCCCTATGTTGACGAGAAGCTCCTGAAGAAAATCGCCCGTCTGGATACAGAGGGGCGTAAGGAGTCAATCAAGACGTGGGCGAGAGCCTCGACCATTTCACCGGAATTCATCGGTCACACGTTCCTGGTTCACAATGGCCGGGCGCATATCAATGTCTATGTGACGGAAGAAATGGTTGGGCACAAACTGGGTGAATTTGCACTGACTCGGACCTTCCGTGGTCACGGTGCGAAGGGGAACCGCTAGGTGTCGAGACTGCTCGTGCACTTGGGATGAAAGCAGATTTGCGGCAGGAATGTTGAAATGGCGACAGTTAAGGCAAGTCATCGGTTTGCAAGAATCTCCGCAACGAAAGTGCGGCCGTTTGCGGACATGATTCGCGGGAAGACCGTGTCGGAGGGCATTGATGCTCTCCGGTACATTCCCAACCGTGGTGCGAGAGTGCTGGAGCAGGTTTTGAAGAGCGCCCGGGCGAATGCAGAGGATCGTGGTGCAAGAAATGTTGACCGGCTTTCGATTGTCGAAGCTCGTGTCGATGGGGGACCGATGTTCAAGCGGTTGCAACCACGAGCCAGGGGAATGGCCTTCATGATTCGACGACGATTTGCCCATGTGCATATCGCCATTGATGCACCGGAAATCGGATAACAGGATATTCAAGCGGAATTCACTCGCAGCCTACGGATACAAACGCGGACAAGACCATGGGACAGAAGACAAGACCGACTGGATTTCGCATCGGCATCACCGAGGATTGGCGAAGCCGATGGTATGCGTCGAAGAGGGAGTACGGTAACCTTCTTGTCGAAGATCAGAAGATTCGCCGTTTCATTAACGATAAGTACAAGTTTGCCGGGATCGCGAAGATTGAAATCGAGCGAACTCGCGATCAGGTTATTGTCAAGTTGCACTCCGCGAGGCCGGGGATCATCATCGGTCGCAAAGGGCAGGAAATTGACCGACTGAAGGCCGAACTGGAAGGCCTCACTGGTCGACGCATGGAAGTCAAGATTGAAGAACTGAATAACCCCTACCGTAGCGCAGCTTTGGTTGCTGAGGAAATTGCTTCTCAACTGCAGAAGCGGGGAAGCTTCCGTCGTACGATCAAGAAGACGATGGATCAGGTGATGGAAGCGGGGGTTCAGGGAGTGAAAGTTGAGTTGGCTGGTCGTCTGGGCGGAGCTGAAATGTCCCGTCGTGAGAAGGCCAGCCGGGGATCCATTCCCCTTTCGACATTGCGAAGACATATCGACTATGGGTTCACCGTCGCCAAGACTGCGCAGGGCGTCATTGGTGTGAAAGTGTGGATCGACCGAGGGTTCTACGACGAGGAGGACGGCAATGGCGCTGATGCCCAAGCGGGTCAAGCACCGAAAAAGCCAAAGAGGTCGCATAAAAGGTAACGCGACGCGCGGGAATACCGTCGCGTTTGGTGACTTTGGACTGCAATCAACTCAGGCCGGACATATCAGTGCCACGACGATCGAGGCGTGTCGTATCGCGATCACGCAGTACATCCGTGGTGATGGAAAGCTTTATATCCGTATCTTTCCCGACAAGTCTGTAACGGCACGTCCGTTGGAGACTCGAATGGGTAAGGGAAAGGGCGAACCGGACCACTGGGTCGCTGTGGTGAAGCCGGGAACGGTGATGTTCGAGGTGGCGGGTGTGTCAATTGACGCTGCCCGTGATTGTTTCAATCGTGTGGCTCATAAGTTGCCCGTGAGAGTCAGGCTGACCGAGCGTCGACCGGCAATCTAAGGAGCTACATCATGTGCCGTGGCCTTCGAGTCATGGTCGTCGAGTCAACGAGAGTGATCGGATAATAGAGAGTGTCATGTCTAAGGCATCTGAACTTCGAGAAATGAGCGACGAGCAGTTGGAGCTGGAGCTCCGCGAGACTCGTCAGGAGTTGTTTCGTCTGCGTTTTCAAGCTGCGACTGAGCGATTGGATGCACCGAGCAACTTAACGCGACTTCGCCGCAAGATTGCAAGGATCAAGACGATTCAGCGCGAGCGGAGCGGTGCCGTAGCGGCATCTTCATAGGAGTTCAAGATCTGGCGGGGCAGGCTTCGTCAGCGGATTTTCAAACACCAGGAGTGCAGTTCGATGAGCGGTCGGAGAATTGATCAATGAGGCGTACACTGCAAGGTGTCGTGACGAGCGACAAACGGGACAAGACTTTACGAGTTGAGGTCAAACGACTGTTTCGCCACCCGAAGTACGGGAAGATCGTACGGGGACGCACTGTTTGTCACGTGCATGACGAAAACAATGAAGGCCATGCTGGCGACACGGTGGAGATTGTCGAGAGCCGACCGCATTCCAAGCAAAAGCGGTGGGAGTTGGTACGAGTCGTCGAGAAGTCGAAATCTGTTTAGCCTCAGCCGTTGAGAGTGGAAAAGTCGTTTGGGATTGTGGTTTGATTCAGCGGTGGCGATAGAGGGCGGAGAGGCAAGATCATGATTCAGATGCAAACACTTGTGGATGTCGCTGACAACAGCGGCGCAAAGGTGGCCCGCTGTATTCGCGTCCTCGGGGGGACGAAGAAGCGGACCGCCGGCTTGGGAGACGTGGTCGTTGTCGCGATTCAGAAGTCGATCCCCGGAGCGCCAGAAATGGTGCGGGCTGGCAAGGTCATTCGTGGCGTCATCGTCCGCTGTCGCAAAGCGACCCGCCGTGAGGATGGCAGTTATGTCCAGTTCGACAAAAATGCGATCGTCCTGATCGACGGAGACGGAAATCCCCGCGGCACACGTATCTTCGGTGCTGTCGCACGTGAGTTGCGGGACCGGAGGTACATGAAGATTATCAGCCTCGCCAGTGAAGTGGTTTAGTGTTTGGTGAACAATCGCGTTGGGTTTCGGTGTCAACTGATCGAATTGCAGAGAAGCGAGAGCAGTCGTGAAGATCAAGAAGGGTGATTCCGTGGTGGTGATGGCTGGCGATGACAAATCGCCCACGCCCCGACGTGTGATTCAGGTTTTGGAGAACGGCAACAAAGTGCTGATTCAAGGGGTGAATCAGGTCTGGAAGCACGTCCGTCGTGGGCATCCGAAGAGCCCACAGGGGGGGCGTCTTCACCTGGAGAAGCCGATCATGAGTTCAAACGTGATGTATTACTGTGAATCGTGCCACGCACCCACCCGGCTTGGTTTGCGTTACACGAGCGATGGTACCAAGGAGCGTTTCTGTCGAAAGTGCAAGAAGGGGGTAGGGACCGTCAGCCCCGCCAAAAGTTCTTACGCAGGAAAGTAGTCATCGATCAGTGAGTCGTCAGGAGCACCCGTTCCCGACTTTTAGAAATACCGATTTCCCAGCCTAGATGGGAAATCAGCATTGAGGATTGCGGCAGAGTCATGTCAGTACCACGCCTTCAGGAACAATATCAATCTTCGATCATCGGCAAGCTCAGCTCCGAGCTTGGGCGGACGAACCGCCATTCACTCCCTCAGCTCGAAAAGATTGTGTTGAGCATGGGTGTGGGGCGTGCCATCCAGGACCGCAAGGTGCTTGAAGAAGTCGTCGCTCAGTTGAGGCAAATTGCCGGCCAGCATGTGCAGATCACGCGTGCCCGACGCTCGATCGCCAACTTCAAGCTCCGCGAAGGCATGGAGATCGGCTGTCGAGTGACCTTGAGAAAACAGCGGATGTACGAGTTTCTGGACCGGCTCATCTCAGTGGTCCTCCCTCGAGTCCGTGACTTTCGGGGGCTCAACCCGAATGCATTTGACGGTCGGGGCAACTACAGTATGGGTCTGAATGAACAGATGGTGTTTCCGGAGGTTAATCCCGACAGCGTGAAATCGGTACAGGGGTTGAACATCACGATGGTGACATCAACCACGAGTGACGATGAAGCTCGGCTGCTTCTCAGTTCATTCGGAGTGCCGTTCCAGAAGCCGGCCAATTAGAATCCAATCACAAACTATTGGTTTACAACTTTCCCAAACAGATTTCATTCCAGTCAAAGCACCCACGGCATGGCCAGTAAATCAAAAATCGCCAAGGCGAATCGCAAGCCCAAGTTCAGCAGTCGACAGGAGCATCGTTGTCAGCTGTGCGGTCGGCCACGAGCTGTCTATCGCAAGTTCCTGGTGTGTCGCGTCTGTTTTCGGGACCTCTGCCTTGACGGTCTGGTCCCCGGCGCGAAAAAGGCAAGCTGGTAAAGGAACTGACGGCCGAGCGAATAACCGGCGGGAGACACAAATTATGATGACTGACCCAATTGCTGACATGCTCACCAGAATTCGCAATGCGTTGCGAATCGAGCGTCCTTCAGTGGATATCCCATACTCCAAACTGAAGGTAGGTATTGCGGAAGCCTTGCAGCGAGAAGGCTATATCTGGGATTTTGAAGTTGTTGAGCAAGCTCCGCAGAATGTGCTGCGTGTGAACCTGAAATACGGTCCTAACGGGGAACGTGTTATTCAGCAGCTCAAGCGAGTGAGTAAGCCAGGACGTCGACACTACGCTGCTGTTAACGATGTCCCGGACGTGCTCAACGGACTGGGGATCAGCGTGCTGTCGACAAACCAGGGCGTCTTGAGTAATCGGGAAGCTCGATCGAAAAATGTTGGCGGTGAAGTTCTGTGTCAAATCTGGTAAGCCTTGCGAAAAGCTACACGGCGTACAGAAATTAGCGGATTAGATTCATGTCTCGTATCGGAAGACAACCTGTTGCGATCCCTGATGGGGTTGACGTCACGATTTCAGGCAATCAGGTCACCGTCAAAGGGAAGCACGGCGAGCTTTCTTATGAGGTTCATCCCCTGATGACGGTCAACTACGATGCTGACAGCCGACAAGTGCATGTCACTCGTCCCAATGATCAGCGGGAGAATCGGGCCTTGCACGGCCTGACACGCAGCTTGATCAACAATATGGTCTCGGGTGTTCAGGAGCCATTCGTCAAACGGTTGGAAGTTGTGGGTGTTGGTTATCAGGCATCATTGAGTGGTGACGTGCTGTCATTGCAGGTGGGATTTGCCAACACGGTCAAGTTGACGCTTCCTGACAAGGTCACCTGTAACGTGCCCTCGCCGACCGCGATTGAAATCAAGAGTATCGATAAGCAGGCGGTTGGCCAATTCGCTGCCGATATCCGGAATGTTCGTCCTCCCGAGCCTTACAAGGGTAAAGGCATTCGATTTCAGGGTGAACACATTCGACGTAAAGCGGGAAAAGCTTTCGGGAGTGGCGGATAATCGATACTCAGTTTCGTCAACCGGCAGAATTCGAGTCGTACAACTGTTCCGTGAAATCATCGTATCATGAAGCTCTACAAACAAATTGCCAAACAGCGTCTCCGGCGTGGACGACACGTCCGAAACCGGATTCGTGCGGCTGGCCGATTAAGACTCTCCGTATTTCGCAGCAATCGTCAGATCTACGCTCAGATTATCGACGACTCAGCTGGGAAGACGGTTGTTTCCGCCAGCTCGATTGAGAAGGAGCTTGGTGGCCCCAAGAAGGATAACGGGAACAAAGATGCCGCACAGCGGGTGGGGAAAGCCCTCGCTGAGCGAGCTGGAGCAGCGGGCATCAAGGAAGTAGCGTTCGATCGCGGGATTTATAAATACCATGGTCGAATTGCCGCCTTGGCGGATGCTGCCCGAGAAGGTGGACTTGATTTTTAAGCGGGCACGTTTCTCCGCTCATTTTTCAAGTTTCTCACAGATAAGACGAATTCAATCCTGAGGTCTACGGAGTTTTAATCGTGTCGACAGACGCTCCTGCACAATCCCCGGAACAGGTCGTTCAGATCAGGCGATGTGCCTGCGTCGTCAAGGGCGGTCGTCGCTTCAGCTTTGCTGCTATGGTCGTCGTGGGCGACAAGAATGGCCGCGTTGGCTGGGGTTATGGCAAGGCGAAGGAAGTTCCCTTGGCCGTGGAAAAGGCGACCAAGGCGGCCAACCGAAAGCTGAAGTCCGTCCCGCTCCGGGAGACGACGATCTCTCATCAGGTCGAGGGGCGTTTCGGAGCGTCCCGGGTCGTCTTGATCCCAGCAAGTCCTGGTACAGGTATCATCGCCGGTGCAACCGTGCGAACGGTTGTCGAGTCGGTCGGCATCAAGGATATTCTGACGAAAAGTCGCGGTTCGAGTAATCCGGTCAATTTGGTGAAGGCAACGTTTGATGCCCTGTCGCGACTGCGAACACGTGAAGACGTGATGCGTCTGCGAGGAGTGGAGCTGTAATGATTATTGATGACGTCCATCGCGGAATTCAGAAGAACAAGGCACGCAAGCGTGTTGGGCGCGGTCCCGGTTCCGGTCAAGGCAAGACGGCAGGTCGAGGTCACAAGGGCTACTACAGTCGTCGGGGCGCCTCACGTCGAGTTGGTTTCTCGGGTGGTCAGATGCCGTTGGCCCGGATCATCGCCAAGCGGGGTTTCAACAACAACCAGTTTGCTGATAAGGTGTTGGCGATCAACGTCTCGGTTCTGGACGCGAAGTTTCAGAATGGGGAGACCGTCAATCCCACAACGCTTGCTGAGCGAGGTTTGGCAAAGGGCAACTTCGATTACATTAAGGTGCTGGGAGATGGCGATCTCACCAAGAAGCTGACCGTTCAGGTTCATCGGATTTCCCGTTCGGCGGAAGAGAAAGTTCAAAAGGCGGGTGGCACGGTGGAGACATTGTCGTAATGCAGTCCCCGTTTCGATGCCGGTTGAATGGTGATCAGTTGTTATCGGAACGGACTTCCAAACGGCACCCCGAACGATTCGAGCGGCCACTTTGCTCGTTCCGCTCGTGTGTAAGGACACAGACGCATGCTGGCTAAGCTGTTCACGGTCATTCGCATTCCCGAATTGCGGCAGAAGATTCTGCTCACGCTGTTTCTGCTTGCTGTCTATCGTATGGGCTTTGCGATTCCGCTCCCCTTTCTGGACCAGCAGCAGTTCGGTGACGCCATGCGTCGTCTTTCCGAACAGCAGGGTGGCTTGGGGCAGGTAATTCAAGTCGTTTCGCTGTTCTCTGCATCAAGCATCGGCAACAGCACGATCTTCGGCCTGGGCATCATGCCCTACATCTCTGCGTCCATCATCTTCCAGCTGCTCGGGTCGGTCTATCCTCCTCTTGAGCAGTTGCAGAAGGAGGGCGAAGCTGGCCGTAAAAAGATCAATGAGTATACACGGTATGCGACCGTTGTGATCTGTCTCGGCCAGAGTTACTTCTGGATTCGGATGCTTTCCGGTGGCCTTGGGGCTCAGGAAGGTGGACTGATCCTGCGTGAGTACGACTGGTGGTTCTATCACCTGGTTGGCACCGTCACGATGACTGCCGGCACGATTCTGCTGATGTGGATCGGTGAACAGATCGACGAATACGGGATCGGCAACGGAATCAGTTTGCTGATCATGGCAGGTATCTTGGCGCGTATGCCGCAGGCGATGCTTGACCTGTTGGGACCGGCTTTCAAAAACGGTGTGGGACTGGGTTCTGAAGCGGGGATCGACAAACTCTTACTGATGGTGATTCTCTTTATTGGAGTCATCATCGCGGTGGTGGCCATCACACAGGCACAGCGCCGTATTCCGATTCAAAGTGCCAAGCACGTCCGAGGTCGCCGTGTGTTCGGCGGACAGCGACAGCATCTTCCGCTCCGGGTCAATCAGGCAGGCGTGATGCCGATCATCTTCGCTTCCAGCCTCTTGATGTTTCCCTACTTCCTGTTCAGCTGGATGAACCAGCTCTGGGTAAGTCAGGAATGGACGTTTGGCCAGGACACCATCGGCATGCTCTTCTCGGCATTTGGCGGCGGAGGTCGCGGTTTCCTGTACAATGTTTCGTATATCGCCCTGATCTACTTCTTCTGCTACTTCTGGACTGCCATCACTTTCAATCCGAAGGATATGGCTAACAACCTGAAAGATTACGGAAGCTTCATCCCGGGCTATCGCCCGGGTGAGCGGACGGCAAGTTATCTGGAGCAGGTGATGGCCCGCATTACCTATGTGGGTGCAGGCTTCCTGGCGATTATCGCGATCATTCCCACGATCGTCGCGACCGCGATGGATATTCCCTTCCTGATTGCCAGCTTCTACGGGGGAACCGGGCTGCTGATTGTGGTCTCTGTTGCCCTTGATCTGGTGCAAAAGATCGACAGTCACCTTGTCATGCGGAACTACACTGGTCTGCTGGAAGCGGACAGTGGGCAGTAAAGGTGTTTTTCACACGACTCGGGTATATTCCGGGTCGATGGGGCGATAACCGTGCTCACTCTGAAGAGTCGACGCGAGATTGGGCTGATGCGTGAGGCCTGTCAGCTGGTTGTTGAAGCGCATCAGTTGGTTGGTGGGATGGTCGCTCCGGGAGTCACGACGGCTGAACTGGATCGGGCTGTCGAGGATCTCTTTGAGAGGCATGGGGCACAGCCGCTGTTTAAGGGCGTGCCAGGTACGGTTCCTTTTCCAGCCGTTACCTGCATCAGCGTCAATGAACAGGTTGTTCATGGGATCCCCGGACCGTATGAGTTGCAGGAGGGGGACATCGTCAGTGTTGATACGGGTTGCAGACTGAACGGCTGGTGCGGTGACGGGGCATGGACCTATCCGGTCGGAAAGATCGACGAGGTCAAATCCCGGCTTCGTGAGGCGGGGCAGACGGCTCTTCGCACCGCCATTCATGGAATGGGGACACGAAAGAAGTGGTCCCAGGTGGCCAGAATGATTGAACGAGGGGTGAATCGCGAAGGATTCAGCGTCGTCGAGGATTTTGTGGGGCATGGCATCGGTAAGGAGATGCACGAGGACCCCGAAGTGCCGAATTACGACAGTGATGATTTTGATGAGCGGGACTTCCCCATTCGACCCGGCCTGGTGCTGGCGATCGAGCCGATGGTCAACGCTGGCACGGGAGAGATCCGGATTCTGGACGACCACTGGACTGTTGTGACAGCTGACGGGGCTCCCAGCGTTCATTTTGAGCATACAGTGGCGATGACCAGGGAAGGACCGGTCATCCTGACCGAAGGGCTCGGCCAATAAGCCCTCGCAGAGTGAAGAGGATTGAAGAATTCAGACTGATTCCGGTCATCAGTCGCTTGAGACAACCGACGATGCGTGCTTATAATCTCCGTTCCGTCTTTGGCGGGCGGGGTTTAGGTACGTCTTTCAGGAACTGAGGTCAACATGAAGGTTCGTTCGAGCGTCAAGCGAATCTGTGAGAATTGCAAGATCGTTCGTCGACACGGACGGGTCTACGTGATCTGCTCATCGAATCCGCGACATAAGCAACGCCAGGGCTGATCGCGAACTGTGACAGGGCAAGGCCTTGGTCGTAGCGTGAGTCTTCGGAAGAATTCCGATCCATGGCGTTGAATTTGATTTAACTGGAGTTCAGGGCGTAAAGAGAGAACAGGATGCCACGTATTCAAGGTGTCGATATCCCGAATGAGAAGCCGACCTATGTGTCGCTTCAGTATCTGCACGGGGTTGGTCAGACAACTGCCATTCAAACCTGTCATACACTCAAGATTGATCCGCAGGCGAAAGCCAAGGAGTTGAGTGATGACGATATTCAACGGATCAACAACTACCTCGACAATGAGCAAGTTGTCGAGGGGCGTTTGCGACGACAGACGCAGACGAACATTCAGCGGTTGCGTGATATTCAGTGCTACCGCGGCATTCGTCACCGCCGCGGACTGCCGGTGCGCGGACAGCGGACGCGAACAAATGCGCGGACTCGCAAGGGGGCAAAGAAGACGGTAGCAGGCAAGAAGGGCGTGAAGGATCGTTGAGATTCGATTTCGGCATCCGCTGCATTAAGCGGGTGGCATGTCGTGGTCTGAAAGGCTGGACATCTCAACAGTTCCTCTCTTCATCTCAGCAAGCAGGCTGACAACCAGATACTCAGGAAACGTTCGTGGCAAAGATCAAGAAAAAACGAGCCCGTCGCAATGTGACGCGTGCCATCGCTCACATTAAAGCGACTTTCAATAACACAACCGTCACCATCACGGATACCAACGGTGAGGTGCTGTGCTGGGCGACTGCGGGAACATCGGGATTCAAGGGGTCTCGAAAGAGCACTCCGTTCGCGGCTCAGAAGGCTGCTGAAACTTGTGCAGATCGAGCTCGCAAGTTCGGCGTGAAAGAGATGGAAGTCCGCGTCAAGGGACCGGGCTCCGGTCGCGAGAGTGCCATCACCGGTTTGCAGACAGCTGGCATCACCATTCGTTCCATCGAAGATGTGACGCCACTGCCGCACAACGGATGTCGTCCCAAGAAGAAACGCCGAGTCTAGTCTTCCTGCCTTTCATGGAGGCACCAGGAATCTTCCGGCGAGATTCAGCAGGGTTTCCTCATGGGGTCAAGGAAACAGTCTGTCGCTTGGAGCAGGTTTTCAGCGGCATCTCAATATCATTTTTTACAGTTGAGGAGTAAGGACCATGCGGATTCGTTGGAGAGGTCTGGAACTTCCCAGCCGCGTTGCACCAGATCGATCGGTCACAAACGGGACCTACGGCCTGTTTTTGGCTGAGCCCTTTGAGCGAGGTTTTGGTCATACGATCGCAAACAGCCTGCGTCGTATTCTTCTTTCCAGTTTGGAAGGGAGTGCGGTCACACGGGTGAAGATCCAAGGAATTCAGCACGAGTTCACGACCATCCCCGGCGTCGTCGAGGATGTGACGAACATCTGCCTCAATCTCAAATCGCTTGTCGTCAAGAACGCAAGTACGACAACCAAGACCCTCCGGATCGAGAAGCACTCAAAAGGTGTCGTGACCGGTGCTGATGTCATCACGGACGATCAGGTTGAGGTCATCAACAAAGAGCTTGTAATCGCCACGATGACCGACGATGTTCCGCTCAATATGGAACTCACGGTCGAGAACGGTCGTGGTTACGTTCCCGCGACTGAACACTATCAGCAAATGCCCGAGCCGGGTGTAATTCCACTTGATGCTGCTTTCTCTCCCGTGGAGAGAGTTCGTTACAAGGTGGAGGACACGCGTGTTGGTCAGCGGACGAACTACGATAAGCTGTCGCTCGAGATCTGGACCAACGGCACGGTCACTCCGGAGATGGCTCTGGTGGAATCCGCCAAGATTCTCCGCAAGCATCTGAACCCGTTCATCACTTACAAGGAACCGGGGCCGGAATTGCCGCCGTCATCGGGTCTCAAGGGGATGCTCGAACAGACCGGCTACTCGCCGATCGACCTCGAACTGGAAGAGAAACTCAATCGCTCGCTGGCTGAGCTGAACCTTTCGGTGCGAGCGACGAACTGCTTGGAGTCAGAGGGGATCAACAGCGTCCGCGATCTTGTGCGGCGAATTCCTGATGAGTTGCTCACCGTTCGCAACTTCGGCGAGACGACGCTCACCGAGGTTGAAGAACGGTTGTCCAGCCTGGGCTTGCGTCTGGGCATGAAGGTGCCGGAAAGAAGCCCGCTCTCGAAGTAATAGTGTCATTTTCTCTTTTTGAACAACTGCGTCGCGACGAACGCTTGAGACAGGTAGACAAGTCATGCGTCACCGAGTGAAAGGCCGCAAGCTCGGCCGAAATGCCTCACATCGACATGCTATGTTTCGCAACATGGCATCGAGCTTGATCCGTACGGTCCGGGTTGAGGACGGGGATCCGAACAGTCCGAAGGTTGCAGGCCGAATTGTGACAACCGTTCCAAAGGCCAAGGAACTGCGACCGTACGTGGAGCGTCTGGTGACGATGGCCCGCAAGGCCGCAACTCATCAGGAGGCTGCGGACGAATTCAGTACTACGGCTGAACGGAACTCGCCCGAATGGAAGCAGTGGCGGACTTCCGATCAATGGCAGAAGTGGAATCAGGCCATCGCTCCGGCTGTTGCACTCCGCCGACGGGCGTTTGCCCTGCTGCGTGACGAGGAAGCCTTGGACATCCTCTTCGACGAACTGGCTGAGCGGTTTCAGGATCGTCCAGGCGGATACACACGAATCGTCCGGCTTGCTCAGCGACGCCTGGGTGATGCGGGCGAACAGGCGCTGATCGAGTTCGTCGGCGAACGGGATCGAGTCCGCAAGAAGCGATCAGCACCTGTCGTCGTCGATTCGGCTCCGGAGAAAACTGAGAAGGCACCGGAACCCAGCACTGAACCAGAAGCAAGTGCCGCCGAAGACAGTGGCGGTGAAGAGACAGAAACGACCAAAGAAGACTGAGACATCAACCGGCCCGAGTCTGCTTCAGACTCGGGCCTTTCGCATGAATCAAGGCAGATTCAGCGAGGGGCTGCCGACAATGATCGATGATTGAGAAAGGATGCTCGTCATGGCCGGTCAAAAGCAACCACGGTCCACCCCCTTCGACTTCACGCATGCCATGCTTCGGCTGTGTGAGGACGTCACGTGCCGACTGGACGAGTTCCTGCATATCGATATGTCCCGGGTGCTGGTGACATTTGCGCAGGCCCGTCGCAAAGTCCTACATGGTCTGCAGGCAAAGCTGACACCCATGCGATTCGAGGGGGGCGCCCTTACAACTCGGCGGCATGGCCGCACATGGACCGTGCAGCGGCTGTATCAGGAGGATCGTGAGATGCTGTATATCCTCACGTTTTACCTGCCTCGTTTCCTCGATCAGACGTTCGAGGAAAAGATGATCACTGTTCTGCATGAGCTGTATCATATCAGCCCGCGGTTTGATGGAGACATCCGGCGCATGGAGGGGCGATACCATGTGCATTCCCATTCCCAGCACGAGTATGACCGCCAGATGGCGATGCTCGTCCGGCAGTACTTGGCGATGCGGCCTCCAGAAGAACTGTATGGATTCCTGCGGCCCAAGTTCCGCACCCTGCATCAGCATCATGGGGGCGTGGTCGGTCTGCAAGTGCCGATCCCGAAGTTGATCCCGCTCAGCGACTCGCGGTCGGCATAGATGAATTGGCCTCAATCGGTGGGCACTGATCAATTTCAACGGTTAAGAAGCTGTCCTACGCGGCACGCTCATTCCTCTGCCTCTTCAAGTTCCGCGTTGAGTGCTGCTTTGATGTTGTCGAGCATGCGACGGATGCTGCGGTCGGACGTTTGCAGAGCATCTGCGATTTCCTGCTGACTGTGACCTTCCATTCTCAGTTGCAGCAGAACCGCATGATCCGCACCGAGCTTTGCACTCACACGCTCGATCATCTCAGTGAAGATAAACGCCTCGACAGGTGATGGTGTCTCGCTCAGCTTCTCCATGTGAAACTCATCAGGGATTTCGTTGCTGCTTCGCGAGAGTTCCTGACCCGCATCTCGTTTGGCAGCAGAGTGCTTGCGGACCTGGCTGCGGAGTTTGTTCAGCGAGATGGTGACCAGCAGCTTCCAGACGTCGTCGTCAGCATCAAATTCAAACTGTCCGTCCTGAACACGCCTGAAGAATGACCGGCAGGCGGACTGCAGCACGTCGTCGGGATCGGTCCGGGAGCGAAGCCGGTCAGCCAGTTGTGCCGTGACGATGCCTGAAAGCCGTTCGACGTATCTCTGGTACAGTTCGTTCGCCGCCTGCTGATCCCCCTGACGCCAGCGTTCGACGAGTTCAGTCGATGCCTGTTCCATGTTCTGATCTCTTCAAGAATGCCCGCAGTCACTGGAACGTTATCGTCGGGACCATCTTCCCGACAATCGCAGCTCTTTTCGAAAAAACTCCAGGTTCTCAACTAAAGAGGCAGGCGATCGGCTGTCCGCCGTCAGTCAATGGCACCGGTCGGTCGCCTGCATAGAGCACTTCCGCCGGATTCATCCCGACCCCGGCGAAGATCGTAGCAAACAGGTCCGGAACCGATACAGGATTCTCGACGATGTTCATGCCTAGTTCATCCGTCATCCCGACCGCCTGCCCGGTCCTGAGTCCGCCTCCGGCAAGTACGACGCTGAAGGCCTTCCCGTGATGTCCACGCCCCCCGCCCACGTCGAAGTCCGCCGGTCGACCGAACTCGGTTGAGATCACGACCAGGGTCTTGTCGAGCAACTGCTTAGACTCGAGATCCGTAAGCAGGGTCGCAAAGGCTTGATCGAGACTTTGGATGAGCAAATGCTGCTTGAGATGCCCTTCGTTGTGGGTGTCCCAACCGGTACCATTCTTGAAGTTGAGGTTGAATGACACCTCGACGAACCGGGTTCCCCGTTCGATCAGACGTCGGGCGAGCAGACATCGCTGACCGAACTCGTCACCGTATGATTCGCGGAGATCGTTGGGCTCCCGATCGAGAGAGAAGACCTTCATGAACTCGGGGCCGGCAAGACGAAAACCGCGTTCGGTAGTGGAGACATAATCAGCAATTGATGCCTCGCCCGAGTGCTTGCTGACGTACTGGTCGCGCATCCGCTTGAGGAG
Source organism: Planctomycetaceae bacterium (assembly GCA_020426325.1). Taxonomy (GTDB): domain Bacteria; phylum Planctomycetota; class Planctomycetia; order Planctomycetales; family Planctomycetaceae; genus JAHBXU01. The sequence continues at coordinate 28,541 of JAGQQG010000039.1, read as the reverse complement.
ATCCATGCGTCGTCGATGACGGTCGTCATCCACGCGTACGGGACGGGTGAGTCCTTTCGGTCCGCTGCTGGTCTCTGTGAGATAGACATATCCATGCTCGGCTCCCAGGAACCCAGGAGCACGGGCCGGGGAGGGGTTTCCAATGAGGACGTATGATGGGACCAGTTCGTTCGCTGAACCTTTGACAGCCGAGATCGCAGAGCCGAGGCTGGGATACACGATCGTCCCGCTGGTCACCCGGCCGGTGTGCATGCGATACGCGGCAGCCGCATGCTCGTCGATGACGTCATGATTGACCGAGCGGACAGGCACACAGCGGTCGAACAGCTTGGCTGTTTGTTTGAGATGCTCACAGACCTGGACACCGGGAATGGCCGTGTCGATGGCCGGATAGGCAGAACCTGGATCCTTCTGGCCATCGATTGTCACGCGTTTGGGATCCCATGTGTCGATCTGCGAGGCCCCGCCGCCGAGCCAGATGAAGATGACGTGCTCGGCTTTGCCGAGTGGAGCCCCTGCCGCTGCATCGCTACTCGCGACAAGCGGGCTATGGGAAGAAACAGCAGCAGACGCGGCAAGGCAGCCAGTTGTCTTCAGGAATGAGCGGCGATCGTTCACGATTTTCATTGCGAGTCTTTCCAGGAGAATCGCGTCTCCCGATTCAACAATCGTCACGGAATGAACAGGAATTCCGGTGAGTTCATCAGCGCCCAGAGGACATCTTCCATACGACTCCGCCAGTTGGCGTCGAGGCGGGCTGTTGGCGGGTCGCCTTCCAGGATTTCACGTTGTCGACGGATGGCTTCGTCGTCCGCTTTGGGGTCGAAGTGATTGATCCAAGTGATCCCTGAGCGGTAGATGCGGCGCGGCGGGACGACATCCGGGCCGGCAATAATGCGATTTTCGTATCCGTCCTGCAGAAGTCCCACGAACAGTTCTCGCTCCTCATCTGTTGGCGGACGGGTGAGAAGTCTCTGGAACACGCGATCAACGAGCTCATCCACTGGTTGTTCAGTGAGGCAGAGGTCCGTCAGCTCGCAGTGATCGCACAGGTCAACAAGCCGATTGGCAGCCGTCCCGTTTGCGAGGGCCATCGGCTGCAAAGGGGTCAGCGCATTCTCACGATGTGTGAGCGGTTCCTGGCGCTGTTGTCGCCAACCGTAGGCAGCGAGCAGGTCGATCACGCTTTGGGAGGTCGGAAGATTCAACGACGGGCGATCTCGTTCGTTGCTGACGGCAACCAGCTCCCACGCGCGGTGCGGGATGCCGAAGTGTCCGAAGGTCGAGTCGCCCCGTTTGCCGTCCCTGTCCATCGACAGCTCTTCACAGTTGAACGGCTTGCCGACCGCGTGATGCAGCGAGTCGACCATTTGTTCGGCCGTCATTCGCCTGCGGATCGAGGAGGCGAAGAGCGATGGGTGGGCCTCCTCCCCATCAGTCTGCGTGGAAGTGGCCCGCTGATAGGCATGCGAGTTGAGGATCAACCGGGCGATGTGTTTGAGGTCGTAATCGTGGGTGATGAATTCCCGAGCCAGGAAATCGAGCAGTTCCGGATGCGAGCAGTCGGCGTGCTCCCAGTCGTCAATCGGCTCGACGATTCCGTGACCGAGATAGCGGGCCCACAACCGGTTGACAATCACCCTGGCGAAACGCGTGTTCTCCGGAGAAGTCACGAGCCAGGCGAGTTGTTCACGGCGGTCCCCCGCATCCTGCAGTCGAGTTGCCGTCAACAGGGAGGTGAAGAGGTTGTGACTCGCAAACGGATTGTCCCTGAGTTCGCCAAACGGCCAATGAGGAGAAATACTGTCTCCCGGCTTGAGAGAAACCTGGACGAGTAGATCCCTCGTCTGTTCGTCCGAGACGGGAACGCTGCTGGAGCCGGGGACCTTGATTGGTTTGCGGTCCAGCATCGCAGCCAGACTGAACAGATCCTCCTGTTTGACGTCGTGATACGGAGCATCGTGGCAGCGGGCACACTTCATATCGATGCCGAGGAATGCGGTGCCAAGGATATGTGCCTTCGCGGCCATCGGCAGATCGTTCTGACTGGCAACTGAAAACCCGGCCGGGCCTCCCGAATAGCGGCTGCCCTGCATGAGGATCAACTCAGTCACGAGACGGTCGAACGGTTTGTTGTCGAGAAAGGATTCGTGAAGGAACCAGCGAAACGGACCAGTGTTGTTGAGCTCGGGTTTGGTCAGTCCCGGATTCTCAGCAAGCACGTCCTGCCAGTAACTCACCCAATGGTCGGCCCAACTGTCATCGTCGAGCAGTCGATCGATTGTGAGTGGACGTCGTTGGTCCTCCGGCAGGCTGAGGAATGTCGCGATGTCGTCTTCCGAGGGAAGCAGCCCCGTCGTATCGAGAGTGACTCGGCGGAGAAATCCGAGGTCGTGAACAAGCGGCGCTGGTTGAACGCTATCTTCGAGCAGGTGTGCCAGAACAAACCGGTCGATGGGATTAAAAACATCGGGTAATCCATCGACGTCGGGAATGACAACTTCAGGAGGAGCCGCAGAGCGGGCATAGTCATGACGTTCCTGCCAGTAAACGTCCTGAGACTGAGCGAGTTGTCGACGATGAATCTGGTTGATCGTGACAAGGGACTTCCGCTCCCCTTCGAGAAAGTCGAGCCAGCCACCATCGGTGAACGGTAACTGATGAATGGGGCCAAGAATTCGAAACTCCCCACCTTTGGGAGCGACTGCGACAAGCATCTCACCGTGGTAAGATCCGTGTTTCTCGTTACCGAGCAGGCGATACAACGACACGACATGCGAGGAGCCTTCGAGTTCAACCGTGATCCGTTGCTCCTGATGTCCCTCTGCGAGTGAGAGCATCTCAGGGCCGCGATCCAGACCTTCGTAATAGGCCTGATGGGCGCTCCCATTCAGGTTCATGAACTTTGTTTGCCCGACGAGCTTGCCGTCAACGTACAACCTGGCTGCATCGAGAGATCGCAGGATGAACTCATATTCCCCTGCGGGGAGTTCAACCCGGCTCGTGAGACGTAGCAGTGCGGGCACATCGAGTTCATCAATCAGACCGGAGGGGTCGTAGTGTCGCGGCAGGTTCTTGATGGCGAAATAGTCCGTCTCGAACAGCAACTCCCGCTGATGTACGTCAAACTCCCACTTCCGCGGGACGTTAACCCCCTCCATGATCTCCACACGAACCACATCGGAGGGGACATCCTCGCCGAGCCGTTCAACGTCCTCTTCAAACGGCCAACTGGCATCAGGTTCCGGACTGTGATCACCCGGTTCATCCCCTTGGGCCAGTCCGGACGTGAAAAACGCCCAAGTGACCAGCGCGATGACCAGACACTGGTTGAGTCTGGGAAGTGTGATTGATCGATCAGACATGAGCGGATGCGGTCTCCTCTGCCCCATGAGACGGCTGTGTCTCCAGAGACTTCAGACTACCAGTTGAAGTGGGCAGCAACAATCCCTTCCAACTGGCAGACCAGGATATGATGCGAGTCTTTCATCGCAGGCCGACTTTCCTAAGTCGGCACTTCATGAGTGCGAAGATCATGACTGCCGTCTGCCCTCGCCGTTTCGTAGTACACGAGTTTGCGGTCGTCCAATTCGAGTACGTCGAAGTAGCGGAGTGCTCCACTTGCGTGCGGTTGATGCATCAGTGGTCCGCTGCGGGTTACACGATGCCAGTGGCGAAGGTCGTGGCTGTACGCGAGGCCGACCCGTTCCTCGTAGTTCTCTTCGACGGAGGCAGAGCCGTCGTACAGCCCCAGCCAGATTCCGTCCTCTCGCCAGACTGTTCCGATCCGGGAGCAGTAGCAATCCCATCCGTCGGCTGATGGGCCGAAGATTTCCCCCTCCCATATCCAATGTCTGCCATCCTCACTGGTGGCTAGCCCTGTGCGGGACTTGATCAAACCTGTGTTATACGCGTCATTTGTTCCATGCATCGACTCAGCCGAAGCGTTACCCTCTTGGGTGGCATAGCTGACGATCATGTGCCACAAGCCCGCCACTTGGAAGACGAACGGGTCTTTCACTCCTTCGGTGGCAGTGTCAGCTGCGGTGAGGACCGGCTCGACATCAGCGAAGTCAAACTCTGATGGAGTTGCTGCCGTCAGTCGGTCGGTACGCCAGCGACCGTCAGCTGGGTCAACATAGCTGGGATAGAGCACCCAAGTCCCATCATCCTGCGGAACGAGAGCACATCGTTCGATGCTTGTCGTGTTCAGGGTATCCTTGTATCCCGTCCACACATGCTCGAACGACTTGCCATCCAGACTGCGGACGATGTGAATCTCCGCCCCGCGATCCGGCTCGACGCCTCGCGGTCGTCGGACGCGATAAACCAGGTAGATCGCCCCGTCCCGTGGGTCTTGAGTGACAGAGGGAGCACCGACCCAGTATCCCTTCCCCTGGGCGGTTGGTTCAACGACGACCGTTCCGGCATTCGGATCGAACGCAAACCCGGTGTGAAGGTTTGAGAATCCTGCTGCCCATTGTCGGATCAGCCGTTCAGACATGTTCGCTTCTTTCAGAGTGTCGAAAACTTGAGTGATTTATACGCGACAGGGCATGATGAGGCAGGTTTCCTCCTTTGTCCACCGGAAGACCGTTTCGGCCGCAGTGAACAACCGAATCGGAATGGAATCCGCGACACGAGCGACCGAAGAGATCGGCAGGGTGAAGGCCGTCATTTCTCTGGTCTCTCGAATCCCAAGTTGAATGTCTGCTGAAATGCTTGCAGAATGGGATGTGGTTCTATGTTGACGGGTACAAAGTCTGCGCGCAGTTAGCTGACAGAAGGGCGACCATCATGGCGGAACGGTTTGACGACAAGGTGGCTCTGATCACGGGCGTCGGGGACAAGGGCATCGGCAGTGCCATCGCCGAGCGTCTCGCCTCCGAGGGGGCAGCGGTCGCGGTTCTGTGGTGGGAACGCCCGAATCGCTTGCTCAATCGCTTCGACAAGCGAGAGGTGCCTCACTTCGACCTTCGCTGTGATGTGACGAATCAAGCCTCCGTCACTGCTGCCATTGATGCTTGCATGGCTGAGTTTGGGCAGATTGACGTGCTTGTCAACAATGCCGGAGTCGACTCGCCCCAGCACACGGAAGAGATGACCGATGACGACTGGCAGCGGCAGTTGGACGTCAATCTCACTGGGTCCATGCGGATGATCCGCTCCACTCTGCCGTACCTCAGTGAACCGGGGGGAGTGGTCGTCAACATCGCCTCAGCCCTCGGGTTGGCAGGCTGTGCAGGATATTCTGCCTATAGCGCCAGCAAGGCGGGGTTGATCGGCATGACACGCTCGCTGGCGATGGAACTGGCTCCGCGCAGGCAACGGGCGGTCTGCGTCGCTCCCGCCCTGGTCCATACCCCCATGATGCACCGCCATCTCGATTCCCTGACGACGGAGATGATTGAACAGGTGCACGCAGCACATCCCATCGGGATGGGGACAGTCCATGATGTCGCCAATGCGGTGGCTTTTCTGGCCAGCGACGAAGCTTCCTGGATTACGGGAACTGCTCTTCCGCTGGGCTGGGTCGAAGGCTTCTCTCTTCCTGCGGACGGCCTGATTCAAGCTCAGGTGGCATCGCAATCGCGGCATAAACCGACCTCGGAAGAACCTCGTCCCACAACGACCACGGTTCCGGAAGCGTCAGTCCAGTGACGACCGTTTGGACACGGATCGAAGTCATTCGTTTAAGGTCGTATGATTCGTCACTGACATTCAAGGGTAACTCCGAGTAGAATCGTCGCAGTGAATGGCGGAACTCGCCCGCTGATTGTCTGCGTACCCCTCTCAGGAGCATTGGAATGAGTGGCAAGCTGTTCTTTCCAACGGTTTGTCTTGTCGTGTTGTCCCTCTCAGCTTGTGGAGAGAAGTCGCCACCAACGGGACAGGCCCCCGTCGCACCAAATAGCGGTGATGCCTCTTCGGCACCCGGTCAAGCTGCATCCACTAACGAATCCCCAAGTCCGTATGGGGGAGGTTACGGGGGAGGAGGGTACGGATCGTACTATTCGACCGGAAACATCACATTTCTCGATGACGTCTCCACGAACGTCGATGTCGGAGACGCGATCGCAAGCCTGTCATTCACTGATCTCGACGGAAACGTAACCCGGTTACAGGACTACGTTGGTCAGAAGTCGGTCGTCCTCGTGATCACGCGCGGCAACACGAACCCGATCTGTCCCTACTGTACGACTCAGACATCGCGACTCATTGCCAACTATCCCAAACTTGCGGAGCGGAACGCGGAGGTGATTGTTGTCTACCCGATTGAGCACAACAGCGATCAGGATCGTCTGAACAGTTTTCTGGAAGCCTCACGCAAGCGATTGGACGATCCCAGCCAGCCGGTGCCCTTTCCGATCCTGCTCGATGTGGAACTGAAAGCCGTCGACCAGTTGGGAATCCGCAAGGACCTCTCCAAACCGGCGACATATATCCTCGACCCGGAAGGCCATGTGCGGTTCGCTTACGTCGGTGCAGACATTGCCGACCGTCCGAGCGTCGATGCGATCATCAAGCAACTGGACGCCTTCGCTCCTCTCAACGGGGAAGAACAGAGCAACTCCGAATGACGTCGCGACTGATGATCACCATCCGATTTCCAGTCGTCTGACCGCGAAACGCAACTCTGCGATGAACAAAGATTCCCTGTCAGCCTCCTCAGAAAACTTCTTCCAGATCGCGGAAGAGCTGGTGATGCTGACAAAAGATGAAGTGCTCATCATCGCTGAGGCGATGTCCAAATCGGGTTTGCCTCCGGAGCAAATCGCTCAGCAAAAGGGGTTTCTCAACGCGACTCAAGTCGACATCATCGAGACGCTGCTCAACCCGATGGACACCGTGCCCGGGTACGAAATCATTGATTTGCTCGGCCAGGGAGGGATGGGGGTCGTCTATCGGGCCAGACAGATCAACCTCAACCGGATCGTGGCGCTCAAGACGATCTTGATCTCACGGATGGCGGACCGGTCCACCGCTGGACGTTTTGCCAAGGAAGCGCAGACTATCGGCAAGCTTCGGCATCCAAACATCATTGCAGCTTACGATTTCGGCCAGCACGAAGGTCGGTTGTTCCTCTCGATGGAACTTGTCGAGGGAGAGGACGTGGATCTCCTGCTCCAGGATCGGGGGCAACTCGATGAGCTGACCGCATGGTCCATCGCTCGACAGACCGCAGCCGGCCTCGCCCATGCCAACCGTTTGGGTGTTGTCCATCGCGACATCAAACCGGCCAACCTGTTACTCGTTGATCCTCCGGAAGGCTTCAAACTTCCGCGCGACATGCAAATGGTCAAGGTCGCAGACTTTGGCCTGGCGTTCCTTGCGGATGATCAGCAGGTTCATACGCGTCTGACCAGCGACAACTCGGCTGTCGGCAGTCCGCATTACATGGCGCCCGAGCAGCTCACCGACTTGGACGTCGACTTTCGGGCAGACATGTACGCTCTGGGGGCGACTGTCTACCACATGCTCGCAGGCCGTCCGCCGTTTGGCGGACTCAACCTGTCACAGGTTATCGCGCAGAAACTCTCCGGGGAGTTCAAGACACTTGGCGAGCGATGTCCGGACGTTTCCACAGAATCCTGTCAGCTCGTACATCGCATGTTGTCACGCGAACCGAGTGGCCGCCACGCAGACTATGACAGTCTGCTCAAAGATATCGATGAACTCATTCAATCCATCGACCGTTCCGGTTCAGAGGATCTGAAAAAACGATCGCAGTCCGATCACGCAATGAAGACAGGAGTCATCTCGACTCACGATACGCAGTCCATGCCGTCTCCGGATCTGGCGACGGACAAATCCCCGCGCCCTCGCAGACAGGCAACGCTTCGTGGTCGTCGACGACTCTGGTTCGTTGGTGCAGCCGTACTTGTGTTGGGAGTCGGGATGGCCTCCTGGCTGTTTCGGGATCGTTCCACAACTGTTCCCGTTCCGCAACTCATCGACATGTCTCAGACAGGCTGGACAACACCGCTGTTTTCGGGCACCAGCTTGACTGGCTGGCGAATCAGGCTCGGCAACTGGGCGCCGGGGCGTGACGACGAGGACGGGTTTGTGCTTGAAGGAAGTAATGGGATCGTGGGACGTCCGTTGTTTAAGCCGGGAGACGAAGGCAAGAGTGTCCCCGTTCCGTACTATCGCCTCGAAACGACGGTCGAACCCCATCAGGCAAGTGGGGTCGAGTTCCATTTCGGACTCTTGCCGGTGAACGGCTTCGACGGACCCCGATATGTGGTCCGGATCGATCCTGAGGAGATCACACTCGGAATGAGACCTTCCGATCAGGAAGCGTTCGTTCAACACGGAGAGGGTTTTCCCCTGACACGAGAGTATGACAGTCGGCATGTCATCAAAATTGAACGGCAACCAGGTGCGTGGATCGTGACCGTCGACGGACAAGTTCTTCGCGTGCTCCCCAGGATGAGCGAAGATTTGGTTAGAGCGGATCAGGACAAACCCGTTCAATCATTCCCCCCTGATCCGCTTCCCGAATTCCGTCTCAAGGTCGAAGGGGGGCCGGCGTGGTTCTCGGACATCTTCATCGAGGAACTGTCACCGGAAGCCTCTCAACACTGACGAGAATCGACATCGCTAGGTTTTCACCTTGCGGATCGTCCCTGACAAAAACTGATGGGATCGATTGAACAGGCGTCGATATCCCAAGAGCACAGCCATCGTTGTTCCCAAGGCTGCCCCGGCCGCGATCAGGAACATGATCACGATCTGATAGCGGACCGCTGCCATCGGTTCAGCACCAGCGAGAATCTGTCCGGTCATCATGCCCGGCAGGCTGACCAGTCCAACGACCATCATCGAGTTGATGATCGGGACCATGCCGGTGCGAATGGAGTTGGCGATGAACGGTCTGGCCGCCTCCCAGCGATTCGCCCCAAGACACAGCCGCATCTCGACCTCAGGCCGATGAGCCGTCAGTTCCTGTGTGAGACGGTCCAATCCCAGTGAGATGCCATTCAAGGTGTTGCCGAGGATCATTCCCATCAACGGAATCGCGTACTGCGCGGGGTTCGAGGACCACACGGCCGGCGAGATCACGCCAGTCAACGCGACTCCCAACACAATCCAGGAACTGGCCATGACAGCCGTCATGCTGGTGAGCCAGACGCCCGGATAGCGACGCTCCGTCCTTCTGACAGCGGACACCCCCGCAATCGCTGACATCGCCAGCATCATGCCCACGATAGCCAGCCAGTGGCTCGCACCGAAGATCCACTTCAGCACGTATCCCAACAGCAGAAGCTGCACGACCGTCCGCACGGCGGCAATCAGCAGTCGCTTTTCGAGACCCAGGCCGAGTGCGGATGAGATCGCTCCATTGATGAGGATCAACAGGGCGGCCACTGTCACGTCGAGGGAGGACAGATCGTAATAGCTCACGGTTGTCCCTCCTCCGTTACGATGATTTGTCCCCTCTGCATGCGGACGATGCGCTCCGCCAATCGCTCCGCCTGTGACTCGTCGTGCGTCACAACCAGCATGCCACGATGGGAGTCTTCATGCATCCATTGACGCAGAAGCGTCTCAACCTGCACGGCTGTTTGCTGATCCAGTGAGGACGTCGGCTCATCGAGCAGCACAACCGCCGGATCGAGTTGCAGGACACGCAGCAGCGCGACCATCTGTGACTCGCCTCCCGACAGGTCATCGGTCGTTCGGTCGAGAAAGCCTGAATCTCGCCCCAGCCTGCTCAGTCGCGACACAATCGTATCCTCGTCGAAGGACCGGGTTGCGTGACTGTCATACATGAAGGGCAAGATCAGATTCTCTCGAACAGTTCCCTCGATCAGAGACGGTCGCTGTTGGACATAGATCACCTGTGCTCGAAACCGTGGCACCAACTCAGGCGTCACCAGATCACCACGAAGGCGAACTTCTCCGCCGTCCAGTGGATCAAGCATCGCCAGTGCTCGTAGCAGAAGCGTCTTTCCCGATCCTGGTGCACCAACGAGAGCAACCGTTTCTCCCTTGTTCAGAGACAGCGAGACCTCATCGAGCAGGCGTGTCCCGTCCTCAGCGGTCCGACAGAGTCGGTCAGCAGTCAGCAACGGATGCGAGTCACTCGCTGTCACCGGATTTGACCGTTGCCGTGAACAACGTATTTGTAAGTCGTCAGTTCTTTAAGCCCGCACGGACCACGGGCATGGAACCGGTCGGTACTGATGCCGATTTCCGCACCGAGGCCGAACTCGCCACCGTCATTGAACCGCGTGCTCGCATTGATCATCACAGCTGCTGAGTCGACGGACGTTGTGAAGAGATTCGCAGCCTGGAGATCGTTCGTGACGATGTTATCCGTGTGGTGCGAGCCATACTCCTGAATGTGCTGCATGGCCGTCTGAATGTCGTCAACGACTCGGACTGAAAGGATCAGATCGAGGTACTCCGTATGATAATCCGCGTCAGTGGCGGTTTTGGCAAATGGGACCAACTCACGTGTGCGGGCATCACCCCGAATCTCGCAGCCTGCTTCCGTCAGTCTCCCAGCAACTTTGGGTAGAAATGCCTCTGCGCAGTCAGTATGGACGAGCAGGGTTTCAAGTGCGTTACAGACTCCCGGCCTCTGGCATTTACTGTTAATTGTGATCTCGGTCGCCATGTCGAGGTCGGCTGCCTTGTCGACATACAGATGACAGATCCCGTCAAAATGCTTGATGACGGGCATCCGGGCTTCACTCGCCACCCGTTCGATCAACGTCTTCCCGCCGCGCGGAATTGTCACATCAATTTTATCAGCCATCTGCAGGAAATGACCGACCGCTGCACGATCGGTTGTCTCAACGAGTTGGACCGCGTGTTGCGGTAACCCAACATCGTTCAGCGCCTCTGCAAGCAGTCCATGAAAAGCCTGATTGCTGTGCAGGGCCTCTTTGCCTCCTCGCAGGATGACCGCGTTCCCGCTTTTGACGCAGATCGCTGCGGCGTCGACAGTCACGTTGGGTCGTGACTCGTAGATGAAGAATACGACTCCCAAAGGAACCCTCACGCGTGTCACCAGCAGTCCGTTCGGCCGAACGTTGCTGTCGATGATTTCGCCAATGGGGTTCGGGAGTAGTGCGATCTCTTCGAGGGCGAATGCAATGCTCTCCAGTCGATCACTTGTCAGCCGCAAACGGTCGATGGCAGCGGATGTCAGACCATACTGAGGCGCCTGTTCCAGATCCTTGGCATTCGCTGCGATGAGATCTTTCCCCCGCTCGCGAATGAGGGCCGCTGAGCGATGCAGCCAGGCGTTCTTTTGTTCGCCCGTCGCCCCCACAAGGGCGCGCGATGCCTGTTGGGCCTGTTCGGCGAGTTGACGTGTGTAATCGGCGAGTTCTGTCATGGGTTCATCTTCCATGACACCGACAGAACCCGCAAGCGTGATTGGCACAAGTCAGCGGGGCAGCGAGAGGTCGACTTCAGTCGCCACCTGCCTCGGGGGCGGGATCAGACCGTTCTGTCCGACGTTGAGAATCAGGTCGATGCGCTGCTCACGGGAGAAATCCGGGAAGCGATCGCGGAGGTAGCCGGTGAGAATCGGATCTTCATCAATGTCAGCAGCCAGCATTCGGCGTTTGAGTTCTTCCGGATCAGATGTCTCATGCTTTCGTTCAAGCATCTTGCGCAAGGCCGGCTTGTCGAGGCCCATCTGATAGGCCGCGTACTTCTCCTTGGCGATCAGGGCGAGACGCACGGCTCGCTGCCGTTCCATCTCACGCATGAGCACATGATCGGTCGCATTATCGAGTTCGATGAACCGATCTGGATTTTGTCCAAGAATGACAGCTGCTGCCCGTTGACGGGTTTCAAAGGGCAGATTCCAGTTATAGAGATCAGAGTCAGCAGTCGCGGAAATCACAGATGACGTGACAGTAGCCGGCAGCCTGACGACAGCGGGCATCTCCCAGCGATAACGGGTATAGGCATACGTCAGCACCACGCCCACCGCGAGGCCGCCCAGGAACTTGCCGATGCTGAAACTGTCACTCTGAGACGATGTCATGTGTCGTTTCCCACCTGAGAATTGACATGTGCGCAGAAAAGTGGGCACCGGCATGATACCGGTGCCGCGAGGGGTGAGGATTCACTCTGAGTTCTCGCGCCGGGCATGCGCCCGGCCACTGGGTCTGGTTCAGTTGGCCGCGATCACGGGCAGTGCCGGACCATCGGTCTTCTTGAGACTCGGATTGCTGCGACGCGACGGTCGCCATCCGACGGTGGTCTCTTCAGGCTTCAAAGTCGGTTTCACTTGATTTTGTCCGAAGCTGTCGAGAGCACCGAACGGGGCTGGCTCGTTCGTTGCAGGCGTCGGCGTCGCTGGTACTTCGTAGCTATTCCTTTGAATGGGGTTTGCAGCGGCTTCCTGCTTTTTGCGGATGGCTTCGAGTTCAGCGGTTCGATCTGTCGTCGGATTCAATGCTGTGGTCGAGCTGCTTCCACCGAGGGGATCAACGTAGGCGTAGCGGGTGCGGGTGCCGACGGCGACCGTCTTGGTCTCCGTGTAGGGCACCTGGACCGTCACTTCTTTCTCCTCGTACTCGGTGATCTGACGGGCCACTCGCTGAGTCGTTTCGTACGCCTCCATCTGGGCCACGTTGTAGGTCACCTGACGTGTCGTCGGGACGGCAACCGTGCGTTGAACCGGTACACTGACCGTTCGCACATCCGGAACGAAGTGACGTTGTGTGATGTAATTCGGAGTAAAGGCCATCCGCATTTCGTAGCTTTGGCGGTTCATCCACCCCAGCAGTCCGGGACGACGATCGTAGTCGCAGGCGCAGCCTTTCTGCACGGGCTGACGGACTGACACCCAGCGGCTGTTGTTAATGCACTGCTGCTGACATTCTGTGACAGTCTGATACTGAACCGAGGGAACTTCGGCCGTCTTCTGGACCATCACCTGTCGATAGGCAGTCACCGGCTTTTCCTCGTAAACGGTTCGCACGACCGGCTCCTTGATCGTACGGGTTTCCTGACGGTACTTCACGACAGGAACGTCCTGGTAGACGGTCTCCTGGACAGGCTGGACACACTGGGCAACAGAAACGCTTTGAACTGCACAGGGGTTGCAGGGATTTGCCATCGCGACCTGCCCATAGATGGGAGCCGCTGCTGCGGGGGCCACTGCGGGTTGGCAGTTACAGTTGTTACCGAAGGGGCCCCATTGGGCCTCGGCGTTCTGAGTGAGAGCAACAAGCGTAAGAGCAATCGCGGATGCGCGAAGGCTCCAGGACTGGTGAATCAGCATCGTAGTTTTCCTACCACTTGCGGGAAGAGATGGGAGAGGGTCAAGACAGGGGATCGTGGAGACAACCAACACAGTCGTGGGGGGATTGACCGTGGGCGGGGGGCCGATAGAAGTTGGCGATGCGAACGCTCACCGGGTCTTCCATCGTGACTTCGGCGAATGCCGCCGGTTGCCATCCAAGTGGGTCCGCGTTTTATGCCGATCTTCGAGAACGGTCAAGACGGACAGCAGGAATTGCCGGTCAGTTCTTGCACGATTTGTTGTTTTTACATGAGCCGTGAATTCCAGCCCTCAAATGAAGGCAGAATACAGCTGGCGAACGTCAAACGCTTATCGAACTGGCTGGCGAACCGGTGTGGCCGGTCGGAAGAGCTGTTCGCATAGACCTCGACTGCTCACAACTCCGCGAACCGTGTCGCCGTCCTTGACCACGCCATACACTTCACCGTCGATCTGCAATTGACGGAGAGCGTCCAGCTTCGATGCTGCAGAGGAGAGAATAGGCATCCTGCGAATCAGCGAGTGCATCGGTCGGTTATCGGTGAGAACGTCAATGACCCGTATGTATGCGTACCAGTCTTCGACGGATGACTCTCGATGAATCGCAACGATCGGCGTGGCAAACCGTCGGGCATATTTGAGGATTTCCTCCCGACTCGATTTTTCACTCACCCCCAGCACCCGATCTTTCGGAGTCATCGAGTCCGTGACAGATTGCGGTGCGATCTGAAGCACTCCATTGGCCAGACGGTTCTGGACATCGGTCAGCAGGCCTTCATGTCTCCCCTGTGTCATTAACTGGACCAACCGACTGCGTCCCAGCAGCAACTCGGATCGTCGCCCGGCCTCTGGGGACAACCGCTCGGTCACCTTGGTCACCATCACAAGTGGCCAGCTGGCCGGTAGCAGCAGGTAGTAGAACATCAAAAACAGCGTTGAGTCACGGCGCAACAGACTCAGCGGCGCCCGGTAGTAAAGGTTCTTGGGCAAAAGTTCGCCGAACAGAAACACCACGGGAGCGAGCAGCATCGTCCAGATAATTTCGGTCGTCGGAGTCACTTCCCCTAACGCAACAACCACACCCCAACTGATCGCGAACGTCGTGAGATAGTTCGCCAGATTGTTCCCCACCAGCGTCGTGGCAACAAAGTACGCCGGCTTTCTGGCAAACCACATCAGCCTCTTGGCAACACGGTCCCCTGCCTGTGCGTCGATGCTCAACCGTGGAAAGCTGACCCGATAGAATCCCGTCTCCGACCCACTGAAGAACGCCGACAGGCGAACCCCGATCAAGAACAGGATCACCACGAACAACGGTTCCAGCCAACTCATCGCGTCAATTCCAACAGCTGAAACCGGCCTCGCATCGGAAAGCTGCATATCTGCCAGTCAGCATCCCGGATGATAACATGTTGACCGCGTTCAGCAGCCGTTCTCACGAAATCGACAATCGGCGTCCGTCCCGGATCAGCGATCCAGCAGCATCCGCCCTCCTCCAACATCGTCTGGATCAGGTTCAGCAAAGGGGCATGGTGACGGACCTCGTACAGCACATCGCAGGCGAGGATGACCGGATACTTGCGGTCAGGTGGACGACGCCAGTCGATCAGCGAGACTGCTGCCTCAGGAAAGCCGTTCATGGCCGCATTGTGCCGGGCCGGAGGCAGCGTTGTCTCCTCTCCATCAGTGAGGTGCATCTTCCAGCCCCGTTTGAGACCGGCGATCCCGACAAGTCCCAGACCACATCCGACTTCCAGAATCTCCGTTCCCACAGGCCAGTCTGCCTTCGTGAGAAGTTGCGACATGGTCGTCGCGGCCGGCCACAAGGTTGCCCAGTAGGGCATCGCATCATCGAGACGATTCGCCTCAATGACATCCGGCAGGTCCAGCAAGGCATCCGGAGTTACCGGCACCATGAAGTCGATCGTCGTCCAACCCAAATCGATGACAGATTTCTGCCATCCGCCGGGAACTGCCGGAAGTGGATACTCTTCGGTGACGCAATGTTCAGCTTTGGGAGAGTCGATTGACACGCGTTTCGGTAATCTGCTGTGATCCATGGTGAGGATCGTTCGTTATGCTAATGAAGTGGGGCTCTCGACGAATGACCGAAGTCCCCATGTTCAAAACATTGTAGGTCAAGTTGATGTCCGTCACACCGCCGCCCGACTGGGTGTATTATGTCTGCGGCATTCTACTGCTCATCGGCAATCTGTCGGCATGGGTGGCCACGTTGTTCATGCTGCCGGGGAACTGGCTGATCGTCGGCTTCGCAGCCCTTTCCGCCTACTTCCTGCCTGAAACCGAAGATGGGCTGGGATTTGGCTGGATGTTTGTGGCCATTCTGGGGGGACTGGCGTTGTTGGGTGAATTCGTCGAATTCTTCGGCAGTGCCTCGAAGGCCAAGATGCACGGTGCGAGTCGTCGGTCAATCGTCCTTTCGATTCTCGGTGCGATGCTCCTGGCCACAGTCGGAGGCGTCATTGGTGCACCCTTGGGCCTGATCGGCGGGGTCGTCCTGATCGTGGTCGGAGGCGGAGCCGGTGCATTCATCGGCACGTACATCGGCGAGGGCTGGAAAGGCCGGGCGCATCAGGAACGCTGGGCTATCAGCCGGGCTGCCCTGTTAGGGCGGTTGTTCGGCACCGCAGGCAAGCTCATCGTAGGCATGGCCATGGTCTGTCTGACCACACTGGCTTCCTTCTACTTCTGAGCGGAGCAAGTCTGATCTGCTTTACCCGAGACCTCTTGCTGATTGGAGGTAGGCCAGACATTCCTGTCTGGCCAGACACAGACAGAAATGTCTGTGCTACCCACTACTCTTTCAGCTCAGATGACAGTTGGCGGAACTTTTCCTTCAGTTCAGGATTGCCAAGTTCGGGGTACAGGACTTGCGTCACACCAACCAGTTTGCGGGCAGTCTCGTCATCCCCCAGTCGATGGTTGCACCAGGCAAGGTGATAGCGAGATTCCAGCCAATCGACAGTCCCCTTCTTCTGCTGATGCTCGAGTTTCTCCCATTGCACGAGTGCATTTCGCAGACATCCGGGTGTGCCGCACGACTCGTACAACAGGGCCAGAGACTTCACGATTTCAAGGTTTTTCGGCTGTTGCCAGATGAGTTTCTCATACAAGGCCGCTGCCTTGGGGACCTGTCCGATGGCTGCGTAAGACTGTGCGAGGCTCTCGTCCAACTGGATCTGGGTATCGACCGAGAGCGTGTCCCGTTTTGCTTCCAGCTTCTGTGACAACTCCAGCTGCAACTTGCTGACGGCTTGTCGATGATGAATGGCGACTTGCTCTGCTGCTCCTGTGAGACCGTTCAGTACGGCCAGCATGCGATCAGGCTGTTCGACAGCTAGTCGATTCAACACGTCCCGTGCATCGTCAATACGCCCCTGTCCGGCAAGGCTGATAACTTGCAACTGCAACGCATTCGCCAGCATCTCTGGACTGACGCCCGTCTCGGTGGTCTCGACAATTTCGCGACTGGTTACAATCGGTTCTAGCAGACGCTCCGCCTGCTCGAACTCAGGAGGCTGACGTTTCAACAGCAGCCTCGCAAGTTGCAGAGTAATCATTGCCCGAGCCGACTTGAATTGAGAAGCTGAGCCATCGAATTGTTCCACGAGCGAGGACAAATCCTCCGTTGCTTGTTGTTCGACCGTCTCGGTTGGCTCGCCACGCTGCTGCAGGTCTCGCAGCAGTTGCTCGTAGATCACCGCGATCCGTGCAGAGGCTGCGGTCCACCGTTTGCTGTCAGCGGGGATCGACTTGAGCATTGCAATTGCGGCAGGCCAGTTGCGTTCATACTCATCGAGGCGGGCCAGCATCCATGCTGCCTCGGCTGTCGTCGGCGATCCTGGATAGTCGGTCCGGTGCTTTGTGAGAGCCTCGCGATAGGCCAGCCGGTGACTCTCGTCCGGCTGCCCTTCAAATTGTTTGCCGAGCACGTAGGCACGAAGCAAGTCCGCGTCGGCTGCACGATCACCTTCCGGATAACTTTTGAGCAACCCGGTGAGCGTGTCAGCTGCTCCGTCAAGCTTGCCCGATTCCGTCTGGAGCGTGGCCAGCGTCAACCCGAATTCGACTGCAAATTCGCCTCGCCCTGTACGATGTGCCTCAGCGGTTGCCTGCCGATAGAACGTCATCGCCTCATCGATGTCTCCGTTCTTCCAGGCCCACTTTGCCTGCTGAATGAGGCTGGCCAGTTTGGGTCCATAAAGGTCGGACTCGCGGGCCGATTCGATCAACACAAGACATCGAGTTCTCCACGCCCCTTGGACTTCCGCTGCATAGGTTTCAGCCTGCATCATCAACTCGCCGACCAACTCGATTTGCCCCTTGTCGATGGCCACACGACGAGCTGCGAGCAGGGTTTCGACGACGAGGCATTTGAGTTCTTCGGACGTCCAGCCCTTTTCTCCACGATGTTCCTTGAGCGATGCGATGGCTGCATCCGGGCGCTGTTGGTCCAGCTGTGTCCGAACCAGTTCCGCGACCGCAGCATCTCGAATCGCGGACGGAGGCTCCTGATCGAGAAGTGCTACGACACGCGGCTCGACCCGATCGAAATCCCCCTGCAACCTCAACAGTTGAATGAGCATCACTTCAGCCAGCCAGGCATGCTCATCCGGCTTGGGGGTCTTGACAAGTTCTTTCAACTGCGCTACCGCATCGAGAAGTGTGGCTGCCCGATCTGGACTCGTGGGGAGAACCTTGGCCAAGTCGAGAATCGCCACCGCTGTCCGAAATTCGACGGCCTGTCGCATCTCGCGAAGTTGTGAGGGGAGCGGTCCCGACCGTTCTTCCGTTGCTTCAGCAGGAGGAAGTTCAGAGACGGCCCGCATCTGTTCATCCAGTTTTTCCGGGAGCGGGCGAAGTTGTTCGATGGCATGTTTAAGGATGTCGGCCGAATTATCAGCGGTTCGGCGATCCAGTGGTGATAGCTCGACCTGCCATCGCAACTGTGCTCCTTTTGATGCGAGGTTGATTGCGTGCTGTGCTTCAAGCCACACACGGTCGGATGGAGAAGTGCCGGAGTCGAGTGAGTCCTGAATCACCTGCTCAGCTTGGTCCCACAGTTCGTCTCGCTCCTCTCCGGCAGAATAGGTTGCGTGTTCGGCGTAGGTACGAGAGAGTTCGATCGCCAGCCGGGCACGCTCTCCGGGTGCGAGGTGATCGTCCGCCAGCCGACGCAAGCAATCGGACTCAGCAACGCGGTAGAGGCCTCGCTGTCTCAGGCCCGCATAATACCGGGAAAGGTCGTCATCCGCTCGGAGTGATCCGATCGAGAACAGCTCAATCGCAGCCAACAGCAGCGACAGGCAAACGTAAGCGTAGCAGGGGCGATCCATCATCCCTTTATAATATCAGCCGTTACTCCGAGATGCCCATTGCAGACAGGTCGAAGTCCTGCACGCGTGCAAGTCTGCCTGCGTCCTTGAGTTTCGACACAACGAAGTGCTTGTGGTTGGCGACCGCCTGCTCACTGATGCCCAGACGGGCAGCAGCCTCTTTGTTGGCTCGTCCCTGCACAAACAACAGTTCCATGCACTTGAGTCGCTCGTACTCGCCATCACGAATCCATTGGAGAATCATCCCCTGCAGACAATCCGCGACGACCGACTCCTCCTGCGACTTCCGCTCACGACTGCGGGCCATGCTGGAGGCGACTCGAGTCCGGGCCGGCGGCTGATGGGCACTCGCGTGCGATTCATCCGCCATCAACGGCAACGTCGGCCGGCGACCTTCACGCCGCAGTACGTCCGTCAGTTTGTGGGCCGCGATTGCAAACAGAAAACTCTCCAGCGGCGTGTTCTCATCATAGTTGGGCAGACTCGTCAGGAACCCGATGAACGTCTCCTGCACGACGTCCTCAGCCGTCGAGCGATTTCCCAGCCGGCTCACAACAAACGCGATCAATCGCCCCTCAAAGCGGTCGATACACTCCTGCCACGCATCTGCTTCCCCCCCCCGAATTCGGGCGACCAGAGCTTTTTCCGCAGCATCAGCAGGCATGGAAATTGACTCGATGACTTCGTTTCAGAGTGTGCTCGACCTGCATTATGACACGAACATCAAGGCCGATCCACCTGCGATGAGGGCCCAGAGTGCTCCTGTGCCGACTCGCAGCTTGTTGCGGTACTTACCTTGTGTGGCCTCGTCGACCCGAAAATACGTGGCCATCGAGCCGAACAGCAAGGTCAGCAGACCAAGGCCTCCGCCCAGCAGCCACAGCCGCGACTTGAGTGCCTCCGGTCGCCACGCTGTGAACAGTTGTGACTTGAGATCCTCCGGTTCGGTGATATGCCAGTAGGCGGTGAACACCGGCTCCTCGAACTCGCCGACGGTCAGCTTCGTCTTCTCGATTGCTCGTTCGGAGACAACGCCTGAGTCCAGCACAATCTCTTCGGGCGGCAACCAGCCTCCGGCGAAATCCTGTTGCCGCTGAAACCACTCCTCCAGTTTGACTCGCAACCGGAGCATGGCCTCCCGCTCGGCATCCTCCTGAGTCGCATAGGGACTTGTCTTGATCACGCCTGACAACTCGGGGAACGTCGTCAGTTCTGTTCCGCTTGCCCAATCGGGAAGTGCGTCAGCATCGCGGCCCTTCGGCTCCGTGCCCTCAAACACCACGAACGATGTCGTCTTGGATGTTGACTCTTCTGTTGCACCAAGCTCACGCTCGCCCGGCGGCAGATCCTCGCCATTCTCAGGGGGTGCGGCGAAGGCGACTGGAATCTGTGGACGCTGCGGACCCGTCACTCGATCGATGAGTCGGTTCAACTCGAACTCGGAGATGGAGGGAGTTTCGATCCCCGGCACGACTTCGCCACGATGGAAACCGATGATTGCTGCGGCCAGGACCACAACGCCAGTCAACGCTCCGATCATCAACAAAGAGCCCCAGCGCGAATGACGGTGTCGATTTGGTTCTGTCGACGCTGACACATCGGCGACCGGCACCTTCACAACCGGTGTTGGCTCAGGAGGGCGTGGCGGAGCAGGTCGGCGAGCATAGCGCGGGCTGCGACGCCAAAGTCGTCCCCCGCCGGAGACGGCACACAGCCCGCCTCGTCCGACTGCCGACAGGATGAAGAACGGCAAGGCCAAAATGTACAGCGGCAGTTTGAACAAATGATGACACATGGTTCCACATTTCTCATGATGCATCGTCTTAAACCTCTCTCGTCACAAATCGTTCTTCTGGCGGCGTCCACACAGAGGCCAGTTGCACGCCGCTGGAGATAACAGCAGCCCAGGTCATCGCCCAGATGGGCGGAAAGGCCCAGATGGATGACACGAGCCACGCCATGCAGACCGTCAGCAACACCGACCCGATGCGAAACCGCTTCTGACGGAATGAATCCGTGTGCCACCACCAGCGACGCAGGCCGAACAAAGCCGCGAAGAATCCGACGAAGCCTAGCAACGTTGGACGTCCGCCCTCCTCGAACAACGGACGGCCTCCGACGGAGACGAACATCGGATCACTCGACTGCGACCACAGTGTGCCATCGTAGACATCGCTGGGGATCTCGGTTCCGATCAACAAACCTTCACTCACAGCGAACGCGGCCAGTCCGACGACGCCACCGGCCAGAAACTGGAGCAGCCGTCGTGTGCTTCCGTCGACGCGACGGCCTTCATTCCATTTACTAAGTCCCATCAGCAGCCAAGCACCTATCGCCGCTGTGGCTCCGAACAGACCAATGTTTTCCCACGCTGGTCCATTCCCAAAACCGGACGCGAAAAAGTCAGGCGCCACAAGGAACACTCCACCTGTCAGCAAGGCAATGATCGGAATGACCAAGGCAGCCGATGTCGAAAACTGAGTCATCCGCGTCCGCATCGACACCGGCCGCGCAAACGCAGGAGTCACCGGCTTGTTGCGATAGTAATGCCGCCCCACAGGTCGACCTCGACGAGCGTGCCTGACGGGTTGTGCAACCCGAACGACTTTGGAAGGAGTGGCATGTGGAGGACGGGATGGCGCTGGCGAGACTGGAGGAGGGGGACTCATCGTAGCTGAGTCGTTTGCGGCGTTCAGATCTCTCCAGCTTCCCTTGATGAGTCTAGGAACCATCGTGTGAGCGATGTAACCAATGATCCACCAGGCTGCCCCGAATGGAACGACGGACTTCCCCACCGCGCCAAGATCGGCGTTTGCCAGAACCGCATTTACTCCTAGCCATCCGAAAAGTCCAAGAATCCACCAATGATTGCCTCCGTAACCAATCGGCAGGGAACTCTTGTCAATGTGCGACAAGATTGATCTTGCCCTATTCGTTTGCGAGCGACGCAGAAGCGTGTACACAATATACGTAAGTGCTGAGCAACACATTGCAATGTGCACTCCCTCGACACGATGGGCTTCCCCCCAGACCATGACTGCCGTGCCGATCGCAAGCATTCCCATGAAGGCCCGTTTTGACGGCCACCAAATTGATTCCTGCTGATCGCTCCCAATCGGAAAGTGCACCGTCTCATCCAGATCGCTCACTCGCTGTCGACCCGGAATCGGATCAACCTGACGCCCCGGCTGGATCGGCTCAGATGCGGCCTTCGGTTGAGGGGCTGTGTAGGTTCCAATGACGGCTGACTCAAACGCTTCGTGCAGTTCACGCACTGACGAGAACCGCTCCTTCGGGTCTTTCTGCAGTGCGATGTCGAGCACGGGCCGCAGCCGTTCGGGAAGTCTTGTCAGATCGGGTTTCTCGGAGAGATGCTTCATCAGGATCTCACCCGTCGACTCTCCCTCGAACGGCACGCGACCAGCGATCATCTCGTACAGCATGATGCCCAGGGCATAGACATCGACCTCCATCCCATACCGGCCCTTCGCCACTTCCGGCGCCATGTAGTACACGGTGCCGACCGATTGCGTTTGAGCCGATCGACGTGACGGCGTGATGAACTTCGACAAGCCGACGTCGCCGATCTTCACGACGTTCGCTTCGCTGAACACATTGCCCGGCTTGAGGTCACGATGCACGATCCCCTGGTCGTGCAGGAATCCGACTCCATCCGCGATACCTCTGAGCCACTTGCGGACCTCTTCCATCGGCATCCCGTTCGGATGGCGATGAATGGCCATGTCGAGTGTTTCGCCGGCGACGTACTCCATGATGATCCAGTGATCGCCGTCGCGGTCCTGTTTGACGTCGAAAATCGTCACCAGATTTGGGTGTGACAGATTCAAACACTGCTGGACGCCGCGCAGTTCGATCTCCGAATTGTTCTGCAGGAGTTTCAGAGCCACCTCACGCCCCGCATCGGTGAGGGCGTAGTACACCTCGCCGAAGCCACCGCGATAGATGGCCCGTTTGATGGTGTACCCATCTAACGGTCTCGATTCCGGT
This sequence comes from Planctomycetaceae bacterium, assembly GCA_020426325.1. Taxonomy (GTDB): domain Bacteria; phylum Planctomycetota; class Planctomycetia; order Planctomycetales; family Planctomycetaceae; genus JAHBXU01. The sequence goes on along the minus strand of JAGQQG010000039.1, from coordinate 5,918 downwards.
GCAAAGGTGAACTTCATATTTCCCGACTCCCGTCCGCTTGTGAGTATCCCCATTGATTTGCCTGCCTCATTACCGCTCAACTGTTACGACAATCGGTTCGTTCTGAAACTGACCAAGTGTCAAGGGATGGCCGACATTGTATTCTCCCTCGGTGATATTGAGGGTCACCAAGTTTTCCATTTTTGTGTCCGAAGGGACAGGATATCGAGACGGCCCGCCAGCCATCCCCTGGGCACAGGTGATCTGTTGCAACCATGTCACCCATCGTTGGTCTCCCTCTAAAGCATGCCCCATATCACACATCAAGACGACATTGGCTTCGACGATTCCGTCCTCTCTCGTCGGTCGATCACGGAGGCTCATCCATGATTCTCCAGCATCTCCCAACCGCAACCGAATACCACTTGCACGGTTTACACGAAACTTCAATCTCCTCACGAAGTAATCGCCCCCAGATGTCACATCATCAACCGTGACTCGAAACTTTCCTTCTGCGACACTCGCTGAATCCGCCTCACGACTTATGAGCAAGAAAATCCCAACAAACATTGCCAAGAGGGCAAGGCCGGCGATGGTCGATTTCATCCGATCAGAATTCATCTTCAAATTACCTCCGCTCGAAACCGCCAACCGTCGCCCGACACAACCATGCCGTCACCCAGTGGCGAGCCTTCGCTCAGCGTGTGACCGTCCAACTGCACCCAGCCTGCTGACTTCACACAGAGTTGTCCATCGCGACGGTGCAGGATGACTTTCTCATCCCAGTCCGCACACGCAATGTGAGCATCCGAACCCGGACCAAGCAGGGCAACTTCATCCATGAGTACGATGCCATCGACGGCTCCCGGTGTTTCCTTCCCGCTGAACATCCGTGGCCATGGTTGACCATCCGGTACGAGCACGGCTGACGCACTCAGCACACTCGGCTGGCGGAACTTCATGCGAACGTTCCGGCTCAATGTGATCACATCGCCATCCTTCAGATATGTCTCTCCACGGACCGGGCGACCGTTGACCTCACCTCTTTCCGTCTGCAACTGATAAGACTCGCCAGCTCGCGCGACGGTTGCATGCAATCGGCTCAAATTCGAGAGCATGCAGACATCGGCGGTCTGCTTCGAAGACCCCGGTTCGACCGGACCACCGAGACTCAGTTGATCTGCTGGGCTCAGCAGCCAGCAGCCGACGCCGTCGATCCAGAAGCGGACCATCGTGCCAGGCTGATCGACGCGAATGTCTCGTTGTGTCGACATGGGTGTCATGGTTTCCTGAAATCCGTTGGAGATCGTGTGTCTCTCGTGATTCGTTGGTCTGCGATAAACCTGAGCAAAAAACCGTTCACCACACCCGCCACACTGCCCCCAGCGAATCGGCTTGCCGTCCGCTTTCCAGCGGATGCCACCCATTTCCCAGACCGACGTCTCGTGACCACACGGGCAACGCATCAGCCAGGTCTGGGACTCATCTTGCATCGACAGGAAGACCCGCTCAGGGAGGACGTGTTTCGCGATGTTCTGAACCGCACTCATCTCACCGACTCACCCAACACTCAGGATAACGCATCTCAGTCCGAAAAGATCACCGGATTCCCAAAGTCGCCATCACGCTCCGCGTGATGAGCAGAGCCAGTATTGGCGGTCATTCTCAGTTCGCGGTCTCAACCGTGTCCCGCTCGTCACGCGGAGCGTGACGGCGACTTTTTCTTCACACGCAAAGCAGGGCAACGGGCCGCATCCACGTTCCCGTTGCCCCTTCCTCCGAGCGACCGATCCCCTCACCGGTCAGATCGAAGTCGCAGTCAGTCACTTGCTTTCATCAAGGCTGACGATCTTGGCATCGACTGCATCCAACTCGCTGCTTCGTGCACCGGGCTTTGAGCTGAAGTACGAATCCACCTGAAACGCGATGTCGACCGACTCTTCTGTCTTGGTTTCGACCGGAATCAAGCCGAGAAAGTTGCCTTCCGCGTCGAGCAGTTTGGCTTCGACGTCGAGCTTCTGGTCAATCTCATTGATGAGAGCCTTCGCCTTGGCGAGTTGGCTGTCATCGACCGAAACGCTGCTGATCTGCTTGCGGGCATTGATCATCTGCATGCGGGCCATCAGTCGTTCGAGTTCGACTTCCAGAGTCTTCTTCTGAGAGAGCATGTCTTCCAGCGTGCTGCGATGCTGCTCAAGCGCCTTCTCCTTGGCGGCTAGGATTTGCTGCTGATCCTTCAAAGTGTTCTCAGCCGTCTTGAAGCGGTTGAAACGCTCGGTCAGGTCACGCTGAACCTCATTGACTGAGTAGGTGTGTCCGGCATAGACGAACTGCTCGTCACCCGTCTTGAGATCCTCGTTCAACGCGAGGATGGCTTCTTCCTGCTCCTCGAGGGCAGCCGTCTTCTGATCGATGTTGGCTCGCAGGTTCTCGACGCTGACCTGTTGCTCAGCGACAACCTTGAGCGACTGATGAATGGCAGGGATCAGATCGGCGACTTCCTTCTTCGCCCGCTCCATCTCAAACTCGATCGGCACCTCCGACCGGACAGCGTCACGCAGCGAAGTTGCACCTGTGGCCAGGTAACTCATCGCATCGCGACCGAAGAAAAACGTGCTGGCAGTCACAACCGCCATCGATCCGATAAAGGCTTTCTTCAACATGGCTCCACTCCTCTTTTATTTGTGGCAAACGCACCAGCGATTGAAATTGTGTGATGTCTGACTTCGCCTCGACCTCGCTGTAACGCCGGGCACAACAGTCATTCGCCCAGAGAACGCTGATCTTGAGAGAATCTCGAAAGATTTTTCGCAGCGTTCCGCATCTGCTGTGATGATTGCCGGTTGCGGTGTTTCTGCTTTCGTGACAACCCATTGCCCTGCGGTCACTTGCAGAGATTCAATTGGAGGGCTGACGGAATTCGGCTCCGAATCCTCGTGACATTCCTGAGTAACCTACGCCCGGTCAAACGCCACGGCAATCGCATGTCGGATGTAGCTGAATTCGCCAGAATTCAGACAATTCGTCCCTACTCCACCCACAGTCTGAACTCTGGCGAGTTCAGCTACGGAAACGAAATCACCGTTAGATAGGGGATTTGGACGTCTTGAACATGTGATTGCCGTGGGTCAAACGCCCCAGGCTCAGTTACGAAGAAGAGATAATGTCTGAGAGAATTCGCGTCATAAAATCATGGATTCTGTGGACGACGATCGCGTTTGAGATGATCACGATCGGATGTCGATGGGGGACGGGAATGGCGGCTGCTGAGATCCCCACTTCGACACATTGGCTCCTGAGAATGCACCATATGTTCTGGTGTGCTCCTCTGCTGATCGCAACTCCATTCTCCTGGCGTTCAACATCAGCTTCAGGTCGACTTCTTGGGATTTCATATGGACTTGTGCTCAGCGACCTGATCCATCACTTCACAATTCTCCCCCTCTGGGTCGGCAACACCGGCTGGCACTGGCCTTGACGGGTTCGCTCGTTCGACCATCACACGATGTCCAATCGCATGGCTGGATCGATCTTGGCCAGCCGTTTTGCACGAGGCGGGTGGCCTGGCCTGTTGGCCGGGTCGTGGAATGACAACATGATTCACACTCTGTTTTCAGTCTCCAAGAAAGACTCCTGAGCCAAAGGCGATGCGTCCTGTGCCTGACGGCCCCCAGCCAATTCCGGCCGGGCCTCTCTGAAATCTCAATGTCCGGTGGGTGGCATGCTCTCACGCCGGTAGGTGGGTGTGCATGATACCGATCGACGTCACTCCCATCACATGGCGACTCGGCGACCGCCGTGACGCCCAGCCGTGGGGAGGACTGACTAGCCGCGCCCGTCAGGAAGCGGAAAAAGCGGAGTGTCCCCACCGATGGCGTTCCGCTCCCTCATGGTCGCGGCTGGTTGGGTCTCCTGGACGACGTGCGACTGTGAGCAACGGGTGCCTGTGGTCGACCAACGGGAGCACACGGACGATGAGGGACACGTGCCACTGCTTGCCCGACTGAGGTCGAGCGTCGATGACAAGTCCGGCACTGCTTCGGTTGTTTGTTCAAAGGGTGTCTGGGAACTCGACGCAACAAAAGTCGTCATCACGCTCTGCCGTGATGACTGTGACGCTCGCACGCGTTCCGACTTGTCGCAAGCTGTCACCTCATCCGCTCATCACGCGGAGCGTGATGGCGACTGAATTTCCGGACACCCTCTCTGTCGACCAAGCGGTGGCACGACGTTCACGCAATCAAGAGCCCCCGACGTGTTGCGTGCCATGCTTGCATTGCGTCAGCAGGGCAAGCATGTCGAAGCAGGTTGAACACCTCCACAATTCATGCTCATCCTGCTTCGCGATATGAGCATGGCACCCGGCACGCGTCCCGACTTGTCGCACGCTGTCACTTCATCCGCTCATCACGCGGAGCGTGATGGCGACTGAATTCCCGGACACCCTCTCGGTTGGGCAATCAGAGTCGAACAATGACTCCACGCATCCTCCTGCCCGATCAAAGGTTTGGTAAGACGTTCACACATTCTGAGGCACCCGGCCATCGCACGACGCGATGCCACCCAGCGACTTAGATCAGCGTGGTCGATAGAGAAACCGTCTTCCAGTCAATGATGCGGAGGCCATCGTCAGAGATTGTCATACGTACATCTCCATTGCTTGACCCCATCCTCTTACGCATGAATGCCCGTGTACGATCTTGCAAACCATCCCACCACTTGGGACTGATGTAGATATTCTCGATCTGTTCAAACATGAACCGCAAGACTGCATGAGGCTTTTCTTCCAGCGGCAATCGATGGAAAGATCGCATGAAAGCTTCGGAAGCTCCAGCGTCATCGTCAAGCCATGTGAACAGTGCAAGTCCACCTTGTTCGTTCGCAACAACGGTAAGTGTGACCATATCCAAGAAAATCGAACTGTCAGTGAAATCCTGCAGCACTTGGTCATCGAAAGAGAGAGCAGGGGCAATAGCGCCGCAGCACATGGCGTCAGGTGCCTTGTCTAATTCCACAGCGTAGACGTTGATGTTGGAATAGTCACAGGAGGTCAAAGCTCGCTTGTACCTCTCAAGCGAGTTTTCGTAGTCGCCCAGCCCAAGCTTTTGGAGAGCAACTTGCTCGTGGATCATGTTTTGCCAACTTTGCTGTTGTTCGATAGGCCATCCACGGTCGAATGATCTGTATTGATCCAACGAGTCCAGCATTGCCATCTTCGCGTATGTCTCTCTTACAATTGCGCGATAAGCCAGCAAACATGCGTGCTCTCTGGTTATTCTGATTGGACTGTCTTCAATTGGCGCGAAGAGCTCCTTGTCATGGTGGGCGCAAAACCCCGTGATAGTGGATGCCTTACCGATTCCGCAAAGCTCTTCCAAAACCTGATTGTCATTCCTGACGATGTACTGTTGTGGAGCAAGGTAGTGATAGACCTGTCCATGTCGGGCAATCCGCTTCAAGCGTGCCCGCTGAACAGTGTGCGCTTTGACGACCTTCCCGGAACACGAATGTGGAGCATCTGGGTGAAAACACTGGTGTCGGTCCATGACACTTCGAGAAACGGTGAGTATCTCATTCAGTGTGGGGCGAACATTATCTTCACGACCTGCATGGCATTTCTTGAACTTGATACCTGAACCACACCAGCAGGGGTCGTTCCGTCCTAGCTTTGGCATTTTGCATTCCTCTAAGATTTACACGAGGAACGACAAGTGTTGTGTCAATCGGTTCGCCTAGATTCTGTCGAAGAAAGCACACATGGTGCGACCTAGCAAGGAACGCCTACCATTTCAAACCTCTGCCAGTGAAGTGGGGGGCATGAAACGAAGTGGAATGCACCATCGGGACGGTGCATTTCGCGTTGCTGCATGCACCCTGATATGGGTGGACCAGTCAAGTGTGGGGTCAGGGTTTTGTTTTCATGATGGTGTTATCGGGGG
>JAGQQG010000399.1 GCA_020426325.1 Planctomycetaceae bacterium | reverse complement strand
CAGCTTCCAGGTCGGCGCAGACTCCGCTCTCGTCGGTGACCACCGGCCGAGAACGCTCCAGCTCAGCCTGAATGCGTTTCCCGAGGGATGCTTTCTGTGTCGTCTGATAGTCCGGAGCCTTGAACTGCACGACGTCGCAGACGCCGTAAAGTCCCAGTTTGAAGCTGTGCACGGGAAGACCGCGCGTGATGCGAACACCATCCCGAGTTTCCGACTTCGCCGAATCGGCCTTGCGATGCAGCACTCGCCCTTCCGCCGTAAACCGATTCTCTTCCCACAACCGTTCAATATGAATCAACGCCGTCTGCCGCTCACAGAACAGCAAATGCTGCAAAGCAGAAATGGGAAGAAGATCGTCTTCGGAGTGCATCAGATTACCGCTGCATCGCCGTGCAAGAAGTCTCCAAGACGCAGCACGCCTTCCATATATCCAAGGAATTCGGGATCGTATGCGTCGTTCCAGAAGTGGAGATCGGAATCAGGCCAAATGGGATCAATCGCGAGTTTTTGGATTCGATTTGACCAGAGTTGAAC
>JAGQQG010000398.1 GCA_020426325.1 Planctomycetaceae bacterium | reverse complement strand
GGAAGCACCTGAACACCCGCTATATTACGAGCAGACCTATACACATTGGAATCGACGCCATTCGTGGCAATCAGCACCGAACGACCGGCAACACCAAGCGAACCCAAAGCAGATGCAACATGCCGCGTCTTGGGAGCCTCACACTTCCAATCATCAAGCAGAACCGCCTGACCATCCTGAAACTTACTCAGCAACGCCATCCGAGTCGCAGTGCGAATAGCCTTTCGCGGCAACCGATAACTAAAATCGCGCGGCTTCTTACCAAAGGCATGCCCACCACCACGACGAACAGGCGTACGAGCATTACCAGCCCGAGCACGCCCAGTCCCCTTCTGCCGATACAACTTCTTTGTACTGCCACGAACCATGCCGCGCGACTTCGTCTGAACAGTACCCTGCCGACGACAAGCCTCGTACATCACAACAGCATCGTGAAGCAACTGAACATTAACCCGACCACCAAGATCTGAGGGATCAAACTCGTAAGCCCTCAAATCACGACCGGCAATATCTTTGACCTGAACTGTAATCACGCC
>JAGQQG010000397.1 GCA_020426325.1 Planctomycetaceae bacterium | reverse complement strand
CTGATGGCGACATCCGAACACGTTGCCGGGTGAGCGGGAATCGGCGGCGACTAGCGTTCGGTTGCTTGGACATCGGGGGGCTCGACTGCTGGCCCCTGAGGGCGCCGTCTGAGGACAACGAAGTACTGGTTATCGGGTTCGGTCAGCAATTCCCATTGATCCGGGTATTCCTTCAGTTCACGAACATCGGCCGCAGATTGGACATCACCGAGGACCGAGCGGCTGTAGGGATGGCGGAGGTCGATCACGATGTAGTCGGTGTCATCCGGGATACCAGTCGTGTCTTCGGCGACGCGGCGGATGTATTGGCTGTAATCGTAGCTGCGTTCGCAGTGTGTCAGTCGCGGATGGACGAAGTCGGTCGAAGCGACTCGTGCGTCGGCGGGGATCAACTGTGCGATGGAATCCCAGGCCGTGGCCCGCTCGTCCGGGAGATACAACTCTCTCCAGTAGGTCGGGCGGCTGGCGACGACACGTCCCTCATCCCAGAATCGAATGCCGAGCGGCGAGAGTGTGTAGCAAAGGCTTCCGACAATC
>JAGQQG010000396.1 GCA_020426325.1 Planctomycetaceae bacterium | reverse complement strand
CAGCGACGGAGCAGGGGGATATTGAAGAATCCCGTGCCCTGCGGGACGTGTTTGGCGACCGTCCGTCACTGGCCATCAATAACACCAAGAGCTTTATCGGACATGCGATGGGAGCGGCGGGGGCACTCGAACTGATGGGAAACATCCCCAGCTTTGAGGACCGCATCGCTCACGCTACAATCAACCTCGACGAGCAGGATTCCCGGTGCGAACTCCGTCAGATCGTGGCCAACCGGCCCCGTCACATGGAGAAAGTCGAATACATCCTGAACAATTCGTTCGGAATGCTGGGGATTAACTCCGTCGTCATCGTCAAGAAGTTCCCACGGGAACTGGGCGGCGTGTACGAGTAGCAACTGGCCCGTTCTGCCGTTGCCGTGCGTCAAGTGAATTGGAATTGAGCCTCCGGAAATCGGAGCCACAGATTGGAGACTCAGGGAATGACCCCTCCGGAAATTCGTCAGGTGATCATCAACATCCTCGAACGCATCGCACCTGACGAAGACCTCAGCAGCCTGGATGATGCTGTCCCGTTTCG
>JAGQQG010000395.1 GCA_020426325.1 Planctomycetaceae bacterium | reverse complement strand
GGGCAAAAACCGATCGGTGATGTAACGCGCCGACAGATTCGCCGCCGCAATCAGCGCGGCATCCCGAATCTTGATGCCGTGATGGGCCTCATAGTGGGGCTTCAATCCGCGTAAGATCGTGATCGTATCTTCCACCGAAGGCTCATTGATATAGACTGGCTGAAACCGTCGTTCCAGCGCCGCATCCTTCTCGACGTACTGACGGTACTCATCTAGCGTCGTCGCTCCAATGCAACGCAGCTCACCCCGCGCCAGCGCCGGCTTCAGCAAGTTGGCTGCATCCGCGCCTCCTTCAGCCCTTCCAGCTCCGACAACGGTATGCAGTTCGTCGATAAAGAGCACGACGTTGCCGCCGGAATCCTCCACTTCGCGCAGCACCGCCTTCAACCGTTCTTCAAACTCGCCGCGGAACTTCGTCCCCGCCACGAGCGCTCCCATATCAAGGGCGATCACGCGTTTGTTCTTCAAACTCTCCGGTACATCTCCTTGCACAATACGCAGTGCCAATCCCTCTGCGATCGCCGTCTTTCCAACGCCGG
>JAGQQG010000394.1 GCA_020426325.1 Planctomycetaceae bacterium | reverse complement strand
CGAGCACGTCCAGCAAGAATTCGCAGAGCTCGAAGACGCGAGACTGCAGACGCTCCAGCACCTCGCCATGCAGCAAGTGGGAGTAGTGGTTGCGGACGATGGCGACGCAGCTGCCCGACGGGCAAACGACGTACTCGTAGTTGCCAAACAGAGCCGCAAAGTGCTCGGCCAGCGGCCGCGTGTCATCGACACAGCCGGTGTTTGCCATCGGCTGACCGCAGCAGGTCTGTGCCTCGGGATAAACCACGTCCACGCCGTGCCGCTCCAGCACCTCCAGCGTGGCCAAGCCAACGTCCGGATAGAACTGGTCGATGTAACACGGGATGAAGAGGGCAGCCTGCATGAGCGTCGATTATAGAGCAATCGCCCGCCGAGATCAGGCCTCTCGGCTGCCGAACAGCACGTAGCCGACGGCGCCGACGGCAATAAACATCAGCAGGGTGATGATCAGCATTCCGCCCCAGGCATTGAAGCCCATGATCTTCCTCGTTGGGTTGGTCTTCGAGTCTTCGAATTCGGTCTTGCGTTCAACGGCGTTCA
>JAGQQG010000393.1 GCA_020426325.1 Planctomycetaceae bacterium | reverse complement strand
CGTCTGCGGACCGGTTGGCGCCCGCCTGGCGTATGGACTGCGGACCGTCTTCGGCTGGGGAGCTTACGGTCTGCTAATCGCGATGTTCGTATTCGACATGCGATTGTTTTCCCGCACCCGCATGCGAGATCCCTTCGTGAGATGGTCGGGCTGGGCACTGTTGATTGCTTCTGCCTCACTGTTCCTGCAGCTGCTGCGTCCAGACCTCGGCGGCGGTCATGTCATCGGCAGCGGCGGCTATGTGGGTGCCTTCGGGGTCACAATCCTCATGGACCACTTCTCGATGATCGGATCGCTGATCATCATTACGACGCTTGCCATCACGGGCATGCTACTCGCTTCAGAGACAGCACTCCTCTCGCTGCTGATCAACATCGCATTGCGTCCTGTCCGAGGCATCTCGCGATTCCTGTTCGGCCGATGGCTCTCCTCGGACGGACGAGCGGTCAACAGGAAGGGGGCCGTCCGCCCCGTGACCACCGATCTCGTTGCAAAGCCGAAGAAGTCGTTCCTGGATACCCTGGCCGCGAATCAATCGAC
>JAGQQG010000392.1 GCA_020426325.1 Planctomycetaceae bacterium | reverse complement strand
CCCGTCGTCAAGAAGGCAGCTACACCGAAGAAGGCCAAAAAGCCAGTCGCGAAGAAGTCGCCAAAGAAGGCTGCCAAAAAGGTAGCGAAAAAGGCAGCCAAGAAGTGAGCAATCAAGCAATCACTCTGTTTGAAAACACGGCTGTTTTCACAGCCACAAAAACAAAAACTTCCTAAGCATGATGGGGTATGATGTATAGCCTAACCACACAGATACACACACTGCATATAGATGTAGACGGGCTTACTAGTAGCAGATAGGACTTACTGTGAAGTAGCTGCTGTCAGGGCACAAAACACGTCTGCACACACACACACACACACACACACACACACACACACTCTCGAATGTCGTGGGGTTAGGGCGGAGGGGGGGCAAACAACATAGCTGTTCCTCCGTGCTTACACGATTCAATAATGGGCTATAAAACATAGGGATCTGTATTTGTCCAAGGTCGCTATAATGATTGTTGAAAACACTATGAACTTACATGGCTTAAATACATCATTGTGTATTAATAATGTATACAAGAATAAACAT
>JAGQQG010000391.1 GCA_020426325.1 Planctomycetaceae bacterium | reverse complement strand
CGCCGCGACCGGTTCGTCCGGACGGGTTTACGTACTTGTTGAACGCCCGGGCCAGTCGAGTGATGCTGTCGAGCAGGATGAAGACATCCTGACCTTCTTCGGCCAGTCGCTTACCGCGTTCAATGATCAGTTGAGCGATTCGGACGTGGCTTTCGACATCATTGTCCAGCGAAGATGCAATCACTTCTCCCTGTACGTTGCGACTCATCTCCGTCACTTCTTCCGGTCGCTCGTCAATGAGCAGCACCATCAGGTGAACTTCCGGATGATTGATGGAAACGGAGTTGGCGATGTCCTGCAGCAGCATCGTTTTGCCGGTCCGCGGAGGAGCGACCAGCAGCGCCCGCTGCCCTTTGCCGATCGGGCACAGCAGATCCATGACCCGCATCGTGACCGGCTGCGGACCGACTTCCAGACGAATCTGTTCGAACGGATTGATGGCCGTCAGTTCGTCGAAGTGTTTGATCTCCAGATATTCTTCCGGAGTGAACCCGTCGATCAGTTCGACGTCCAGCAGTCGCGGACCCTGATTGCGGGAAC
>JAGQQG010000390.1 GCA_020426325.1 Planctomycetaceae bacterium | reverse complement strand
GCAGGAGACGATGGTTCAACTCCATCCGGGATCACTCGAAAGGTCTGCAGGTGTTTTGGCAGCACACCGCTGTGGTAAGGCGGAAGACCGGGTTCAATTCCCGGGCGGACCTCTGCAACTGGGCCTGCATGCCGATGGAGGCGACTGATCCTTGCAAGATCGGTGTGATGGGTTCGACTCCCATCAGGTCCACTGACAACAGAAAGGGGCTCATGGTCCAAAGGGAAGACACCGCTATGGCATGGCGGCCAGTCTTCAATTTGAACAGGGCGGGTTCGATTCCCGGTGAGTCCACTGATACGGAAGGTAGCCGGATACGGTTGGCCGGACCGCACTGCTAACGCGGCTCTCCACTGGAGATGAGGGTTCGAATCCCTTGCCTTCCGCTTGAATGACTGACCTGACAAACCGCCAGTGGCGGCCTGATGGTGAAACGGATCATCACACCCGGCTTCTAACCTGGGCCAAAGAGAGAACACTGCGGGTTCGAATCCTGGTCGGGCTACTGAGAAGACAAAACGAAACAACGGAAGGGCCACC
>JAGQQG010000038.1 GCA_020426325.1 Planctomycetaceae bacterium | reverse complement strand
ATTGTCACGGAGGTCCCGGTCGGGCCATCGTGCTGTATTGACTTCCTCTCTGACAGGCTCTCTTCACGATGACTCACGACCTCGAGCGCTCGACACTGAAGAAGGTCGCATGGCGGATTGTTCCGTTCCTGTGCCTGCTCTACCTGCTCAATATTCTCGATCGGGCCAACGTGGGCTTTGCCCGGCTGACGATGCAGGAAGACCTGGGGCTAAGTCAGGCGACGTTCGATCTCGGTTACGGGATGTTCTACCTGGGGTATCTCCTGTTCGAGGTCCCCAGCAACCTGTTGATGACGAAGGTGGGAGCCCGCCGGTGGATTGCCCGGATCATGATCTCATGGGGGATCATCTCCGCGATGACGATGCTCGCCCGCGACCAATGGACTTTCTATGGCATGCGAATCCTGCTGGGAGTCGCGGAGGCCGGCTTTTTTCCAGGGATCATCCTCTACCTCAGCTACTGGTTCCCTGATCGGGAGCGCGGCAAGGTAACTGCGTTCTTCATGTTGGCGATCGGTCTGGCGAGCGTGTTCGGCAATCCGATCTCCGGGTTGATCATGCAGTACCTGGACACCGTCGCGGGTCTGCATGGCTGGCAGTGGCTGTTCCTGCTCGAAGGCATCCCCTCGATGTTGATCGGCTTTGTGGTGCTGTGGTATTTGACCGATCATCCTCACGAAGCACACTGGCTCACTGATGAAGAACGCAACTGGCTCATGAACCGCATGCAGCAGGAAGAGGACGATCGACGCCGAGTGCATCAGGCGGATCGGCTCGGAGCGATGCTGCAGAGACGTGTCTGGCTGTTGATCGCCATCTATTTCACGGTCGCGGTCGGTGCCAACGCGGGTGGAGCCTATTTCCCGACATTGATCAAGGAACAGTTCACAGATTTCAACAAGTTTCAGATCGGACTGCTCAGCGCTCTGCCGCATCTTTGTGCCGTCGTGGCGATGTCATTAGTCGGCATCAGTTCGGATCGCACGGGTGAGCGTCGTGCGCACCTGGCTGGGTCTGCAATCGTGGCTGCCGGTGGCTGGAGCCTGGTGGCCTGGGGTCCTTCTCCAATTGTGGCCATGGTCGGGCTCTGCCTCGCACAAGCTGGCATGATGAGCATGTTGCCCGTGTTCTGGACGCTGCCGAGTGCATTTCTCACCGGGGCGGCTGCTGCGGGCGGGATCGCACTCATCAACTCGGTCGCGAACATCGGCGGCTTCTTCGGAGCGACGATTCTGGGACAGTTCGGATTATGGTCCATGGCAGGTATCCTTCTGGCCGGGGCAGCGATGACGTCGTTCGTCTCGATCTCCCACACCTCGAGTTCCAAGACAAATCAACATGACTGAGACACTCTTCAACCTCACAGGAAAGGTCGCCGTCGTCTCCGGGGCTGCACAGGGAATGGGCCGCGCCACTGCCCTTGCGGTTGCTCAACAGGGGGCCGACGTTGTGCTCATCGATCGCAACCTCGAAGGTGCAGAGGCGACATGCGAACAGATTCGTTATCTCGGCCGACGCACGCTGGTCACTCAAACGAACGTCTCAGACCCGGCAGCGATCGCTGAGCTGTTTCAACAGGTTGACACCGAGTTTGGCCACGTCGACTTCTTAGGCAACATCGCCGGCGACGGGTGCCTGTCGAAACCGGAAGACCTGACGATTGATGACCTGCATCGTGTGCTCCAGAATCTCGTGGTGGGTCGCTTCGCGATGTGTCAGGAGGCAGGACGACGGATGCTCAATCAAAGACGAGGGTCAATCATGAACATTGGCTCACTCGCCAGCAGCACTGCCTTGGGACGTGGTCACATCGCCTACAGCATGGCGATGGGGGCCGTGGTGCAGATGACGCGCGAGTTGAGCACCGAATGGAGTTATCGCGGCGTTCGCGTGAACTGTGTCACCCCGGCACAAGTGGTAAACCCCAGCCTGACCGCCCGCATGCAAGACGATCCCACACTCGAAGGCCGGTTTCTCCGTGGCATTCCCGCCGGGCGAATGGGCCAGCCCCAGGACATCGCAGGCCTCGCCGTCCTGTTGGCCTCAGATGCCTCCGAGTGGATTACCGGAGCCATCATCCCGATGGACGGTGGGAACATGGCCATGAACGCCGGCGGCACGCCAGGGCATGAGGAACGGGCAGTACAGTCGTTTCGATCGGAGCAACGATGAATTGCAACTTGCGATATCAATGTTGAATTCGACTGACCGCATCGGCCGTATGCTTCGCTCTCTCATTCGAGCCATTCAATCCAGGAAATAACCGATATGTCCTCTGTCCGCGTCGACCCGCTCCCCCCCACTCCCCACTCCCCACTCCCGACTGCCCTCGCGCTCTATCGAACGATGCAATTGATTCGACAGACAGAAGAGGAGTTGGCGCGATGCCATCAGCGTGGCCTGATTCACGGTGCGTGTCACACGTATGTCGGAGAGGAAGCAATTGCGACCGGCGTTTGTGCTCACCTGACTGAGAAGGATGTCGTCTTCTCGACACACCGGGGGCACGGTCATGCGCTGGCGAAGGGGATGCCTCCACGGGAACTCATGGCCGAGTTGTTTGGACGTGAGACCGGTTGCTCGCGAGGTCGAGGGGGCAGCATGCACCTGTTCTCTCCGGAGATCGGCATGATGGGCACGAGCGGAATCGTCGGACCGTGCATTCTGCAGGCCTGCGGCGGGGGATACAGTGCGAAGATCCTCAAGAATAAAACAGTCGCGGTCGCGTTCTTCGGTGACGGTGCCGTCAACAATGGAGCCTTCCATGAGGGCCTCAATATGGCCAGCATTTGGAAGCTGCCAGTACTGTTCGTTTGCGAGAACAATCAGTTTGCAACTGAAGTGGCCTTTGCGTACTCCAGCGGCAACCCCAGCGTCGGATCACGCGGGGCGGCCTACGGCATGCCAGGGTTCGAGGTCGACGGGAACGATGTCCTGGAAGTCCATCGCGTCGCCGGAGAGGCGATCACCCGCGCTCGTGCGGGGGAAGGTCCGACGTTGATTGAGTGCAAGACCTATCGCACAAGAGCACACGCAGAGGGGATGGGAGACTTCACCTACCGCACGAAAGAGGACGTGGCTGCCTGGAAAGAGCGTTGTCCCATCGTGCGACTCCGGTCGACGGTCATCGAAAATGACAGCGACGAACTTGCGACACAGTTTGACGAGATCGACCATCGGGCCGCTGAGACGGTGAAGGAGGCACGCAGCTTTGCGGAATCCAGCGGTCAGCCGCCTCCCTCGTCCGCGACGGAGCACGTTTACTCGCTGCCAAAACCGAATCCCGCAACGCCCGCAGCGTCGGATCGGCAAACCACCTTTGTCGCAGCGACACTCGAAGCGCTCGATCGGGCGATGGAGCAGGATCCGGGCATCTTCGTCATGGGGGAAGGGATCGGTGTGCGTGGCGGAAACTTCACGACCACGCTCGGGCTTTACGACAAGTACGGACCGGACCGGCTCTGTGACACGCCCATCTGCGAACGCGGGTTTGTCGGCCTTGGATGTGGAGCGGCCATGACGGGGACACGGCCGGTGATCGACTTCATGTTCATCGACTTCATCAACGACTCATTTGGCGAGATCGTGAATCAGATCGCCAAGATGCAGTACATGAGCAGCGGCCGCCTGAAAATGCCGGTGCTGCTTCGCGGATGCGGGGGCGTCGGTCACTCGGCTGCCACTCACCATTCGGGCATGTATCACTCGATCTATTCACACATCCCCGGCCTGCGGGTCGTGCTCCCGGCGACCCCCTACGATGCGAAGGGCCTCATCGCTCACGCACTCCGGAGTGACGACCCGGTCCTCTTTCTGGAACACCGCGAACTGATGTCAGTCAAAGGTCCCGTGCCTGAAGAGGACTACGAAATCCCGTTCGGACTGGCACGAGTCCATCGATCCGGGACCGATGTGACGGTCGTCGCTTTGTCACTGATGGTGCAGCACACATTACAAGCGGCCGATCAACTCTCGCAGGAAGGCATCTCGGTGGAAATCGTCGACCCCCGCACGGTCTCGCCGCTTGATACCGGGACGATCCTCCAGTCGGTCGCGAAGACAGGACGATTACTAATCGTCGACGAAGCCTTTGGTCCATGCGGATTGGCCTCCGAGATTGCTGCACAGGTGGCCGATGCGGGCTTCGACGATCTCGACGCACCGATTAAACGGCTGCACGGAGCGTTCGCACCAACACCCTATGCCCCGGCTTTGGAGCAGGCGGTTGTGCCCAATGTCGGGACGATCGCTCAGGCCATTCGCGACCTCATGCAGGAGTAGCTGAGATGCCGATCGAAATAGTGATTCCACGTCTCGGCTGGTCCATGGATGAGGGCATCCTGGGCGAATGGCTGAAGCAACCGGGCGATCAGGTGCATGCGGGGGACATGGTCTTCATCCTGGAGGGAGAGAAGGCGGTCCACGAGATCGAAGCGATCGATGCTGGCATTCTGTGTGTCCCCGCGGACGCTCCAAAACCCGGAGAGACCGTCCAAGTCGGACAGGTCATCGGTTTCCTACTGGCTGAGGGAGAAGCACCACCATCGTCCGTTGGGACGACTGATCGCCTGGTGAATCCAGCAGCCACCGGGACAACTCCACAGTCGCCACGGCCGAGACAACTGGCCGGGCAGATTGCCAACGCACCGATGGTGTCCTCCCCCCGCGCGGCAGGTCCCGCAGCGAGGCGACTCGCACGCCAATTCGGGATCGACCTGAACGCAATCCCTACGCCCGATCCCACTGGACGAGTCATCTGCGAAGATGTTCTCAGAGTGGCCACGATCGGTACGTCACTAACAGTCTCAAGGACAAGCGACAGAATCGTGGCGACGCCTCGGGCCCGTCGACTGTCAAACGAACTCGGGATCGATTGGCATCAGGTTCAGGGAACAGGTCGCAACGGACGCATCCGCGAACGTGATGTCATCTCTCACGTTGCGGCTGTGAAAGAGCGTCAGCATTCTCAGTCTGCAGCGTCGGGAGTCGCTGCTCGTGCGCAAAGCTTGGTTGCTCCATCAACATCCGGACGCTTTGAGTCCGCTTCCAAAATTCGGCGCACGATTGCTCAAAGAATGCTAGCGGGGGTGACTCAAACTGCTCCTGTCACCCTGACGACGAAGGTGGATGCGTCTGGAATCGTTCGTCTGCGTGAGGAATTGAAGGCAGGCAGCGCCGAGGCCATCGTCCCGAGTTACAACGACATGCTCGTCAAGCTCGCAGCAATCGTTCTGCGTGAATATCCGCAACTCAACGCCTGCTGGCACCATGACGGGATCTGGACTTACGACGAGGTCCATGCTGGCGTTGCGGTAGAGACACCTGCGGGGCTCCTCGCTCCGGTCGTCAGAGACGTCGACAAGTTGTCTCTGAATGAGATCGCGGTGTGTTCACGATCACTGGCAGAACAGGCTCGCTCAGGCACGCTGACGCAGGACCAGTTGCAAGGGGGAACCTTTACGATCACCAACCTCGGCTCATTTGGGATCGATTTCTTCACGCCAATCATCAACCTCCCTCAGGCAGCCATTCTGGGCGTCGGTCGCATCCGGCAGGAGCCGGTTGTCCGCGACGATCAGCTGGCGATCGGTCACACTCTCAGTCTGAGTCTGACTTTTGACCATCGGGTGATCGACGGAGCCCCCGCCGCTGCCTGGCTGCAACGATTCTGCGAGTTGATTACAGATTGCCGGGAGCGACTGAGCTGCTGACAGGTTCGTATTGTCCCTGCAGGTGCGTTATGGCGTCGTCAGGGTTCATGTTGAAGAGAGCCCGTCCACCGGTCCCCCAGCGGCCCTTCTGATAGTGGAAGACGGCAGACGCGTCGCGGATGGTGCTCACGGCTTCGACGTCCTCCATGTCGCCTCCTTCAACGGCTTCAAAGTGGATCTCGACGGAGGCAAACGCTGTGAGCAGCTGTGTTTGGACGTCGCGTCCGAAGGTGACGGCGTCCTGCCAGTCACACTCTTTCCAACGCAGTCCACGCGGCTTGCCTACGGACGCTGCCACATCGAGAAACTTGGCCTCAAGGGCTTCTCTTCGCAGGCGGAACTCACGAATGGCCTGTCGCGCTTCGCGATCCTGCAGCCATTTCAGAAACGGCCGCAGTCCTAGCGCCCCGCCGATGATCAGGGAGCCGATTGCGAGGGGGACGATGAGCGTTGAGAACATGGCTGGGGGGGCAATGGGGAGTGGGCAGTTGGGAGTGGAGTGATTCGAGATTTGATGCGCAAGTGGATTGTTGATTGGGATCAGTCGCTGACAGGCATGCAGACCCAGGGTTGTTTCACGGATGCTAACTGGTTCAACTCAACCGAGGCATCGCGAATCTGCCCTTCGCGTGTCCGGTGGGTCATGATCACCAGCGGCACCAGGGGAGTTCCCGAATCCGTCTCGTCGTCGATCTCGGGGGCTTCGTGCTGTATGACCGAGGCCAGGCTGATTGCATGGTTCCCGAGGATGCCTGTGATGTCTGCGATCACGTGGGGACGGTCTTCGACGGGGAACCGGAGGTAGTAGCGGCGATAGATTTCCTCCGCCGGCTGTACTGGAACCGGGGAACGTTCTCCCCACAGGTCGAGTCGGGCGAACGTCGATTGTGCCCGACCGATGGCGACATCGATGAGATCTGACAGCACGGCTGAGGCGGTGGGCATCTGGCCAGCCCCCTGGCCGGAGAGCCAGGTCGGCCCGACAGCATCCCCCGTTAACGCAACCATGTTGTAAGCGCCATCAACCTGCGCGAGAGGACGGGCGCGGCGGATGAGCGTGGGCTGTGTGTGCATCTCCAACCGGCCGTTGACCAGCTTGGCAGTCGCGAGGAGCTTGACGGCGTATCCCAACTCGTTTGCATACTGCAGGTCGGTGAGGTCGAGTGTGTCGATCCCCTGTTGCGGGAAACATTCCGGGGTCACGCGAGTTCCGAAGGCGAGTTGCGTCAGCAGGCACAACTTCTGGGCTGCATCCGTTCCGTCAACATCCATGGCTGGATCGGCCTCTGCGAAACCTAACGCCTGAGCTTTTCGCACGGCATCCTCGTAAGATTCTCCGCGGTCGAGCATTTCGCAGAGAATGAAATTGCTCGTCCCGTTGAGAATGGCCTCAATGGCGGTTACCTGATTGCCTGCGAGTGCCTGCCCCAGAACATGGACGACTGGAATCCCGCCTGCAATGGCTGCCTCAAAGGCGATACAACGACCGGCGTTGCGCGCTCTGGTGAAGAGTACAGTTCCTTCCGCACACAACAGGGCCTTGTTGGCCGTGATGACGTCCTTGCCGGCTTCTAGAGCCGTCAGCACAAGTTCCTTTGCGGGCGATTGTCCTCCGATCAGCTCGATCACAACATCAACGGACGGATCGACCGCGACCGCTCGGGGATCATCGGTCAAGATGTTACCCGGGAGGCTGACATTTCTGGGCTTCTGGACGTCCCTAACTGCGACGCGAACCAGCTCAAGCGGTCGCCCGGCACGGTGGGTCATGCGTTCCGGATGCTCGATGAGGACTTTGGCGACCCCGCTGCCCACGGTCCCTAATCCAATCAATCCCACGCGAAGAGGCTGCATATTCTGTTATCAATGAGAGCTGGTTACGGTTCGGAAAACGGCATCGTAAACGGACGCTTCACCGAATGCACGTGTGACTGGTTCGCATTGGAGCGTGGATGCGCTATACTCTACAGCCATAGTAGCAGTGACCCCTCAATCATGATTGACATCAGTCGAGTGCCGCAAATGGATTTGGACGGCTGCCCCATCCGCATTGGAGCGGTGAGCTATCTCAACTCAAAACCTCTGATCGAGGGTTTGGAAGAGCTAGTGCCGGATGCTGAGTTGATCCTCGACCTGCCCAGTCGCCTGGCAGATGGGCTCGCACGTGGCGAGCTCGATGTTGCACTCATTCCTTCGGTGGAAGCCTTTGCTGATCCGGACTATGAGATCGTCTCAGATGCGTGCGTGGCCACGCGAGGTCCTGTGCTCAGCGTCAAACTGTACTCTCGTGTTCACCCCGGTGATGTGAAGACGCTTGCTCTGGACGAGGGCTCGCGGACGAGTGCGGCTCTGGTCCAGATTATGTTGCACGACCGATTCGGAGTTTCTCCGAAACTCAGCATGCTCCCGATGGGGAGTGGCGTCGAAGACAGCGAAGCGGATGCCGTCCTGCTCATCGGCGACCGAGCCATGCATCCGCCGCAGGAAACATTTCATACCGTCTGGGACCTGGGCGAGGAATGGCTGGCATGGACTGGCCTGCCGTTTGTATTCGCGATGTGGGTGACTCGGGCAGGAACGGATCTTGGACCAGTTCCGTTCGCCTTGGAACAGGCACGCGACCGTGGAATGCGAGAGGTCGCCAGGATTGCACAGCGGGAGGCTTCCGGACTCGGGATCGATCGTTCTGCAGCCTTCAATTACCTCACCCGCAACCTGCACTTTCGTCTGGAATCTGCAGAAAGGAACGGCCTGAAGTTGTTTCATCGTCTTGCCGCCCAAAGAGGATTGGCGCCGAATGAGACGATCCCACAGTTCCGTCCGATTCAGCCAACGAAGTCTTCCCCGTTGCGTGTGACGACGCTGGCTGAATCCTGACGTGCCTCCTTGTGGAATCCGCACCCCATGCGTCTCTCCGCTGAGAATCTCCTGGTGATTGGCGTGATGGCGACTGCAGTGGCTGTGATGGTTCCTGTGTTTTCTGGCGGCCCGCTGGTCCTCGACGAGCATGCTGCGTACTGGCTGAGTGCTCCCGATGGAGAGTTGTCCGTCACCGAGCGATCTCTGCGATATGCGGCTGCTCCGCCGTTTGCCTGTTGGATTCAGGCGATGTCGATGAAGGTGCTGGGAGAAACAGAACTCGCTTTGCGAATGCCGTCTGTCCTGGGATATCTGTCCGCCATTCTGGTTATGGCCTTGGGAGCCAGAGCTTCGTTGGGGGCCATAGCGGCAGCACTCTCGGCCGGAGCGTTAGCGCTCCATCCGGATGTGGTTGATGAGGTCAGGATTGGACGGACGTACGGGCTCGTCGTGTTGTGGACAACTACTCTGCTCGTACTGACGCTGCGTTGGCAACAGAAGGAGGTCCGTTGGAAGCACGCTCTGTACTGGGCGATGGCGGCGACCGCAGCCGTCTGGACGCACATCCTGACGATTCCCGTTGTGGGCATGTCAGCGCTGATGATGCTCGTCAGCGACGTCCGTCATGTGCGGAGCCTGCGGCCACAGACGCTGGTCGCGTGGGGAGCCGCTGTGATCCTCTGCCTACCTTTGATTCCGATGATCGAACGTATCTGGGAGTGGCGGCACGCTTTGAACTATCAGACCGGTGACGCATCCATCCTGTCCGTGATGGGATCGTTTCTCTGGTTGTCACTACCGGTTGGGTTGGTTTTCGCCATTACTCTTTCGCGGTTCGGTGGGAGAGTGTCATCGGGAGTCGGTGTTCTGCCCTTCAGAAACAATCTGACGGTCGCGGTTGCACTGGGAATCGTGCCGCTGATCGTCCTTGCACTGGTCGGAAGTGACGATCTCTCAAGTCTGGCGAATCCGCGTTACCGCGTCCCTTTGGCCGCAGCAAACGCTTGCGTACTGGGACTGATTGTGTCCAGACCGAAGTGGACCTGGGCCGGAGTCACTTGTCTGCTGGTGTCATTGCTGGCCGGGTGGATGGCTGTGGGGCGACTGCCGACTGAACTCGTTCGATTGGGTACACCGCAAGCGGTCATCTGGCGGGAAATGGGACAGACGCTCGAACAGACTGTGAATGCTGAGGGACTGGAGCAGGCTCCCATCTTCGTCCAGAGCGGACTCATCGAGGGAACACTGATCCCCGTTTTCCCTGAGGACGTGCAGTTTCATGGGTACGTTTCGAGTCGAATGGGCCGCTTCTATGCTCGCACGCCCAATCCGCGATACGCGCTGCCGATGTTCTGGGGGGGAGACAATCAGCAACTGCTGCAGTTCTTCATGAAAACTCTGACAGAGACAGCCGGGCATGAGCCGAGCGACTTATTCGTGGCAGTGGCGACGGATACCGACGTGAATCGTGCTTCCTACGAGCAATTTGACAGAATTCTTCATCAATTCGGTTATGCAGGGACGCCGCTGACGGGTCACGAACCGTGGGCCATGCTGTATCATTACCACAGACCACCCACACGCTAACGCCAATTGCGACTCCCATCCATTACGACAAATGATCGCAACACTCACCTCCGATCGAGAGATCGACACCATTCTTCGGCGGGCCATCGATGGGGAGCGACTGCATCAGGAGGATGCCCTGGCATTGCTGCGGTCGCATGACTTGACCGCGATCGGACAGGCAGCGGACATTGTCTCGCGTCGTCTGCACCCGGAGCCGTTTCGTACTTACAACATCGATCGCAACATCAACTACTCGAATGTTTGTGCAGCTGTCTGCGACTTCTGTGCGTTCTACCGGCCTGTCGGACATGACGAGGCTTATGTGCTGTCGGAAGAGGTGCTAGACCAGAAAATCCAGGAGACGATTGACCTGGGGGGAGATCAGATCTTGTTGCAAGGTGGCTTACACCCCAAGCTGCCGCTGGATTGGTACGAAGACCTGCTGCGAGGCATGAAGGCGAAGTTCCCGCAGTTGAATGTGCACGGGTTTAGTCCGCCAGAGCTGTGGCACTTTCACAAAATGGCCAAACTGCCGCTGGAGACGGTCCTCAAGCGGCTGATGGACGCCGGTCTAGGGAGCCTGCCGGGAGGGGGAGGTGAGATTCTCGTCGACCGTGTGCGCAAGCTGGTGACACGTGGAAAAGTGCTGACCGATGGCTGGCTGGAAGTGAATCGAGTCTGGCACGAACTGGGGGGGCGAAGCAGTTGCACCATGATGTTCGGGCATGTTGAAACGCTCGAAGAACGGGTTGAGCATCTCGAACGACTCAGGCAGCAACAGGACGAAACGAGGGGATTCACCGCCTTCATTTGCTGGACACATCAGCCTCCGCATAAGGCTCCGTGGTTCGGTCAGGATGCAGAGGCGGGACGCAAGGGGGGCATCGACATGTCAACACTGCCCCCTGCGGGTGCGTTCGAGTACCTCAAAACGCAAGCGGTCGCACGGCTGTATCTCGACAACATTCCGAACATCCAGTCGTCGTGGGTGACACAGGGGGAGAAGGTCGGTCAGATGGCGCTGTTCTTCGGGGCCAACGACATGGGCAGCCTGATGATCGAAGAGAACGTTGTCGCCCAGGCGGGGACCGTTTTTCATCTCTCGTTACAGTCGATCCGACACTGCATCAGTGATGCGGGCTACATTCCGCGACAGCGAAATGTCCATTACGAATACATCGACGCATACCCGCCACCCGAATCGGACGATGCCAAAGCGACTGGCCCGCTGTTGCCGGTGATTGTCTGAGCTCTCCGGATCAAAGTCAGATCGATCGCTGTCGTGGAGGGACCTTCTGAGCAGGCTCGTCGCCGCCGAGAGTCACGATAATATTCATCGTCTTCTCTTCACGGAGGATGGTCAGATTGACCACATCGCCGGGTTTTTTCTGTTCGATCATCCCGAGGAACTCCGCAGCAGTCTGGACGGGCTCTCCATCGACCGCAGTAATGACGTCAGCTGTGCTGCGATCAATTCGTTCAAAAACAAACGGCCCCTGTCGCTGGCGTGTGACTTGTGGTTCGCGGAGACCGGCCTGCTCTGCAGGTCCTCCGGGTTCAAGTCGAGCGATGCGGAGGCCGTCCTCCGTCTCCGTTACGTGCGTAATGCCGAGGTCGCCTCGAATCACGCGTCCATGCTGGATCAATTCGGGAATCACCCGTCGGATCAGGTTCACGGGAATCGAGAAGCCGATGCCCGCGCTTTGTCGGAGATTTCGTGAATCGCCCGTGGCGATCGCTGTGTTCATTCCGATGAGACGCCCCTGCGTATCGAGGAGTGGCCCGCCCGAACTCCCGGGGTTGATCGAAGCATCAATCTGAATGATCGATTTGATAACCCAGTTCTCCTGAACTTCCAGGGTTCGGTTGAGACTGGCAATGATTCCGGTACTCATCGTACGGTCAAGGCCGAAGGGGTTGCCGAGGGCAAAGACTCGCAAGCCGACTCGCAGGGCGTCAGAGTCACCGAGGCTGATCGGGAACAACTGCTCGGGAGGAGCGTCAATCTTGATAACAGCGATGTCATTGATCGGATCGGCTCCAACCAGTTTGGCGGGATAGGACTCCTCATTGAATAACGTGACGACCACTTGCCGCGCATCGCTGATCACATGGTTATTTGTGAGAATGTGTCCACTCTTGTCGATCACAGACCCCGATCCATTCCCTTCCGCGGGCACGGGACGGAGCAACCAGCCGTCTGGCCGGAGTGTCAGCGTCGAGATATTGACCACGCTCTGATTGGTCTTCTCGTAGACAGCCACATTGACCCGCTCATCGGGCGTCAGTCCTGAGGATATGTCAGCTGGGGGAAGATAGGGTTGAGCCGGCTCAGACAGGCGCGGTCCAGCTGCGGGTTGTGCCTGCGCCACGTTGGTATGGTGCAGGACGCCCTCGGTCCAGAATAGTGTGAAAATGCTTCCCAGAATTCCAGCAAGTACGGCGAGGCTCATCGACCGCATGGCTCATCCCCTGAGTTTTACGGTGTCATAAATCACGACAATGCGGGCAAGAGGATTGTCACAACATCCCGGAATCCTTCAAGGAACCGAAATGTAGACAGGAAATCCTCTCAGCTCAAATACACCCACGACAGACGAGAGATGATAATGCGATTACCGCAAGTCAATCAACATGAGGGTGATGCAACGTGAGCTGTCAACTCGGCCAAGACCAGAAAAGACCTCCGCAGGTGCCGTTCAGGCAACTTTGTTTGGACCCAATCAGTCCAAGGGGGGATGCACTCAATTGGATTGTGTGGTCCTGTGAGACGCGA
Organism: Planctomycetaceae bacterium; assembly: GCA_020426325.1. Taxonomy (GTDB): domain Bacteria; phylum Planctomycetota; class Planctomycetia; order Planctomycetales; family Planctomycetaceae; genus JAHBXU01. The sequence continues at coordinate 41,006 of JAGQQG010000038.1, read as the reverse complement.
TGAAACGCCACACGGGATAAACACGCTGCCGACTGTCGCGCTCTCCAGAGAAATACTTGTAGGGCCAACAATCTGGAAGCCCGGTCTCGAACACCGCAGAGGTTTAACCGCCTGAAGAGGCGATGAGTCAATGCTATCCCGACATCAGGCAGGCGACAAGGATCTCCCCTCAAAGTCTCCCGATTCGAAGTCGTCTGACAGCAAAAGCAGAACTCAAAAAATAAGCCCTTCGAGCGAAGAAATCACTCGAAGGGCTTTCGTGAGCGCCGATGGAGCAAGTGCGGGCCAACGCTTGCCACCACGGCTGCACAGAATATTTAGCATGCACTGTGCCAATATGTCGAATAACGAAGCGAATTTATCACAAGATGTTTTATAGAAATAGCTTACAGATTAATTTCTGGTTTTCTACAGGAAAGTAGAGCCGCGAGAAAGCGTTGCAAAATGACTCGCAATGCTGATGCGCGTTCGATTTTGCACATTTCTGTCATTTGCTTGTCTCAAAAATGAACTCTGAAAGTTCTGCCAGCGTGACCTGAACGAATCATCGGGGCAATGCGGTTGCCTTCGACGTGGCAACCGACATACTGACTGCTACGATCGATCCTGATCGAATTCTTTCCACTCCTCTCCCAAATGTGGTCGCGAAATGCCCGCTGATCTCTCCAAACCGGTCACTGTTCCCGGATTCATCCAGGCCAAGCGGGATGGCCGGAAGCTGACGATGCTGACCGCATACGAATACCTCTGGGCGTCGCTATTCGATGAGGCGGGGGTCGACGCTTTGCTCGTTGGTGACACGTTGGGAATGGTCGTGCAAGGCAAATCCACGACCCTCCCCGTCACATTGGATGAGATGATCTACCACGGCGAGATCGTTGCACGGGCCGTGAAACGTGCCCTCGTTGTTGTCGATCTTCCGTTTCTCACATTCCAGGTCAGTCCACAGCAGGCCGTCGAAAATGCAGGACGGGTCCTTAAAGAGACGCAAGCCTCTGCTGTCAAATTGGAGGGGGGGAGAAATCAGGCGAATACGATCGAACGGTTGAGCGAGGCCGATATCCCGGTGATGGCACATGTGGGCCTGAAGCCTCAGTCGGTTCGCAAACTGGGTCGCATGGCGATTGTTCAACGGGATGAAGAACAACTGCTCGCCGATGCCCGAGCTGCACAAGAGGCCGGGGCGTTTGCAGTCGTACTGGAACTTGTTCCGCAACAGATTGCCAAACACATCACCGAGGAGATCAGCATTCCCACCATCGGAATTGGAGCTGGTCCGCATTGTGATGGACAGGTCCTCGTCAGCCACGACATGCTCGGCCTGACGCCCGGATTTCACCCGAAATTCCTCAAACGGTATGCGGAGATTCGGGATGTGGCACGAGGGGCCGTCGAACAATACATCGACGAGGTTCAGAACGGCCATTTTCCGGACGCTGCTCACAGCCACGACTGAGGACTCAACCGTGTTCCGCCTGCTCAGGTGACTGAGATGTGAAGGACCCGATCGAGTGCCAGGCGAAAGATGACCCAGACGGCGAGCACCGCCTCCTTCTGGTTGATCTTCGATTCACCGAACTCGCGATCCGAGAAGGTGATCGGTATTTCGACAAACGTGCACCCCAGTTGACGGCAGCGATAGAGCAGCTCTTCCTGAATCGCATAACCCGTCGCGCGAAACCGAGTCAGATCGAGTTTTCGCAGCCGTGAGAGGTTGTAACAGCGAAAGGCACCGCTGTTGTCTTTCGTTCTCAGGCCGAGCAGCAACCTCGTATACCAGTTGATCGAGCGACTCATCAGATGGCGTCGTAACCCCCAGCCTTCCACGCCTCCCCCAGGAACGTATCGTGAGCCGATGGCGACGTCAGCTTCCTGCATGCGGGCGATCAGTTCCGGCACCTTCTCCGGTGAGTGGCTGAAATCCGCATCCATATTCAGCCAGACGTCATAATCGTGTTCGATCGCGTAGCCGAGAGCGGCCAATGTCGCAACTCCCAGTCCGAGCTTCTGGGGGCGATGCATCACATGGATTCTGGGGTCAGCCTCCGAAAGTTCGTCAGCATATTCTCCTGTGCCGTCGGGCGAATGATCATCGACAACGACAATCTCCACCTGCGGAGCGGCTGCCAGAATCCGGGGGATCAACCGTTCGATGTTCTCGCGTTCGTTGTAGGTGCACAACGACACAAGAACGCGTCTTCCTCCGGCAAGCGTCTCAGAATCATCAGCGGACAACGGATTGCCTGTCTGTCGCGGAGGGGAGTATCAGATTTAGAAGGCAGGTGTTCGAGTTTTGTGAGGTCGACGTGTGAAGGATGAATGGCCTCAACGTTCGAGTCGACTGCGACGGTCCTGCCAGGGGCTGTCGAGTTGCTGGACGTGCTTGTCGAGAAACTGCGCCATCACGTCGAGCGTCTGGACATGATTCAACAGGTCGGTCCCATGGAATTTCAGTTTCTCATAGGACTGCAAATACGTCCGCTCATGCTCACGATCAGTGGCTGAGATGACCCGATAAACGCTTCTCGCGGTGCCGCGATCACTCTCATCGTCTTCTCCCACAACGACGAGCATAGCGATGCCTGCGCTGGGATCGCGCAGAGTTTTGACCGCGCTCATCAGGTTGACTTTGCCCGCAGTCTGGCTGGGGGAGAGGAACACGAGTGCTCGAACATCCTGCCCGCGACGAGTTCGGGCCTCCGGTTGTGTCGCAGGGGCGTCATCGAAGGGAGGCTTGCTCCAGTCGAACACCGCAAAGCGGGCTACAACCGGGGCCATGTCGTCAGCCGCGATGATCCCCAGCTTGTTGACGTTCAGTTTCTTCTCCTGATGCTCTTTCATCAGGAATTGTTTGACGGCTTCCAGATCGCCACGCCACATATTGTCGTAGTCTTCACTTCGTACGATTGCATCATCCTGTGCTCCATCGGGACTCTTGCTTTCCCCATGTTTTCGCATGTCGACTGTGACGACTGCGAATCCCAGTTCTTTTCTCAAGCCATCGACGAACGAGAACTTGGCATTGCCGTGCTTCTGATCCCAGACGAGTCGGTTTCCATCCTTCCCGTGGATCAGGATCACAACTCCTGCATCCGGCGATCCTGTCGCTTCTTGGCTTGACTGGTTCGAGTCCTTCGAGAAGGCAGGAAAGTAGGTAATGTGAATCGGGAAGCCATCCGTTTCGGATCGCAGTGTGATGTTTTGAGCGGAGTCATCGGCGGCGACATCGGTCGCGGCAACACCAAGAACCATGGCGACTGCCATGAGTGCCACGAACGAGCCATGCTGCACCGAGGTTTCTCGAAGAACTGGGATGAGCACAGGAATACGTATCATGGAATCACTCATGTGGCCTCTCATGTTTTCGATGGAAGAGGTCGATCACTGACCAACTGACGATTCACCGGCATCAGCATGATCCGGGTATTCCAGTGTATGACTGGCCTGATGTGAGGTCAATCAGCGATCGTCACATCTTGCCTAGCGACAGGCAGTTCTGGCTTTTCGTGCCGGTTACGCAAGATCGTATATTGAGATCCACTGTGCGGCATCACTCAGAGCTTGTTACGACCTGAGCAAGGCGCTCGTCGATCCACACACGAACCAGTTGCTGACTGCCGCTGGCAACCTGTTTGAGCAGGATTCTCCAACGATCGCGGTCCAACTGCAACTCATAAGCTCGCAACAGTGAGACTGCAGCTGCGTCCTCGAGGACTCCTGCAAGGACCGGCAGGAGTTCTTCGGTCACTCCCCACTGACGTTCCTCACGGGCATCGGTACAGACTGGGACCACTTGTTTCAGTGATGCCTTAAACACCTCCATCGTGTAGTCCACAGCATCGTGCAAGCTCTTCGCCTTGGTTGATGCGGGAGTTTTCCAGTCGTACGGGGGAGACCATTCCAGTGGAGGCGACAGCAGGTCAACATGCGTGAGCACACCGACGACCGGTGGCGGCTTGAGATGCAGTTGCGAAGCATACACTTCCCGCAGTTGCTCCAGAGTCACGCGGTCGGCTTCACGTGCCGGTGAATGGGCGTCCATGACGAGGAGAGCCGCATCCGAGACTTCCAGTGCATGCTGAATGTGTCGGATCTGCTCGTTCGATGCGCCGCTCTCGCCGTAGCCGGGAGTGTCCAGTAGCGTCACTGTCACTGGCGGCTGACTGACGGAATACTGATAGCGCAGGACCTGTTTCGTCTCAGGCAGGATGTCGACCGCTGCCTGGACCTGCCCGGTCAGTCGATTGATCAGACTGGACTTGCCCGAACTCACCTGACCGACCAGCGCGATCGTGATGGGCGGCGAATTGGTGAACTTCGAGTCTCGATTGACCTCTAAGGGGCGATCTGTTTGACCTCGTTGACCGAAAGCGGCTCGATAGGCATCAGCCCCGCCTCGCAGACGGCCGCTGTTCATCTCGATGAGGTAATACCCGACCTGCCTGATGAAGCGAAGATAGACGACCGCCAACACCTCTGACTGGATCTGCACTGAGACTGGTCCCCATGTCCATTTGGAGGCGAGATAGCGGACGATGTTGGCCGGGTTCAAAAGCACCGATGCAACCCAGGTCGCCTCCGAGAGCTTGTTCGCCCACTCCGGAGCCGATTGCAGCAGCTGCCAGTGCCGGATCGTCAGCATGCGACTTCCGGGGACCGACTCCAGCATCCATCGCTCCATATCATCGCCAGCCAGACGAATCGCGGCCAGCACCTCCGGTACGGTCAATTGGTCCAGCGGATCAGCCGCCTTGGGGTGATAGAGGCGCGCGAGTTCCATCGCGAGAGACTGGACCTGCTGGAGGTAGAAGTGTGGATCGGTGAGTTGCTCGGCGGTGTGCGACTCGACTGCCAGTTGATAGTTGCGAACGATCTCGGCCGCATCGCGATCCCGTGGCGTCCAGTGTGTGGGTTCTGTGATGTGATGCTGTTTTCGTGCTGACGTCGGCGATGTTTTCCACAACTTCGACAGTCCCCAGGCGGCGACCGCACAGCCGGTCATCAGCCACCAGATCCAGTTCAGGTTGCCGTTCTGCCAGATCGCATAGCCCCCGACGGCTGCGAAGATCACGATCGGCAGACTGATGAGCACCGAAAGAATGATGGAACGGGCTGAGATCATGCGTCCGTCTCCTCACCGGTCGTCTTCCAGAGTGCAGCGCCGACCTTCAATTGATCCTGATAAACCTCGCGCAGTTCATCGGCCGAAGGGATATGCCCTGCCCTTACCTCACGAAAGTACCAGCTGGCCGCCTTGCCGGAACCAAACGTGAAGGCGAACGCCGCAGCCGCGTTTGCTGCCATGCCGACCCAGGGGATGAACTTGAGCAAGCCACGCATGCCCATTCGCAGGGCGATTCGACCTCCAACGACCCCCGAGAACTTCAGGAGCGTCGCAGAGTCCAGTTTCTGGTGGTAGTCGGTCGCCAGGCGATGAAGGAGGTGCGACTGTGTTGCCATGACAGCCGGGATATCGATCCACGGTAGAGGGACCGCAGCGGCTGAGGCTGCAACGAGACTGTGAGCGATGATCGTTCGATCGGAACGCTGCCGAAGCTGATCTCCTAATTCGTTCCTCACATGCTCCATCCGCATCAGCGTCTGACGAAACGCTGCAGGTAAGAGGTCAATGACGGCATGCTTGAGCCGTTCGCCGCCGAAGTCCGTCACGTCAAATCCATCTTCAGGTTTCGTCAGATCGATCGGGACGGCCCAATCAAACAGCCCTGCAAACCGGTCATAATGAGCTGACAGACAGCGAGACAAAGTTTCCGAGACCTCTGAGGATTGCGGTCGCGCCTCCATGGTGAAAGGGTCGGGTGTGATGTGTTGTTCACCCGGATACGCATCGTGCAGACAGGTGACAGCCAGGAGAATAGGTCGCTCAGGATTCTCTCGCCGGATCACCCGTAGCGGCTCGATGACCTCTGCCATGGCCTGATCGGTCGCCCGAACCGTCACGATGATGAGATGGGCCTCTTCATCGAATTGTGCAATGTCCGCTTTTGGATCATAAGCAGCTTCTCCCAGTCCGCGGGTGTCGAGAAACCGGACGATCGGGAGATCCTCATCGGGGAATGCATACAGTTGCGACAGTTTCGTCTGCGGTCGAAACCCGGAGCCAATCTCGGCCTCAGCTGCACCGGTGAGATAACGGATGATGGACGTCTTCCCGCTTCCTGTTTTGCCGAACAGCCACAGGCAGGGAATCGGCGCCTCTTTGAGCAGCAACTCACGCTGAGCTGCGATCTCATCGGGCGTCTGCGACCATCGCAGAGATTGCAGCGGATTCCACATGAGGTGCGTTCGACGGAGGAGTTGTCATTCAGGAGCAGATCACCCGAGGTGATTCGCCCGCCCGGAGGCGTGCTTCGATGTTTTCCAGAACTTCCGGAAGATCGGCCACGCTTTCGATGAGATAGTGTGGGCGGACCGATGCGAACTTCTGTTCGATTGCGGTTTTCCGTGCGACCCGTTCGTCGACGCAGAGTTCGGCAAGTTGTGCCTCCGTGAGCCCGAGTTCGTTGCCCGACATCGTGACCGCAACCGTCCAGCAGCCCGCGTTGTGACCGGCTTCGATCCCCACCAGCGTGTCATCCACTTTGACGACTGTGTCCATGGGATACACATCCATACGCTTGGCTGCTTCGAAGAGCATCCAGGGCTTGGGACGTCCTGCGGGCGTGTCACCCGCACACAGCACGCAGTCCGGCTCGTATCCCTGTGCTTTCGCCAGAGGGAGCACAACTTCCATCAGCTCATGTGTGTACCCTGTACTCGACCCGATTTTCATGCCCCGTTTTCTGCAATCGCTCACAGTCTCCACCACTCCGGGAATCAGGGCGCTGTGTTTCGAAAGGACCTGAAGTTGCAATGGAAGAAAGTGTTCGTACATACGGTCGATGTCAGCCTCTGTCGCCTGTGCACCCTGGATCGACTCCCACCGGGTTGAGACATCGGGCATGTCGAGGATCGCTCGAATGTGCTCCCGTTTGGCCCGCCCCATGGGCTCACGCGCCTGCGCGACGGTGATCTCGACCCCTTCCTGCTGGAAGATCTCCCGAAACACCCCCGCGGGCGCAAGGCTGCCGAAGTCAATGGTCGTGCCGGCCCAGTCGAAGACCACTGCCTGCAAGCGGGGTGGGGATTGGCTCATGTCACGATTTCCAGTTGAGGTCTGCATAACCCAGGGCGAGCGTCATGCCCGCTCCACCAAAGCCGGTGACAAGACGCACTCCATCCATCGGCTCGATGTCCAGCACGGGCTGCGTCGGATGTTTGACGTAGAGGCCGTGCCAGCGATGAGCAATCGTCCAGTCCGGCAGACGGATCATCTTGCGTGCCTTCCCGAGAATCAACTCATCAATCTCCGCCTTGTCCTCCGGTTTGATCGCTGCATCGTATTCGTGGGAGTCTCCCAGGATGATTTCGCCTCGATCGTTCTGTGCAGCGAGAATGTGAATCCCGTACCGATCGAGTTCCGGCGTCTCCTCTGCGATCCGGTTTTTGAGTGCAGGAAATGAGAGACACGATTGAAAGACCGGGTAATGGCGCAGCGTGAGTCCACTCGCGAGATGAGGTCCCAGTATCCATCCGTCCGGCTGAGGTGGAGTGCGTAACATCTGCAACTTGCACAGGCGGAGTTCACTCCGATTGAACACCTCCGGAAAGAGCGTGCGAGTGTCGCTACCCGAACAGATAATGATGCGGTCTGCATCAATCACATCCCCCTGTTCTGTTGTGATTCGTCCGGTCTCGGCCTTGATGACGGACTGACCGAAACAGATTGTGCACTCCTGTTGTTCTGCCAACCAGTTTGCGAACTTCGCAAGAGCGGTTCGAGGATTCACCCCCATTTCCATCCGACTCCAGAGTCCCCCTCGCAACTCCTGCGGGTTCGCAGCTGGTGCGTTTGTGAGCACTTCTTCAGGAGTAAGCACTTGAACCTGATAGCCATCGGCAGCAGCAGTTGTGTTGAACTCCTGCAGGACGGCCCATTCATCATCACGATGAGCCAGATGGAGTGATCCACACTGCTTCAGCCACAAGCCCGAAGCTTCTGCCAGTTCAAGCCAGAGTTCTCGTGACCTGAGTGCCGTCTTCAATCCGGGTCCCGGCGGCTGCCCCATCGGCCAGATCATTCCAAAGTTGCGGACCGATGCCCCGTCTGACCGGTCGTCGCGTTCCAGCACCACGACCCGCAGCCCTCGACGCAGAGCTGCCCAGGCAAACGCCAGTCCAGCAATCCCTGCCCCGATGATGCCGACGTCATACGAAGAAGATCGCGTGATCATCGGTCGTCTCACGAGAGGGCAAGTGCACGCTCAATGTGTTCAACGAATCCCTCGAGAGGTGTTGTTACTTTGTCGACAATCTTTGCTTCATCATCCCAACGACGCACGCGGACCGCAGCCTCATGGAACGGATTGCGTTCAAACTCCGCCACCTCCTCTGCACTCATTGGCCCCCCTTGAAGTGCCAGACTGACTCGCGACGGCTCGCTGAGCAAATTGTAGTATTCCGGATCACTGGCACACATGTACCGCTTGGCTGCGACGTGCAGTCGAACCGGTTCGGTAACGGCAGGACCGAACCGCTTCTCCAACCAGCGCCCGCCCAGTTCCTCATGCTCATCGTCGACCCCCTGATCCGGGGCATCGTCCGGCAGATTATGGAGCAGGTGTCCGATGTCATGCAGTAACGCAGCAACGACGAGTGTGCTGTCCGCACCGTTTTCGAGGGCAAGGTCGGCTGCCTGAAAAGCATGCTCCGCCTGCGTGATAGACTCGCCACCGTACTCCGAGTCACCCCGCTCCCGAAACAACCGCAAGATCTCCGCAACAATTTGTACCGACTCCATTGGCAGCTCGCTGTCGCTCATCCCCGGATCTCCCCGACGTCAAGATCTTCGCCTGTTGTTGGCGATCAGTCAGGTCACGCTACATCCCGATCAAACCGTCTGCAACCGATCGACGATCAGGGTCGCAGGAACCGGACGCCGTACCGCTGACAGACCAGATGGAATTGTGATTCTGTGAAGCAATCCTCTTCTCGAGCAGTCATTCCCGTTCTCGAGCAGTCATTCCCGCGAAGGCGGGAATCCAGGCCGTCGGTAAGAACAGAAAGAGCCTGAGAGACCATAGACCTCGCTTGATGGATTCCCACCTTCGCGGGAATGACATGCATGTTACGCACAGAGAGGACATGATGCGGGACGGCATGTGCCTCGTCTTCATGAGAGCCAGCATGTCCAACATGAAAAAACAGTCGGACCCTTTCGAGAGCATTCGATCACTGGAAGCGGAGCGGGCTTTCTGCTATTCGTGCCACAGTAGATTCGAAAAAAAGTCCGAAACTCCGTCCATCCGAGACTCCCATGGATTTCCTCGTCTCACTGCAAGATCTCTTCTCAGCACTGCTGCACGTTGGTGCTGAACTGGTTCAGCTCATCCTGCCGTTGACCCCGCTGCTCGTTTGGATTGCGTTCTGGTTGCTGGGTGTCAACTGGGTTAAGTTGCGAGAGGTTTTGCTCAAAGGAGGAGCGATCGGTGTCCTGTTGATCATGTTGATGGCGATCATCACTTGGGGTGTCATTGTTCCTCCGGAATCAGGCAGGCACGCGATTCTAGGTCTGTCGGTCACGAACTTTGTCGGCAAAACGGTGTACGTGACTGCCCTCGCGGTCATCGCACTGCTCTGCGGTTCGGTCCAACTCGCAGGTTTGTGCGGCCCCTTTTGCAACTTTGAAGAAGAGACTCCCGAAGCAGTTGACCATAGCCACGGTCATTGACCGAAGCTGGCGAAAGACTCGACCTCATGCGCTTCAGTCATTCAGCTGTCTGAAAAACTGACTGACCATTTGATTTGATCGCGGGCCGGTGCCGGTCAGCTGGAACTGACGTGTGTACTCTCCTGTCGAGATGATGTCGATACGCAGGTGATCCGCAGGCAAGACTCCCGCGATCCGTTCGGCCCATTCGACCAGGCAGACTCCGTCACCTTCGAGGATTTCTTCTGCACCTAACGCGAGAAACTCGTCTTCGTTGGATAACCGATACGCATCCATGTGATAGATGGGGATCGCAGCCGGGTACTGCTGAATCAGCACAAAGGTCGGGCTGTTGACGAGTTGATTCTCGCCAGTGAGTGACGTCACGATTGCCCGGACAAGTCGCGTTTTCCCTGCTCCCAATTCTCCATTCAGCGTGACGACATCTCCCGCCCGCAGGATCCCTGCGACCGCCTGCCCGAGCCGATCGGTGTCATCCTCTGATTTCGCCTGGAATTGTAATGCTGACAACGCACTCTCTCCCCATGAATGTGAGCAAAACTGCCTTGAGGGCCAGCACCACATGATCCTGCGTACTGTGCAAGTGTATCGCACAAGATGTCGTGGCACATCAGGCTTGCAAGGCCAATGTTGTACAAGATCGACGAATTGCTTTACATCGGCAGAAACTGCCATAGAGTGTGCCCACTTGGTTGATCGACGAACTCATGGATTTTGAGTGATCACCAACCCGCGAGTGCAGACTTGTTGTCATGCAATCGCAGGAACCGACGGATCGGATTCCAGAATCGGTGAAAGGAGTTCACCCAATGATGCGCGAGACGTTTTGTGTCCGTTTCAATCGTCTGACCCACGAAGACACCACACTGACTCGCTGCTTCACTCGCGTCCCGGCAGTTGCTGCCATCGCGGGCGCGTCGTTCCCCGTCACGTCTCTGGTGACGCGGTTTTCCCTCCCCAGCAGCCTAGTGGAATAAGCTGCGCGTTTTCCCATGGAAGGACCATCAGTTATGAGCACCAAACCAGTCATCGGCCTGAATGCAGACTTTCGTCCCGAGCGCAATGAGAGCATCCCGCTGTCCTGGATCAACTCGGGCTATTACGACTGCATCAGCGCATCTGGCGGCATTCCCTTGATCATGCCTCCCTTTGCAGAGGACGATGATCTCCGTCAGATTCTCAGTACACTCGATGGCGTCGTGCTCACCGGCTGCAAGCTCGACCTTGATCCGGTTCGACTGGGGATGGATCGGCATCCCGCCACCCGGGCGATGCCGCTTCGCCGCGAGGATTTTGATCGTCGCCTGGCCAAGCTGTGCTACGAAATGAAGATCCCCACGCTGGCCGTCGGAGTCGGCATGCAGACGCTCAACGTGATCTGCGGCGGGACGCTCTTCCAACACGTGCCGGAAGACGTGCTGAAGCCACTTCACCACCGCGATCCTGTCGAGTCCTGCAACCGTCATTTGATCGAAATCGTCCCTGGAACCAGGATGGACCACATTTACGGTCCCGGCGAGATTCGCGTGAACAGCGATCACCACATGGCCGTCGATCAGGTTGCCTCCTGCTTCCGAGTTGGTGCTGCTTCACCGGATGGTGTGGTCGAAGCGTACGAATCCATCGACGAAAACTGGTTCTGCATCGGTGTGCAGTTCCATCCGGAGAATCAGTCAGCTTCTGCCCTCGATATGCAGGTCTTCGACGCCTTCATGGAAGGTTGCAAGACGCAGGCGATGCCTTCGATCCTCACGATGCCTGGAGTTGGCGAAGAAGCTCCTGCTTCCAGAATGAGCGAGCGCCGCGTTGCCTAATGGCGGCCTCTCAATGAATTGCAACGACACCCGGTCCTCGTGAGGATCGGGTGTCGTTCGTTTGTGTGTCGAGTTGCAGGTCGCGGACCCTGTGATATCCTGCCGGGTTGAATTTCATTTGCTCACTCGGACGAGGCTGCTCACGTGGGATTGATCGTACAGAAGTTTGGCGGGACAAGTGTCGCGACCGCCGAAAAAATTCGGGCTGCGGCGCAGCGCGCCGTTGCCGCCAAGCGTGACGGACATCAGGTCGTGATGGTGGTCAGCGCGCGGGGCAAGAAGACGGATGAACTGCTCACACTCGCTGCGGAAGTAACTGCCGATCCGCCCCGGCGTGAGATGGACATGCTGCTCTCGACGGGGGAACAAGAGTCTGTCGCGTTGATGGCGATGGCCATTCAGGAGTTGGGAGAACAGGCGGTCAGTCTGACCGGCGGACAGATTGGCATCATCACCGATTCGCAGTATTCGAAGGCGCGCATCCGGGAAATCTCTGTGGAACGTATGCGCAAGCATCTGGCCGATGGTGCGATCGTCGTTGCTTGCGGCTTTCAGGGAGTCGATGACGAAGGCAACATCACGACCCTCGGGCGCGGCGGGAGTGACACGACTGCCACTGCACTTGCAGCCGTCCTCAAAGCGGATGAATGTCAGATCTACACAGACGTGGAAGGCGTCTTCACGACTGATCCACGAATTGTTGCTGAGGCGAGGAAGATCAACACGATCTCTCACGACGAGATGCTGGAACTGGCGAGTCTCGGTGCTGGCGTGATGCACTCGCGATCGATCGAGTTTGCGAAGAAGTTCGACGTTCCGCTGAGAGTGAGACCTTCTTTCTCGGATGCCTTGGGCACTCTCATTGCTCCGCATGGTGACGATCACGCACCGGTCGTGACGGGGTTGGCGCTCGCTCGTCAGGAGGCGCGCGTGACCTTCGCGGATCTGCCGAATCGTCCGGGGGTCATGAGTGTCATCTTCTCCCGTCTGGCCAATCGCAAGATCCCGGTTGACATGGTCGTACAGAACGTGGGGACGGACGAAACGGCAGAAGTTTCCTTCACCGTTCCTGAAGATGACCTCGCTGCGACGCTTACCGCAGCTCGCGAGGCAATCCGCGAACTGGGAGCCGGTTCGGTGCAAAGTGGAACCAACGTCTCCAAGCTCTCGGCTGTCGGGGATGGGATGCGATCGCACAGCGGGGTGGCCGCACAGTTGTTCCGCTCACTCTCGGATGCAGGTGTCAACATTGAGATGATCACCACGAGTGACATCAAGATCTCTGTTCTTGTGAATCGTGATGATGCTGACACGGCCTTGAGGACGGTTCACACAGGCTTTGGTCTTGATCAGGCAGACGCCCGGCCACCATCCATTGGATTCCGCCAGTCTGCGCAGAAGCAAGCGCATGGAGCCGAGGGAAGCCTGGAATCGCAGGTGGTCGGCAGCCTGGCCAATATGGAAAAACTTGTGGTCAACGATGTCGACCTTGATGAGACGCAGTCGCGAATCAGCATTCATCACATCCCGGATGCTCCCGGTGTTTGTGCCGACCTGTTCGAGGCGGTTGCTGAGGGGGACGTCATGGTCGACATGATCGTCCAGAACGTCAGCCGTCAGGGGAGTGCTGAGGTCTCGTTCACCGTCCTGCGATCCGACATCGAGCGCTGCCTGCTCCTGGTACGGGAAGTGGTCTCTCAGTGGAAAGGGGCCGAACTGACCTTCGACCGGGAGATCGACAAACTCACGGTCACCGGCATCGGTCTTCGCAGTCATACAGGTGTCGGTGAGATGATATTCCGCGCTCTGGGAGACGCAGGCGTCAACGTCCAGATGATCAACACCAGCGAGGTGAGACTTTCAGTCGTGGTCGGTGCAGGTCAGGGCAAGCAGGCCGTTGCCAGTTTGCATTCGGCGTTCGGCAGCTGATCAGCTCTACCGCAGGGATTGATCGCCTTCAGACTGTTTGAGACTTCCGCCAACGCGGAGGGACCAAAAACAGGCTTGCAATCACAGCTGTACCAAACAGCGTGTAGCAAAGGGTGAAGACCCAGGGCTCGGCGTCGATGAACAACAACTCGTGCACATAGTCCGCAATGAAGGCCCCTTTGTGTGTTGATTGACCGGCGAGTGACCTCAGCTGATTCTCCCATGTCGTCAGTGGACAGGTGAAGCCGATCCACGCTTCGAGCACGACGATCAGGATCATCGCCAGATGCAACCCGCGGAACCAGCGGTTCCGCACCCAGTCCCACTTCAACACTCGTCCCATCAGAATCGCGACCAGTCCCAGGATCACGCTCAGGACGTACGCGAAGTGCACCACCACAATCAAATCGGCGAGCAGGCGATAAAACATCGGCATGTCTGTCTGATCCACGCAGAAGCACGAATATTCCCTGAATCCAATTGCAGAGATTCTTTTGCCAGTCCGTCGACGGACCGGCTGGGGATCTTTAGGATATGCCTCATTGGGTTCTGCACGACGCAACTCTGCTCAAGAAAGACGTCTCAAAGTGAAGATTGGTGTCCCGAAGGAGACATTTCCGGGCGAACGACGTGTCGCACTCGTGCCGGGATCGTTGGCCGCTCTCAAGAAGCTGGGAGCCGAGGTGCTCGTCGAATCCGGAGCGGGTGAGCAAGCCGGATTTCTCGACGAATCCTATAATTCAGCAGGCGCGACCATTGTTTCGGACCGCGATCAGCTGTTCGGGGATGCTGACATCATCTGTCAGGTTCGAGCAGCTGTCGCCAACCCCGATCAGGGACAAGCTGACATTCAGCGGTTGAGAGAAGGGCAGATTCTCGTCGCACAGTGCGATCCGCTCACCGACCCGCAAGCGATGTCCAAGGTTGCCGAGCGAAAAGCTGTCGCCTTTGCGATGGAGTTGATGCCCCGGATCACACGAGCGCAGAGCATGGACGTGCTCAGCTCGATGGCGACAATCGCCGGATACAAGGCTGTCTTGATAGCCGCCAGCCATCTGCCTCAGATGTTTCCCATGATGATGACGGCTGCCGGGACGTTGACCCCTGCGAGAGTCTTCGTCATCGGTGCAGGCGTGGCCGGTCTGCAAGCGATTGCGACTGCTCGCAAGTTGGGAGCGGTTGTGAGTGCTTACGATGTTCGCCCGGCCGTGAAGGAGCAGGTGCAAAGCCTTGGTGCCAAGTTCGTCGAAATGGAACTCGATACCGCCGAAGGCGAAGGCGGCTATGCGCGCGCGATGGATGAAGAGTTCTACCGTCGACAACGGGAACTCATGCTGCGAGTGGTCGCGGATATGGACGTCGTGATTACGACAGCCGCGATTCCCGGCAAGCAGTCACCGATTCTCGTAACAGAGAACATGGTGCAGGTCATGCCCCCCGGATCGGTCATCGTCGACCTCGCAGCCGAGCGCGGAGGCAACTGTGAACTCACCAAAGGGGGCGAGACCATCATCGCTCATGATGTCACCATCATTGGTCCGCTGAATATCCCGTCGGAGATCCCCAAGCATGCCAGTCAGATGTATTCAAACAATCTGACGACGTTCCTGAAATCGCTGATCAAGGACGGAAAGCCGGTTCTCGACATGACGGACGAATGCATCGCGGGCACACTCGTGACTCGCGGTGGAGACGTGGTGCACAGCTTTGTTCGCGAACTGGCCGGCATGGGACCACTCGAGGAGAAAGCTCCGGCTGCTCCTCCCCCCGAAGCTGCTGACACTCCGCCAGCTCCGGCCCCAAGTCCTCCGCCTGACGAAGAGCCGACGGACACCTATAAACTTTCAGACAACTGACCTCCGCATTCCTCTCGCGAAGTCACCGGGAATCCAAGATGTTTCACGCCATTCAGCTCCTCGCTGCGACCTCAGCCGCCAACCCTCTCATCATCGGGCTGACGATCTTCGCCCTCGCCGTGTTCGTGGGCATCGAAATCATCACCAAGATTCCGCCAACGCTCCACACGCCGCTGATGTCCGGATCGAATGCAATCTCCGGAATCACGATTGTCGGGGCCGTGCTGGCTGCTGGTGAATATCCGGGTTTCGCCCGAATCCTCGGATTCATCGCGATCATTCTGGCAACCGTGAACGTCGTGGGGGGCTTTCTTGTGACGCATCGCATGCTGGAAAAATTCAAGAGTCGCTGAGTCCTACGCTTCCCACGGGACGTTGACCGTGGGCATGAACGCTATTCCCTGCTCCCTGTTCGCTATTCCCTGCATCAAAAATGTCGCGTACCTGGGTTGATCTTGCCTATCTGATCGCTGCCGTCCTGTTCATCCTGGGACTGAAAGGCCTGACGCACCCTCGGACCGCTGTGCGAGGCAATCTGATCGGGGCTGTGGGGATGCTGTTGGCAGTCCTTGTGACTCTCGTCGACCAGCAGGTGCTGGGAGCGGGCATCCTCGGTTACTCGTTGGTTTTCATCGGGATGGCGATCGGCGCTGGCATCGGAGCCTGGCTGGCGATCACGATTCGTCTGGAGTCGATGCCCGAACTGGTCGCACTGTTCAATGGACTGGGGGGAGCAGCTTCGTTCGTCGTTGCCGGTTCATATGTTTCCGCGATGACATCTGCTGAGATCCCTCTCGACACGAGCTTCGCGACCGCATTGAGCGGTCTGATCGGAGCGGTGACGCTGACCGGCAGTCTGGTCGCATTCGGCAAGCTTGCAGAGCATCCGCTGATGAAGACCCTGCCGAAGATCACCAATTCGACAGTCACGAATGCAATCGTGGGGGGAGTCACGCTGCTCCTCATGTTTGTATGCGCGATCTCCCGAAGCAACGACGTTTTCTTCTGGCTGCTGGTGATTGCATCGCTTGGACTCGGCTATTGCCTTACAGTGTCGATTGGCGGTGCTGACATGCCGGTGGTCATCGCCCTGCTGAACTCCTATTCCGGACTTGCCGCTGCTGCGACGGGCTTCGTGCTTGAGAACAACGTACTGATTATCTCCGGGTCACTTGTGGGTGCGTCGGGACTCATCCTGACACAGATCATGTGCAAGGCGATGAACCGTTCCCTGACGAATGTGCTGTTCGGCACCCTGGGACCAACCGGAGAAACCAAGGATGCCGACGAGGTTTATCAGAACGTCAAAGCGACTGGCCCGGACGAAGTTGCGATGTTGCTGGATGTGGCACGCCGTGTTGTGATCGTCCCGGGATACGGGATGGCTGTCGCTCAGGCACAGCACGCGGTTCGAGATCTGGCGAACCATCTCATCGCCAAGGGGATGGAAGTTGAGTATGGCATTCATCCCGTTGCGGGCCGTATGCCGGGGCACATGAATGTGCTGCTCGCTGAGGCGGATATCCCGTACGAACTCCTCAAGGAGATGGACGAAATCAATACCTCGATGGAGCAGACAGATGTATGCCTTGTCATCGGTGCCAACGACACGGTGAACCCGGATGCTCGACAGCCTAACAGCGCTATCGCAGGCATGCCTATCATCGACGCAGACAAGGCCCGCACCTGTGTCGTCATCAAACGCAGTCTCTCACCGGGCTTTGCAGGGATCCCGAATCCGCTGTTCGCAGCGGACAATTCGCTGATGCTCTTTGCTGACGGCAAACAAGCCGTCCTTGACATCCTCTCAGCTCTGAAGGAAGGTTGATCGAGCTCTCTCATCTTTCTGACTCCCCCCTCGGGGAGTTTTCGAGGCAGTGATCAATGTCCATTCACATCCTCGCCATTGATGCCGGCAACACACAGATCAAACTGGGGATCTGCAGGAATATCTCCTCAGAGACTTCCCAACTCCCCGAGTGCGAAGGCGTGTTGGTCGCCCGGCGTGATGAGAACTTGCCATGGGATGTGCTTCGTCGTCAGCTAGAGAATGAAAAAAATGTGAGAGCCATCGTCACCGGATCACATCCGTCAACGGTCCGGCGACTGCTGGAGGAATGGCCCGAGGATCTTCCCCCGCTGCACGGTCTCCTCGATCGATCGCGCCTGCCAATCCGTCTCGACGTCGAGTTTCCTGATCGGGTGGGCATCGATCGACTGCTCTCATGCATCGCGGCGAATGCTCTGCGACCTGCGAATCGTCCCGCCATCGTCGTCGACACGGGGACAGCCGTCACGGTGAATGCGGTCTCAATGGAGGGGACGTTTTGTGGCGGGGCGATCCTGCCGGGCCTGGGACTCTCCGCCCGGGCTTTGCATCAATACACCGCACTGCTTCCCGAACTGGATTGGCAGCAGTTGCTCGTTCATGAGCCCGACGTTGTCGGTCGGCATACCGAAGCAGCCATTGCGAGCGGCCTGTACTGGGGCCTGCGTGGGTCTGTGAGGGAGTTGGTCGATCAGATGGGGCGTGAACTGGGTGAGCAGGCGGAGTCACCGCTGGTCGTGCTGACCGGCGGGGCGGCTCGCGTCTGGACACACAACCTCCCAGACAGATGGATCTACGAGCCGCATTTGACGCTTAAGGGAATCGCCGTGGCCGCGATGAACGTTCCCGAGTTGTTTGGTCCGTCCTCATGAAGGATGTTCGTCACACCGTCAGTCGGCTCACTCCCGCAGGTGCTGGTGCGGTCGCGGTCCTGCAATTGGAAGGTCCGCCTTCGATTCTCGATGATGCCCCGATTCTGTTTCGTGCTGCCAATGGTCGACCAGTCATGAAGCAGCGCCTGAACCGCCTCTGCTATGGTCAATGGGGAACCGACTCACCCGAATCCGTCGTGCTGTGCCGTGTTGGTCCAGAGACGACCGAGATCCAGTGTCACGGCGGACGGGCAGCCGTCGCCAGAATCATCTCCGATCTGGAGTCACGCGGCTGCGTGGCGGTCGATGCAAGTCACTTGTCCGGTTCGATGGAGGACCTCATCGAGACCGAGTGCCGCGACGCCCTGACCCGCGCGACGACACTGCGGACAGCGGATCTACTGCTGCAACAGCAGACGTTGCTGCCGCGTTACCTTGGCGAACTGAATGAACTGCCTCCTGATGATGCGAAACGACGAGTCGAGGAGTTGCTGCGATGGGCGGATTTCGGTTTACATCTGACTCACCCCTGGCAGGTCGTCCTCTGTGGTCGTCCAAACGTCGGCAAGTCGAGTCTTATCAATACCCTCGTTGGTTATGCCCGCTCCATTGTGTTTGATCAACCGGGGACGACGCGGGATGTCGTTTCAGTCGAGACGGCCTTCGACGGCTGGCCGATCGCCTTCTCAGACACTGCGGGCATCCGAGAACAGCCGGATGAACTCGAAGCAGAGGGAATCAGACGAGCCCGGCATCGTCTGAAGGAAGCCGACTTGCGCATTGTGTTGATCGATGTGAGTCAGTCACCGACCGAAGAGGATTTTAAGCTGCTGGACGAATGGGGTGACGTGCTGGTCGTTGCCCATAAGTGTGATCTGGAGGATGTCTGGGGGCGTGCAAAACCGCAAGCGGCCATCATGGTTTCATCCAAATCCGGTGCAGGTGTTAATGAGCTTGTCGAGCGGATTGTTCAGAAACTCATTCCCATTGTTCCCGAACCAATGACGCCGATGCCGGTGACAAAGCGACAGATTGATGCGCTCACTCTCCGTTGAAAGTGTGGCACAGGCATTTCTGCCTGTGGTGAATCCGAGCTTTCTACGGACCGCTAATCCGCAAGTGGTGGTCGTGAGGATGAGATGTCACGAGCGGTCTGTCGGATTGCATCGAGTAATCCTCTCAGATGGTCCTCGGTCGTGAGTGGGTTGATGATCGTGATCCGCAGGGCGCCGATGCCGTTGATGTTGGTTTGGACGATGTAGAACTCGCCCGATTCGATGAGGCGGCGGCGAATGCGGCGGTTGAATTCGCCGACTTGTTGAGGAGGGGAATTGCGAAGCTCGTCCGGAATGTAGCGGAACACCACGATGTTGCATTGAGGCTCGTATAAGCATTCGAAGTCGTGTGCTTCGTGGAGAATCTCAGCAAATCGCCGACCGAGATCGAACGTCGTGTCGACCAGGTCTGCGAACAGTTGTCGGCCGAAGAGTGACCAGAGGCCCCACAAACCGTATGCAGCGGCCCGTTTGGTGCATTCGATCGTTGTCAGGCCGCTGTCAAAGTCAGCCGTATCGCCGGGAGTCGTCGGGTCGAACAGGTAGGGGGCATCTTGACGAAATGCCTCGAACCGGTGAGACGGATTGCGATAGAACACGAACGCACACAGGGCCGGGACGAACATCATCTTGTGGGCGTCGCAGATGAAACTGTCGGCGTCGGCGAGTCCGGCAACGAGATGTCGATAGCGGTCGCTGAACGCAGCAGCGCCGCCATGAGCCGCGTCGACGTGCAGCCAGACATCGTGCTTGCGACAGACCTCGACGATGTCAGGGAGAGGGTCGAAGGCACCGATGGGTGTCGCACACGCACAGGCAGCCACGGCGACGACAGGAGTGCTCGCATTCCGCAGATCCGTCAGCAATTGATCAAGTTGTCGCGGTTCCATCCGGCGACGCTCATCGAGCGGGGCACGAATGACCTGCTGCGTCCCGATTCCCAGAATGCCGGCTGAGCGCGTGATTCCGTAATGGGCATCGGCATGAACGACCAGCACCGGGGGTCGACCGGGTCGCGCGACCCCCGACTCCCATGACTGTGCCAGTCGGACGTTGCGTGCTGTGAGCAGGCCGGTCAGATTGGCGAGCGAGCCGCCGTGAGTGATCAGCCCTGCGAACTCGCCCCGCGTCAATCCGATCTGTTCACCGACCGCTTCGACAACACTTCGCTCGACCGCACTCGCCCACGGCCCCATTTCATAGATCGCCATCACCTGATTCGTGGCGGAGCCGACGGCATCGAACAGGGCAGCAAGCGGAGACGAGGCAGGCACTTGATGCCCGATGTATCTCGGATCGTGCAGGTTGTGGCTTCGATCGAGAATGGTCTGAACAAGTGACGCGAATCGTTGTCCGACCTGTTCTGCAAAGTCAGGATGAGTGGGATCGGCCTCGATCTGCTCCTGTTCAAGGTGCTGATGAGCGCAGGCGAGATTCACAGCGGGGACGTTCCAGTTAAGGACATTCCCATTCGACCGCATGACCATTTGAAAGTGCGACTTCAACTGGTCAGCAAGCTGGTGTGCCAGACGTCCGATGAGGTCGGGCGAATAGGCAGCCGCAATGCGATCGCGGGCAACACTGGTGGAGGCTTGAGTGATCATCACGCGTCAGCATATGCTAACGCGGACGTGTTTGGGAGTCGTCCGAGTGCTTACAGATTCTCGGACTCACCGGGGGGAAGGTCGGGGAGATAGACCCACTCCGGAGGTTCTGTGTACTCGAATTCGATCTGATCGGGATCAAAACGATCACCTCGCCGCGAGACTTGCTGGACGAGCGTGTTCCGCCAAGTGACGGTCTCTCCATCCGGCCCTGCTTTCAACTCATAACCATTCGAGAAGCCCCGCATGGAAATGGTGAAGAAGTCAGTCTCCGGATCGACGTTTCGCCAGGTGGCGACTCCATAGATCCAGTCGACATCTTCTGCATCCGAAGGAACAGCGGGGGGAAGGGATTGCACAATGTTAACACTATCAAGAAACACCGGGTCGCTGGGCCGACGCCGTTCGATGGTGTTAATGACGGCAGTTGCTTCCGGGAGAATCACATCCAGGTACTGCTCCAGGTACTGCTCAGATCCCTGCTGGTCGTAGGTGGTCAGCGTGAACTCAGGAATGAACTGAGTTGGTCCGGGCAAGGGGTCAAGGACGTTGACGGGGGTCGTGTTCGTGTCGTCTTCGCGATTTGCCAGAACACGGTTGGCAGTGCGGTAAGCAAGATACCAGATCTGCTCTCTCTGCTGCTGCCCGGTTTTGGGGTCGGTGATGTCGACCCACACGATTCGCGGCAGCTTGTATTGAACTTCAAAGACTCGAAGATCCGGTTGACGTTGTCGCTCTTCACCGGTGGCAATAGCACGGGCGACCGTGTCGAACCCACGCGTCACCTGAGCAGGTGCATCGCTGGACCATCCGGCTGATGCAAGCACAACGGGAAGCGAGACGAGCAATCGGAGTATATGACGTCGCTGCATGACGATTCCTTAATCGGAGGAGTGGGGCATAGATATTCGTCCCCGTTCCACCACTCAACGTACCGGACTCTGAACACGACCAGCAAGTGCGACTTTCGCAGTTTCGATCGGAACTCCTTAATGGACGTCCCGGCCGGTCAGTCTGTCCTCGACAAAATCCGCCTGTTTGGCAATCTCGAACACGCTCTGGCGGATCTCCTCCGCATCGACGGTCGCACTGGGATAAGTATCGACCATGACGAAGAAAGACTGTCCATTGACCTCACGAATGGAGATTGCTCCGTGAGAAATCTCGGCATTGAGCCGCAAGGCCTGCTCAAAATAGTGGGGTTGGACCGGGCAGCATCTGCTGAAGATCGTCAGCAGGCTGTGTTGACTGGCATGATCACTACTTTCGACATAAACGGTTTGATTCCGTCCATCAGGCAAAGGAACTTTTAGTTCGAACCGATTCTGCTCGCGTGTCCATGTGACGCCCGGCGTGGGATCGAAAGCGTCATGCATGAGTGTCTCGACATCTCTCAAATGGCCGAGCACCGCCTGCAAGAGAGAGCAGGCTTCGAGTCCGGACTGCGGCCTGTTGGCAGGGCTGCGAGCAGTCAGCGCGTTGAGGCAGTAGGCCATCTCGGGGGTCGCCTCGTGGCAGAACTGGTCGATCCTGGGAAGCGGCTCGGAGAGGGACGCGGACATCAACTCATTGAGACTTCGGCGAGCAAAAGGAAGTCGGCCTGTCAGCAGCAGGAAGTAACAGATCCCCAGTGAGTAAACATCACTCGCAGGCGTTGCGCCGGCTCCCTGGAAGAGTTCCGGAGCCATAAAATGAGGCGTGCCGGCGAGAGCTTCCGGGAACTCATTTGCCGTTGAGGCATGCACGCGTTTTGCCAGGCCGAAGTCACCAATCTTCGCAATCCCGCGATGCGTGAGCAGGATGTTATCCGGCTTCAAATCCCGATGCAGAATCCCCGCACGATGGGCGGCAGAGAGTCCTTCAGCAATCTGACAGATGATTGAAGTCGCTTTGAGAGGAGACAGAGGAGCGTCGTCAATCAAATGCTGAAGGGACTGACCGCGAACAAATTCCATTTCCAGAAAGTGATGGCCGTCAGACTCTCCGACAGCATGAATCGTCACGATGTTCGGATGGACAAGACTGGCGGCAGCTCTCCCTTCATTCCAGAAACTCTGGAGATAATTCGGATCCTTCTGCACGAGTTTCGGAGACAGGATCTTCAGTGCACAGTCTCGCCCGAGATCTCGATGCTGGGCCAGATAGACCCATCCCATCCCACCTCGGCCCAGCAGAGATCGACACTGGTAAACGTGTAAGGCTCGTCCCACCAGATGGTTCAGCGACTCGATGTCTGTCGAGTCTGCGGCGTCCCCTTTGAGAGGCCCCGACTTGAACAATTGAGTCGGCAGCGACGTCAGGGTCAAGCCGAGATCCACCGCAACTCCGCATCGTGGACACGCCTCACATACATCGGCTGCAAACCGCATGTTGCAGCCCACACAGAAACAATCCAACGGAGTTTGCGAGTTTTCTGACAAGGAAGTTACAGAGTGAATGATCTCAGTGACAGCAACAACAAATTGACGACCGCTATCTGCGAGTATACAGTGAATCGGCAGGAGAGTGATGGGATCGAAAGGCTTCTTTTGTTGTCGCAATGGACGATGAGAGCGGTTTCTTCGGATGAGTCGTTGGACTTTGGGACTACATTTCCATGACGAACCGTCAGCCTCAACCCTTCGATCAGGCTTCCAGGGGGCCCGGGTTGATGGAGTCGATGATGTGGGTCAGCGGCTATCATCTGGCCCAAACGCTGGCTGGTGGGTTGCTTCTCCTATTGCTGCTCCTAACTGCCTTCAATGGATTTCCGAACGACTGGATGGAGTTTGAGCAGTTCGCCACCCAACTGGGCCAGGGAGAACTCGATTGGCTGCTGACATCTCTCTTGGGATGCGCGACGCTAGGATCGTTGTTCGTGGTGCTCCCGCTCGCTTTCTGGCGAATGAGTCCCCGCCCAAGGCAGTCGTTCGGGATGGAACTGCCGACACGCCGTCAGTTGGTCCTCTTAACGGGAGCGGTCGTACCGCTGGGTATTCTGTCCGACGAATTGTACCGGGCCGCTTCTCTGCTGATGGCACATGTTCACGAACTCCTCATCGCTCAATGGCCAGTTCTCGCAAGCCTGAAGCTGGACTCCGACTCGATCAGCATCATCCATGGTCAAACGACGAACACGGCCTATTCGCAGTTGCTGGTGATCGTGGGGGTTGGCCCGGCGATTGGTGAGGAAGTCATCTTTCGGGGGGTGATCGGAAAGGGATTGATCGCCCGATGTGGAATCGTTCGGGGTGTCTTGTTGACCTCGGTTTTGTTTGCCATGGCCCACCTGTCTCCCGCACACGCATTGGCCACGCTTCCGATTGCCGTCTTTCTGCATGTGGCATACCTGGCAACGGGCAGCCTCTGGGCTCCGATTCTCGTTCACTTTTTGAACAATGCATTGTCGGTCACGATGATGAAGTACGAGCTGGGCCAGAACGTCCAGATTTCCATGATTCTGATTTTGTCCGCCGTCGTTTATGTGACAGCCATCGGATTCCTCTTGTTGCGAAATGAACGTCCCTTCGTGGGTCAGCTCTGGACACATCTGATGAATGGCACGACGCACAGTTCAACAGCAGGCCTCTCAGGCGATGTCACTCCGTTAGTCTATGCACCGAGTTGGCTCATTCTGGTTGCGGGAACTGGCGTACTCTGCTTTACATGGTCCTTCGTCGCTGCGGCGTCAGCTGCCCCTGCGTTCTAACGCGAGTGAAATTTCCTGTGACATGTCATTGAGTCCTCGATCCCCAGCCATCTTCTCGATATTTCTCTGGCGTGGAGTTCACTCAAGATTTCTCGCTCACGAGGCCACAAGAACCCTCTTGCGATTGGCCGAAGATGGGGTACGCTCGACTCCGTTGATTCGGCTAGAATAACAAGTTGTGACGTACGGTTCGCAGACCCCTTCCGGGACACACAGGGAGATATCCATGACGCGCGGTGGACAGATGGTGATTGGTTTGGTGGTGTTCGGACTTGGATATCTGGCAGGCACAGCGGACATTTCGCTGCCCGCACAGGCTCAGGCACAGCCACCGGTGGCCGGGTTGCCGGGCATGGATGTTTCCAAGGAAGTGGCCGAGCGGATTCAGGATCTGAGGGTTGCCATGCGACAAGCCGTCAATACCCTCGAAGGAGAGGGGAAGTATGAATCGATCGCAGCTGACGTCAATCCCTTCTTGCTCCTGAGCGGCGGGGGCAATGCCCGCGAGGATCTGGAATCCGGACGAGGAGTGGACCCGGAAACGTTCGCTGCCCTGTATGCAGGATATGCCTTGCCGGAGATCGGAGATCATCTCGGGTATGACGAACAGGGGCGTCTGACCTACCAGAACAAGGTGGTCCGGATGTACTCAGTTTCCCGATTACGACAAATGTACGAACAGCGAATGAAGTTTGCCGAAGAGGGACTGTGAACCACTGTTCCCGGTCTGCGCGACCGCACAGTCGGGCGAGACGTTATTCCGTTGTCCAACTTGCGTTGTTTGCAACGTTTCCCAATCTTTTCCCACGAATTTGCTTGGGACGCGTCCGACTCACTTTATACAATGACGCCATCGGAGGGTCGTGCTGCGCGGAAGGAACCGGGCACATCGGACCAATGTCGTGGACACTCCATCTCTCTCACATTCCTGTTGGTTGTGAGAAAGGTTGTTCCGACAGTCCAGTAAAGTTTCCATCCACTCCTCATCTGAGACATTCGTCTGTTCGAGGTAGGCCAGTCCAAGACTGGGAGTAACGACACATGATGATGCAAAAAAGTCGCTTGGGGTTTTCCTGCACGTTTCTCTCTCTCACCCTGACGGCTTCGCTCGCACATGCGGGTCAACAGGCCGGAGTGCAGTCGTTGAACGCCCCCGATGGTGAGACGTACTATGCAATAACCCTGCAAAGTCAGAGCGTGCCCCAAACGCCGATTGCTCAAGTTGAGCACGTCATCCTGTTCGACACATCTGCCAGTCAGATTGGCGAACATCGAGCGCATGCCCTGACAGTCGTTGAAGCCTTTCTCAAGTCGCTGCCGGCTGACGATCGCGTTGCTTTGTACGCGTTGGATGTCCAGGCAGTTCCACTGACAGAGGGTTTCGTCTCAGTGAGCACGACGCTTGACTCCGGATGGTCTGCTTTGAAAGCACGTTTTCCCGCCGGTTCGACCGACATGGCCGCCGGATTGACGGCTGCAATCTCATTGCTTGACACGAGCTCAGCTGGCTCGGTCCTGTACATCGGTGATGGCATGAGCACCGCCAACCTGATTCAGGAGTCGGACATGCTGCAGTTGATCGAGAAATTGCAGGCCCGGCAGATCCCTGTCCACGCCTATGGAGTCGGACCGAACCAGGATCGACAGTTGCTGGGAATCCTCAGCCATCACACAGGCGGGCTGGCGATGATCGATTCCGGGATGGAGACATCTGCGAACCCGGTTCCTCGTGCACAAGAACTCGCGGCTGCAACTCATCGTGCCGTGTTCTACCCCAGTCAGATTCAAGTGACTCCGCCAACAGATGGTTTGCTTGTCAGTCATATTCTCCCGCTGCGGTCAGATCGTGAGACGATTTATCTGGGCCGTGGAGATCTCGCTGCGAAGACACAGATCTCCGTACAAGGGGTGATTAACGGAAAGTCCGTCAACGAAACATGGTCTCTGGATGCAACGCCATCGCAGGCCGGCAATACATTTCTCTACGGCACCTACCGTCAGGCGGTTCTTGATCATGAATTGAACCCGCTGGCCGGCATGTCCTTCTTCCGGGCTGCCCAGCAGGCCTTCGAAGATGAGATTGCTCGATTGGAGACTCTCGGTGAACAGGCGATCGCCACTGGCAAATTCAAACAGGCAGAACAGATCGGCCTGACCATCAAGAAGGTCGACCCGCAGAATGTTCGAGCGGAAGTGTTGATTGGTGCTGCTGGTGAATTGAGCGAGAACCATGTCGCTCAAGTCCAAGCAGAAGAGCCCAATCCCTTCGAGCCAGCCAACAATCCGCCGACAGAAGCGGTTCCACCGCAGCCTGCACCGACAGACAACCTGCCTCCCAGTCGTTTGTTGCAACCACAGGCGAACGGGCTTCAGCAGCGCGAGTTTGAGACACCTCAGTCTCTCATTGAGCAGGAAGACGTCCGTCGTACCATTCTCAGCGAGAAGCTGGCACTCGAGATCAACCAGATTATCGACGTCTCACGTCGTCGCATTATCGAAGATCCTGCCGGGGTCGAGGCCGACCTGAAGGCAGCACTGGCATCAGTGAAATCAGCGACTGATGTCGATCCTGATGTGCAGGCACAACTGCTTCGTCGCGTCGCTGATGCATTACTGTCAGCCCAAAGCCGACTGGAAGTGCTGGAAGCGAATCAGATCCGAGCTCAACAACTGCAGGCTGAAGTTGAAGCACAGCAGGCGTTGATTGACCAGAAGCTGTTAAGAGAACGGGAACTGAGTCAAATGGTCGACCGCATCAGCGCCCTGATGCGGGAAGGATTTGCCGGCAACCCACAGGCATTCGAAGATGCAGAAGCAGTCGCCCGAGTCGTTGAAAGCCGACGTCCCGGGGCTGCCTTGGGAACTCAAACAGTTTTGTGGACGGAGGCAGCAGGCCACATCGACAAGGCCTACCGCCTGAGAAGTCTGCGTGCCGATCGGTTCCTGGCCACCCTCTACCAAGTGGAACTGTCACATGTCCCGTTTCCGGACGAGCCTCCGGTTAGATATCCCGAACCGGCTGTCTGGCGGCGATTGACAGAACGACGTGCCAAGTGGCGTTCCGTCGACCTGCACCAGGAAAGTCCGAACGAAGAACGAATTCTCTTTGAAATGGATCAGGACACGGAGTTGGAGTTCGTCGATACCCCGCTGTCCGAAGCGATCGAATACATCGGTCAGTTGCATAACATCACGATCCTCATCAAGGAAGACATTCTTTCTGACATCGGCGTCCCGACCGACGAACCGGTCAATCTGATTATCAGCAATATCCGTCTCCGAAGTGCGATGAAGATCATGCTTGAACCGCTGGGACTCACCTGGGTCGTGGACGACGAAGTGATGTACATCACTTCGCAGGAAGACGCTGACGAAACACTCCAGACTCGCGTGTATCCGGTCGGTGACCTCGTCTTTCCGCCAAGTGTTATGCAAGGCAATGTGGGTTCCAGTGGTGGCGGTGGATTCGGTGGCGGTGGAGGCGGAATCGGTGGCGGCGGCGGCGGATTCGGCGGTGGCGGCGGCGGATTCGGCGGCGGCGGTGGCGGAATAGGCGGTGGTGGCGGCGGATTCTTTAGCGTCTCTGACCCCGTCAATGACTCAGCACCAGAAGTTTCAAAGATGCTTGAGAACGAGGTCAGTCATCCGCTGAAAAAAAAACCGACCCTCTCTCGCTGACTGGGGGAGATAGAAAGACTGGGGCTGTTTGTCCTCAGTTGGAAACCGTTCTTGCGCAGGCTCCTGCATATCAGCAGCAGCCTGCGTTTTCTGTTGGCGCGATTCGTAAGACGGAAGCTGAGGATGCCGAGGCTGCACCATTCCCCGACATCAAAAGCGGACCACCCAACCTGATCTGGTCAGACTATTTCGGCCGCAATCGCCCCACTGAAGCAGCTTTGAGAAAGGAGATTCTCAATCTGCACAACCAGGGTGAGCACGAACATGTCATTCATGCGATCCAGTCTGCTCTGTTGAATGGGCAGTCTCAGCCGTGGATGTACGAAGTCCTGGCACTTTCGATGGAAATCGCTGGCCGCCCGAAGGAAGAGGTGCAGCGAGTTCTCCTCTCGTTAACCGATTTCGGCAGTGCCAACTTTGAGTCCATGATGTACTCTGCTGCCTATCTCCTCCGATTTGGTCGTGATGAGATGGCCCTGCGGCTGTATCGACAGGCCTCTCGGCAGGCTCCCGAACGGGCAGAACCCTACATCCTCGGCCTGAAGCTCGCCCGCCAGCATCCGCAAGACGATGCAGTCCAATGGGCCGCCACCGGTGTTCTCGAATACGGCTGGACCAAGAACTACGAACAACTTCATCAGGAGGCCGAAGACGCGATTGTGGAAGAGACCCGGCGACTTCGAAAGACGAACGATCAGCAGGCATTGGCCACCTTTCAGTCAGCCATCCAGCAAGCCAGGCGACGTGATTTAAGAGTCACGCTAACCTGGAATGGACCGGCCGATCTGGATCTGATTGTTGAAGAACCGGGGGGAACAGTGTGTTCTTTCGATTCAGCTGACACGCCGGGCGGTGGCATCCATCTGCACGATGGTTTCGGTCCCGTCGCCAGTAATTGCCGCGAAGAATATGTCTGCCCCCAGGGAGTGTCCGGGACCTATCGACTTCGTATCAAGCATGCCTGGGGGGACGTCGTTGGTCGCCGCGCTCAATTGACCATCACAGAACATGAGGGGTCACCCGATGAGAAGACGATCCGGCAAACGGTCACCATCGGTGATTCCGATTCAGTTGTCCCGATGACTCTGAAGAACGGTCGGCGAACGCATCCCCGAACGGTGACCACCAGCCAAATTGATCCAGTCAGTGCCGCTCGACCGCAACAACGCTTCTCTGCGCGATCGAGCGTCATCACCGCCGGACACTCAGAGGCGGACCTGGATCGGTTCAACCAGTCCCGACGAAACTCCGCAGTTGTTGCAGGGACAAATCAGGCGGCACCGACGGTTGGAGCAGTCGGATTCCAGTCCGTCATCTCGACCGTCAACGATGGTACTTTCCTGCAGGTCAACCCGGTTGTGTCTGCTGACAGACGTTACGTCCGTGTCGCCGTCAATCCGCAGTTCACGACGCTGACGGATGTCTTCACGTTCAGTTTTCTGACCACCACATCCGGGGGGCAGCAGGTTCCCTAGCGGCTAACGCATGCGGACGAGTCCCGGGGTTACGTCGAGGTCGAGTGGAGACGTCAACCCTCGCTCAAGCAACTCCCATCCGAGCCCGGCCATCGCTGCATTATCGGTGCAGAATTCCGGGGGAGCAATCAGGAGTTCAACTCCGGTTTGTTCGGCCATCGTTTGCAGTTCATCTCTCAGGAGATGATTCGCTGCCACACCGCCCCCAACGCACAGCCGATCGTGTCCGAGCAACAGGACAGCCTGACGGCATTTCTCAACAAGCACCTCGACGGCAGCCGCCTGAAAGCTCGCAGCAAGATCAGCGACCCGTTGTGTCGTGAGCGGCGGCACCTCACGATTCGATCCGGGAGTCCCTCGGACTTCATAGAGCACTGCTGTTTTCAGACCGCTGAAACTGAATCGCAGTTGCGCATCCCGCAGGAATGTCCGCGGAAAGTGATACGCGGTGGAACTACCGGCTTTCGCTGCCTCTGCAATGGAAGGGCCGCCGGGGTAGCTCAATCCGAGAATAGCAGCCACCTTGTCGAACGCTTCCCCCGCTGCATCATCAATCGTTGTCCCCAGGAGTTCATACTCGACAGCCGATTTGCAGTTGTAGAGATTCGAATGTCCGCCGCTCACAACAAACCCGACCGCTGGAAAGACATCTCTCCCCGCAGCCAGTCGGCAGGCATAGAGATGAGCCTCCATGTGATTGACCGCCACCAGCGGCAGATCAAGCACCATCGCGAGTGTCTTGGCCGCAGTCAGTCCGACAAGGAGTGATCCCACGAGTCCCGGCTCGGTGATAACTGCAATCCCTGCGAGATCGGTCAATCCAGCATTTGCCTCGGAGAGCGCCCGATCGATGACCGGCAAAATCCTCTCGACATGGGCTCGCGAGGCAATCTCGGGAACCACGCCACCGAACTGCTCATGCAATTCGGTTTGGGATGCTACGATGTTCGAGAGCACTTGTCGCTCCTGAGACACGACGGCGGCAGCCGTTTCGTCGCAGGAGGACTCAATGGCCAATAAGAGTCGCACTAGGTGGCTGCGATTGGTGTCAGAGGAACGTGAGGCACGAATCGAGCAGCAGCGTCCTTCTCACGGGTCGCTGGAGCGGGCGGGTTTGCATCAGCAGCTTTTTCTTCGGCAGGTTTCAGTTTTGACTCGAGGTACTCCAGCGCCTTGGAAAGCTGAGTGTCTTCGAACTCTGTCTCGGCCGGTTCTTCGCTGATGAATTCCTTCTGTCGCTGGCTCTGCATCAATCCTCGCATTTGTTCGTTCGAGAACTTCAACTCGTAACCATCGTTGGGCATCACACCCCAGACGTCCTCTTCTTTGGAATCGGGGAACCGATGAATGTTCTGTCCGCTGGGACGATAGTAGCTGGCGGTGGTGAGTTTCAGGGCACTCTCTCCATTCTCCAACTCGATCACGTTCTGCACGCTGCCTTTCCCCCACGTCCGCTCGCCAACCACGATGGCCCGTTCATGATCCTGCAAAGCTGCACTAACGATCTCGCTGGCGGAGGCACTGTATCGATTGACGAGGACAACCATCGGGAAGTCGTTATATGTTCCAAATCGTTTGGCAGACCAGGTGCGGTTGGGGCTGTTGCGACCCTCGGTGCTGACGATCTTCCCTTTCTCGATGAACATGTCGCTCACATCAACCGCAGCTGTCAAAAGACCACCGGGGTTGAAACGGAGATCCAGAATCAGACCTCTCACGCCCTGCTCCTTGACCTTTTTCATGGCATCGCGGAGTTCGTCTGCCGTGCGACGCGAGAAGTGCGAAATGCGGATATATCCGATCTTTTCAGCCTCATTGATGAGGTATTCCCATGCTCCGTCGCTGTTGTGATGATCACCAAGCACGGTCTCCAGTTGAATGATCTCGCGGGTAATCGTGAGGTGCTCAACCTCTTCGGCATCCGGATGCATCACGCCAATCGTGACCTGCTCGCCCGGCTTGCCTTTGAGCAGCTTCACCGCGGTCTGTAACTCTTGATTCGGAGGAAACTCGGCCACTGGCTTGTCTTCGATTTCGACAATCTTGTCACCGGCAAGCACACCCGCCGCATGTGCAGGACTTCCGGACAGCGGAGTCAGGACGACGAGCTGACGCGTGTCGGCGTCGAATTGAACCTGAATTCCGATTCCACCGAATTCCTGTTCAACGTCCTCATTAAACTGGTTGAGGTCATCAGGCCCGATGAAGTTGGAGTAGGGATCCAACTCAGTCAACATTCCACGGACGGCTGCCTCAATCAGTTTCCGACGATCAACGTCCTTCACGTAATTGCGGTCCACCTCTTGGAAGGTATCGACGAAGATCTGCATCAACGCATAGTCGTCCTCAGCCACTTCCGCAGGCTTCGAGTTCTCAGGATCATCCGCACGGGCAATCTGAGCGATACACGCGGTCAGCAGCAGGACAAAAGTCACTCCCCAAGCCGCACGCTGAGCAGAAGATGGCATCCAGGTTCTCCCGATCGATCGAATCACAGAGGACGGACATCAGCCTTGAAACATAAACGAGGCAAAGTCCGGTGGGATGAATGACCCACGCTGAGATTCTAGGACAACCCGAAAGTCGCGGCAAGATGCGGTCTACTATCCGGCAGGGCGGGCATACAGGTGTCCGACCGGAAGGATCAGCATTCGCGCCGTCAGAAATCGCACACTCTAAATGGCTCGAGCCCCCTTCGGGGAATGGCCGCGGAAGAGTGAGAAGAGTGATTCTTCTCGCTGACGCAGACTCGGATTGATTTCGGATGTCACTTTCGGTTGAGTCTGGAGTTCCTTGATGACTTCGAGGAATTCGTGCTCCTGAAGAGAACGCAGGAAACGGACGCCATAATGGAACTCGTCCCCGTCTTCAGCCTCATCGTCCGTCCAGATCAGCTCGGATTCGAGAATCAGTCGCTCATCTGCTGTGAATGCAAGCCACAGACGTTCCTGGTCGATCCGGGTGTCAGAGACAATACTCGCACCTGACTGCGAAAGATTGCAGATGCGGGTCGTCAGAACCTGCGGGTTTTCGCCTGGTTGTCCAACCACGACCGCAGCCGCTGGGATATCGACCCGCATGTGCTCACGGCGGTCGGTTTGGATCTCGGACGCATTCACTCCGTTTAGTACAGGTGAGCAACTCATTTGGGGGGTCTCTCCGAAAAAGTGCTGATTCCGTCGAAATCTCTGACACAGAACTCTATGTCAGCCTTGTTAGTGAAACCGCAAGAACTTGAGGCGAGAGCTCACTCGGAGTCCGATTAGGATGAATACACCGGTTTGGAGGTCTCACGAGGCGAGAGCCGTACCACATCGCTATACTCATGTGGATTCTGATATGGCCACCTGTTGGCACAAAACGGACTCGGCTCACTTAATCAAACAGGAACGAGAGAATGGCAGGTCACGGCTCCACAATTGAATACTCAGGAAACGGGATGACGTTTGAAGGTTATCTCAGCAGGCCGTCTGCATCCGATGCTCCTGTGGTGCTGATCGCCCATGCCTGGGCGGGACCGGGCGAACACGAATTTGCAGTCGCGGATCGGTTGGCCGAGTTGGGATACGTCGGCTTTGCGATTGACGTCTATGGCAAGGGGAAACGCGGGACCTCCGTGGAGGAGAACACGCAACTCATGATGCCACTGTTGGAGAACCGGACCGAACTACAGAGTCGGCTCAAACTTGCCCTTCAGACGGCTCGTGGACTGGAGAATGTTGACTCCTCACGCATTGCGGCGATCGGCTACTGTTTTGGTGGACTCTGTGTGCTTGATCTGGCACGAACAGGGGCCGACGTTCGGGGTGTCGTTTCGTTTCACGGTCTCTTCTCTCCCGATCCCACGCTCGAAGGCACGCCCATCACAGCCAAGGTTCTCGCGCTGCATGGCTGGGACGATCCGATGGCAGATCCTGAAAGCGTCCGAGGTTTTGCCAGCGAATTCACCAAAGCGGGAGCTGACTGGCAGCTCCATGCTTACGGCGGCACCATGCACGCATTCACCAACAGGCAGGCCAATGACCCTCAAATGGGGACTGTCTACAATCCAAAGGCTGATGCACGATCATGGAAGGCGATGACGAACTTTCTCGCCGAAATCTTCGCATGATCCTGGGCATCAGCTTGTGACTTTCGCTGTGGCCTTGCGACCGATGGCAGCATCGACCTCCTGAGATTGTCCCCACAAATAGAAGATGAATCCCATCACGAGACCGATACCCGCAGCAGAAAGCACAGCGGCCGGACTGCTGGTGAACGTGGAGTTCTCGGCAGCCGCCTGAGTTGTCAGAACCAGACCGATCAGACTGATGATGAAGCTGACCGAGTCAGACAGGATCTCCTTGATGCTGAAACTCATTTTACTGAGTAACACGAGCTTGCCAAGCACCAACTGGAGTGCATAGCTCACCACTCCGATCATCATGAACGTGAATGCGATCCAGTGGAAAGAAGGGATCGACATCGCTTCCGCCAGCGAATAGATGGGTTGCAGCAGACCCGCAGACACTTCGTGCGCTTGGGGGTTTTGATCCACCTGCTGAGCCAGTTCGTTGACTTTCTCCTTCGTCTCTGCCGCCAGCTCCTCAGCCGTTTCCCGAGCTGACTCAACAGTCAGACCGTCCGGGGCAGGCGGATCTGCATGTTCTTCCTGAGCGATCACACTCAGTGGTAACAGCAATAGTACAGCAGAGAATACAACGATTCGCTGGACACTGGACATGTTCACGCACTCCCCCAAGGAATTGAAGATTGATCAACGTTGACTCGTCTGGGAGTCTTTCGTTCCCACGATTTAAATCTTAACAACGTCAATCGACAATTGTTCGTCAGGCAGAAGAATCTTTGAGGGCACATCGGGACCTGTGATGTTTCTGCGATTGTGTTGGTGCCGCCTCCGGAGACAGGCACTTTCTCGATTCCTCACGCAGGACCCATCCGGTAGATTACGTGCCATCGGGATGCGCATCTCAAGCGTGATTGTCAGACTGGCCTGGGGAGGATTGTGGAATGATCATCATCTGGGGGAGCGGACTGTACGGACGCACTGATGAGGTCCCGGGGCTTGGACATGTGGCCACCAAATTTGGGCATCTCTGGTATATCCCCCTGATACCCACTGGTTCGCATTTCGTCATTGAGCAGACAGGCGATGGCTGGCGGGGGGCATCAGTCCCATTGAGTGGCAAGTCCGTCCTCGTCGGGTGGCTGCGGGCGGCGCTGATCGTTGGATCGATCGCGGGAGCCGTGACGACCGTTGTCGCCTTTTCCGGACCAAACCCGGCGGAGGGATGGGAAGCACTGATCGTCACGATCGCCCTGATCGTGGCCCTGATCATGACTATGAGGATGAAGTTCTTCACTCAAGCTTCATATACGCGTGCCTGCCAACTCGCGGACACGATCGGCTTCAGTGACGAAGCACGCATCATCATTGATCTGACGTATGGAGAGATTACTCAACAGGAAGCCGAGTTTCGCATGAACGAGATTGGCGAAGACGGCCAAAACGCCTTCGAAGGAAACGAAGAGTTTGAGTCTCATTCAGAGACGTCGTGATGTTGTCCCCAAGGGTCGACAATTGTCAGGGCTGACGAACAGCTGCGATGGGCAAATCGCGTTCGAGTGCCCATTCTTCCCACTCGTCAGCTGTCCTCGATCGGAAGACCTTTTGTAAGTCTGTCTTCGTTGGGGCAGTGACGTTCAGCTCACATTGCAGCCGTTCCCAGAAGGCACGCTCCAGTGCGGCAACTGCAATCCAGCCGTCGGATGTGTCGTACAGTCCATAACCAGGGAGTCCGCCGCCGAGGATTCCGCCATTCGAGGTCATGCCCGCCTTCACGGGATCGGAGAAGCTCACTGCGGCTTCGGCCAGACTGACTTCGACATAACCTGCCCCCTGACCGCGCTCGCGAGCCAGCAGCAAGCTCATCGCGGCAATCACTGCCTGTTGTGCGCCGCCGATATCAGCAATCAGGGCATGCGGGAGGTGCGGCGGATCAAGAAGTCCTGTCATCGCCTGATAGGTGAGGTCATGTCCCGGTTCATCCTGTCTCGGTTCAGCAAACCCAACGATGGCGACCTGCACGAGTCGGGGATACCGCTGGTGCAGACCTTCCCAAGTCAGCCCCAGTCGGGTCAGGGCTGCTGGCCTGCTGGATGTCAGGAGTAAGTCGGTCTCCGTCAACAGGTCGCGAAGCTCATCCATGCCTGCCAGCGACTTGAGGTCGAGTGTTCGCACGTTCTGTCCTTCCCGGAGCTGCTCGTATAACTGCGGGGCATAGACAGAGAGCGGATCACCAGCGGGCGGCTCAATCTTCGTGACTAGAGCCCCCAGCCTGCACAACTGGGATGCAGCCACAGGGCCAGGGAGATTGACAGCCAGACTGACGACTCGGAAATCCAGAAGTGGTTGTAAGCTCACTCGTTCTGCCTGTCATTAGGAGGAAAATGACGCGATTACGGCCAATGCTTGCTGAAAACTGCCTCGACAGGCACGCGAAGCTGGAGGCCCCAAACCGGGATTCCTCGTGCCTGTTGCACGCAAGGGATTGTCTATTATACTGTTGTGCTTGAAATACACATGCCGGCTCGCCAAATCCGCGAGTCGGACCGCTGACCGTTCATTCAGAGGAGCGTCGCTTTGTCACTCTCACAGACCGCGATGGAACCGGTAGACATCCAGTCGATGTTCGTGAATAACTCTAACCTCACGTCCGCCGACATTGAGACGATTTTGCGTGCTGCATCCGGTCCACAGGCGACCGAATTTGAGCAGGTCGTCCGTGCTTTGCACACGGAGGCCTCTCAGACCGGAGACGAGCGAAAAGCGGCTCGTGCCGGTATTGGGCTGTTCTTCCTCGGGAAACCCGAACAGGCTGCGACGGTTCTTGAAGGCAATGGCGATCCGGCTGCTCGATTCTATCGGGCACAGGCGTTGTCCACGCTCGGTCGCCACGAAGAGGCGGTTGGTGAGTTTGAGACAGCTGCCGAAAAAGGTTTCGACCGCATCGAATCCACGTTGCGTCGTGCGGGAGAGGTTCGACAACTGGGACAGTTGGACGAAGCGGAGAAAATTGTTCGCGGTACGGGTGGCGAAGGAGCCCGTCGCGCTGAGTACTCGTATCAGATGGGATGTATCCTTGCTGACCGGGGCGACGCATTTGGCGCCATTGAGTACTTCGAACGTGCTGTCGACATGAACCCGCATCATTCGCGGGCGCTGTTCTCACTGGCAGTGAAGAACAGCCTCTATGGCAACGATGAGGAAGCGGTTCAACTCTACGAACGAGCTCTATCCAAACCGCCCTACTACCTTGGGGCAATCCTGAATTTGGGGCTGCTGTACGAGGATCGTGAGAACTATCAGGCTGCGGAATACTGTTTCCGTCAGGTGCTTCGCTTCGATCCCACAAACGAAAGAGCTTTGCTGTTCCTTAAGGACATCGAAGCTACGGGCGACATGTACTACGATGAAGAGACGCTCAAGAATCAGGCCAAGCTGGAGCAATTGCTCAGCCGTCCGATTTCCGACTTCGAGTTGTCGGTTCGCAGTCGCAACTGTCTCACTGGCATGGACATTAACACACTCGGCGATCTGACCCGCATCACAGAACAGGACCTGCTGGCTGGCAAGAACTTTGGCGAGACATCACTCGCTGAAATCCGTGAACTGATGGGCATTCATGGATTGTCGATCGGGCAGAATCTGAACCAGAAGTCCCACTCTGAGCCTGTTTACTCTCCACAGGATCTTTCCCCAGCTGAACAGGCGGTTCTCAACCGTCCAGTGTCGGACCTCAATCTGTCCGTCAGGTCACGCAAGTGCATGACTCGGTTGGGACTGACCTCGATTGGTCAGCTGATCAGTCGTACCCCGGATGAACTCCTCGCGGCCAAGAACTTCGGTGTCACGTCTCTGAACGAGATCCGGCAAAAACTGACCGAAATGGGCGTCAAATTGCGAAACGACTGAGATCGGGATTTGAAGGCAACCCCGGCTCGCAGGGACCACATGGTTCCCGCGAGCCGTTTCCTTTGGTGATGCCAATCGGCTCGTTCAGGCATGAGGATTGAGCGGTGACGCATTCTCTTTGACCACACCGTAGGTGTGTTGTGCAGATTCAATGAAGGCACAGGTCTTGCACGACTCGATGAGTCGTATGGCTTCGGCGGCGGAGACGATCGGGGTCATAAACATCTCCTCGACAAGGTCGTCGTCGAGTTGACTCACCAGATAAACATTCGCACGGTCAACAGCATGTGCGATTTGCGTGGCCACCACCAGATCCTCTGGTGCCGCTTGTCTCAAAGGTTGCAGTGCATCACGGGGGGTTCGGCTGTCACGAATAAGTTCGAGTCCGGGTGTTAAGGGACTGTCGAGATCACTGAAAACAAGAATCTTTCCCTCGCGTTTTACGAGTTGACGCGCGGTCGCAAGGGCAGTGCCAACGGCCGACCAGTCATCTCCCTCCGGTTCCTGGTCGACACCGACGACAACCAGATCGTGACGTTCTTCCGCATTCACCAGCCAATCTGAAGCCAGTCGATCCTTTCCCCTTTGGAAAACAGCTTCCAACGCACCCGCGATGACCTCAGCAACCTGCCCCCTTCCTCCGGGCACAACCTGCAAGGTGAACTGGACTCCGAGCAACCACCCAACCTCGTCAATCGTCTGTCTGAGATTCCGGATATCATTGGGCCCCAACTCGTCATGACCCTGCCCGTGTGATTTACGAATGGCCTCCGCGTTCGACAACCCTGGATACAGGACGCTATTGGTCCCTCGAAATCCCAGCACTGGATCGTAAGCGACTGCACCAACGCTTAACACGAATTCGGCTTCAACGATCTCTCGGGCGAGATAAACTCGTTCCCCCGAAGTCGTCGTCGCCAGATAGGCATGTCGTTTCTGATCGGCAGGATCATGATTGACCATTTGTATCTGTTCCCGGACTGAGTCGGGCAACTCACTCCGGGGATCGATGGCGTTTCCACTTTCCTTCGCGGACGGTCGCGCGATCAGCACGTTTGCGGGATCAACGCCGCATGCTTCCATAACGTCCCAACAACCGCGAACGAGCGCAGCTGCACAGGGAGTCGAGTGATCGAGTGCAATCACGATCCGATCGTCAGCGAGCAATGCCTGCGACAGTGCAGGAAAGTCCAGCGGGGATGCGAGTCGGTCACGAATGAAACTGGCGAGATCGTCAAC
Organism: Planctomycetaceae bacterium; assembly: GCA_020426325.1. Lineage (GTDB taxonomy): Bacteria > Planctomycetota > Planctomycetia > Planctomycetales > Planctomycetaceae > JAHBXU01. Next base: position 2,203 of record JAGQQG010000038.1, on the reverse strand, counting down.
CGGCTCCGGTGCCCGCTGATGGATCAGGACCTTGTCGGCCGGCAACCGGCATCGAAAGACTTCGTGTGCTCCATAGGGGAGTGAAATATCGAGTATGGACATGAATCTTGGGGAGAATCCTCGCAGGGAGTGCAACACGTGACTCAAAGGAAGGGATTTCCCATCCCCTTGCTGCGGAACTATATTAGTTGCCATTGCTCCGGGCAACCTGCTGAGATGCAGGGAGAACATTTCATCTGTTGCCGTGCGTGCAGAATGCAAATTGTTGCCGGAATCGTTCATCCTCAATGGTCCGCAGCTGATGCCCGACGATGATCAACTCATGATCCGCATTCAAGGCGGCGATGCGACTGCGTTCGACTTACTCGTTGAACGTTACGAAGGACCGTTGATGGGATTCTTCATCCGAAACACACGGGATCGGTTTCTGGCCGAGGATCTGACGCAGGAAACTTTGCTCAAGGTGTTCGATCAATCCTGGAATTACCTGCCAAGCGGCCGATTTCGCGGGTGGATGTATCGCATCGCCCGTAACCTGATGATCGATGACATCCGCCGGCGTTCCCATGATGCGCTCATCCGGTCAATCAAAGGGCAGAAAGACATAGATGACGATGCCCTGGGCCGGCTGGCGGGAGAGTTCCTTTCCCCCGCAGAGTGTGCCAGTTCCAATGAACTCTCAGAACTGGTGGATGAGGCACTCGCTCAACTCCCGGAAGAACAACGAGTGACGTTCACCCTCTTCCATTATGCAGGACTCCCTCTCAACGAAGTCGCCGAAATCATGAAAACAAAATTACCTACCTGCAAGAGTCGTTTGCGTCTCGCCCGCGAGAAACTGGGCCAGTTTCTCAATCAGAAGGGGTTTCAAGCAGTGCCGAGCGAATCCTAGTGGAACTTTGTTGTCCTCGAAATTCCGTCCAAATTCCTGATTTGACTGATCCATCGCTAATGTTCTCCGTTGTTCTCAATGGTCCATCAAGGGGGGAAGGGATAAACCTGACGCTGAGGCAGGACCATCAACCCAGGTTTCATCGTTGCACGTCATTTCCCCCGGGAGTTTTCTCATGAGTTACTTCAGCCGTCTCACGGATATCGTCACGTGTAATCTGAGCACGATTCTGGCAGAAGCCGATGACCCGTCAGCCACACTTGAAGAGATCATCGATGAAATGCGTGCCGGCATTGAATCGGCCCGCCGAAGTGTGAGTACTGCTGCTGCAAATGAAGTCCGAATCTGTCAGGAAGTCGAAGAACTGTGCAATCAGTCAATTTATTGGCGAGACAAGGCCCGACAGCATCTCCAGGAAAGCCGCGAAGATGAAGCTCGACTGTCGCTCATGCGACGGAGTGAAGTGGAAGACCTGATCGCAGGAATCAAACAGCAACACGAATCTGCCAAGTCCACACTCCAGCATTTGACCACCACACTCCATGCACTCGAAGCTCGTCTGGCTGATGCCCTGCGAAGACGCACCGCCATCTCAGGAAGATCCGATACCACTGAGTCTGCCGAGAAGGGCTCACAAAGCTCTTCGATCAACTTGGCTGTGACGTCCTACGATGAACGTGAGCAACGGATCGAAGATGAACTTGCCGCACTGAAGCGTGAAATGGGGTCTTAGAGATCATTTCAGGCAATTCGAAATCGAAAGAATGCTGCATCGACAAAAAAAGCCCTCGTCGCTGGGTGGAGCGACGAGGGCTTGAGCAAGACAGCAACCCCACGTGATGCTGACTTCTTGGGAGCGAGGGGCCGGCGTGAGGGGTCGTCACGCCGGGCGGACTTGGGGGCGAATGAGGGTGAGGGGAGCGGGGTCGTAAGCCTGAGGGCGAGGAGTGCGGCTCAGCGGATGTCGCCCTGGCCGGCACAGAATTCCAGGCAGTCACCGAAGCTGCTCGCATGGGTGCAAGCCTGATGACCGTTGAACCCGTCAACATAGTAGGACTGCTGCAGGCACTGCATGGCCGAGCCGACGTCTTCCAGTTCGTGATTGACGTTGAGAGCCAGTTCAGCCAGACCGACGATCATGCCGAGCACGCAAATGGTCGCGACCAGCACGAGCTCCGCAGAGATGATGAAACCGGCTTCGTCGTTGTGCAGTTGGGTGAAGAGTTGAGTCATGATGTTCCTCGCAGGTGTGGGGTGAAGTTGTTGTTGTCTCGATGCTCAAGATGTAAAGCAGGCTGAATGCCAAACCGC
>JAGQQG010000389.1 GCA_020426325.1 Planctomycetaceae bacterium | reverse complement strand
TCACTTCACTCGGTCGATTGCCGTCAGACGTGCGACGAGTGACGAGTCGAGTGCGTCTTAGCCAATGGTCGCTGATCCTGCCGTCGATGCCGCAGTGCATAAGCGAACCATTCCCACGAGTATTTGATCCGCTTCCATAATCCGAGTCGCGTCGGTGCGCCCTCGTCGACCTTGCGCGTCGTCGGAACCTCTGCCATCGAATCACACCGGGCGGCAAACTTCGCTGTCAGTTCCAATGCGACGGTGCTGCCATGTCGACTTTCGATCCCTACCTCATTCACGATCGCCGCGTCGTAGAGCCGAAAGCTGTTCGTCGCATCGCTGACGGGAATTGCCTGATGTTTTTGCAGGAATCGCGAGACCCACTGGCTCAGCCATCGCTGCAGACGCGGACCGCCCGTCTGATCACCGCCGGTTGCATATCGCGTGGCACAGACGAGCTTATTGCCGGCCGCGTACAGTCGACGCATCTCAGCGACGTTGTGCAAATCGTCCGCCCCGTCAGCAGCGACCACCAACGCTGGCCCAGTCCCCGCGATCGA
>JAGQQG010000388.1 GCA_020426325.1 Planctomycetaceae bacterium | reverse complement strand
GTCGCGGGCATCGACGGGATCGATGGTGATGATGGTTTCACCGGTGAGGTCCCGGCGACCGAGGAGGTCGGTTTCGTCGAAGTTGTCGGCCTGATGCCGGGCTTCCTGCAGGACTTCTTCCGGGAATTCATCGGGAAGATTGAATTGATTGATCACCGTGAGGAGATCGACTCCGGGCTTCCCCTGCGGACCGAGGACCTTGACGAGGACCGCTTCGCCATCATCGGTGTGGCTGGGAAAGCGGAGCATTTCGATGACGACTTTTTCGCCGGGTTGTGCTCCCTTGGCTCCCGGGTCGCCGACGTGGATCGGATGGGGAAAGGTGGTGCCGTCAACGTGGACGATGCCCCGGCCTTCCTTTTCGAAGTAGGTTCCGACGAAGTTGAAGTTCGCCCGTTGCAGGATTTCAACGACGCGTCCGCGGCGTTTCTGACCGGGGCGGGAAACGCGGGCTTTGGTCAGGGCGACGAGAACTTCATCGCCGGTCTGGGCATCCCTCATTTCCTCGGGAGGGATGAAGATGTCTTCGTCGCCGACCTCTTTG
>JAGQQG010000387.1 GCA_020426325.1 Planctomycetaceae bacterium | reverse complement strand
AGAAATTCGATTTCCGAACGAACGAACGGCTGCAAAAGGCCCTGGAGATGAAGCTGTTCGAAGACCAGAAGGACACGATTAAACTGACGAGCCTCGTGTCCAACGTGGTCGATGCCGACACTCAGGAGAAGATCGACATTGTCAAAGGTCGGCTTATTCGTGACTTCGGCTATAACGACGAGTCGGCGACGGACGTATTGCAATACGTCGCCAGCATCTTCGCACGCGGCGACGCGAAAGAAGCAGCCTGAGCGAGTGCTTGACGGACACGCGGACAGCCGGGTGAGTTGTGCGCGTGTCTGATGGCGCGTCAGCCAGTCACTGGCGCATCTCATATCAGTCGGCAGGGATTGCCGGCGCATCGCCAGATGCCAGGGAATGCACATGGCACGCAACATCGACCATGATCTGACGCGGTTTAAGAACATCGTCCGCGGCAAAGTTCGGCAGAACCTCCGGAAGTACATCAATCACGGAGAGATGCTGGGCCGCAAAGGACGCAATGTTATCAGTATCCCCGTCCCCAATATCGACATCCCCCACTTCC
>JAGQQG010000386.1 GCA_020426325.1 Planctomycetaceae bacterium | reverse complement strand
CCTCCCAGCAGGCCATGCACCGCGTGGCGGACCTCTACGATCGCTACCTGGAGCTCTTCACCAGCATCGCCAAGCTGTACCAGCTGTACATCGTCGCCGGCTCCACTCCCGTGAACCGCGACGGCGTGCTCCACAACGTGGCGCACCTCTTCACGCCCTCCGGCAACCACTACACGCAAGACAAACTCCACATCACACCGGGAGAGAGGAAGTACTTCGACATCTTCCCGGGGGAAGGACTCAAGCTCTTTTCGACGCCCTTTGGGCGAATTGGTATTCAGATCTGCTACGACATCGAGTTCCCCGAGGTAACGAGGCTGCTCACCTTCGCGGGTGCCGAAGCCATCTTCGTGCCGTTCAGCACGGACGATCGCAAGGCATACAACCGGGTGCGCTACTCAGCCGCGGCTCGAGCCGTAGAGAACATGGTGTATGTGGCAATTGCGGGCAACGCCGGCAACTTGCCGAGTCAAAACTATTTGATCAACTACGCCCAGAGCGCCGTCCTCACTCCGAGCGACTATGGGTTTCCGCACAACGGCGTCGCA
>JAGQQG010000385.1 GCA_020426325.1 Planctomycetaceae bacterium | reverse complement strand
GAGGGTGTATACGGGTTCACGGATTCGTGTCTCTCGACGAACGCTACCGTTCACCCAGCCCGCGCGATGAACGTATCCACTTCGAAAGCACCCGATCGCGGGCTTGGGTGCAACGGTACGCCCGACAAGGGCGTGAATTTGTGGGGTGCCGCTTCCTTTTGGAAGCCAGTCCCCTGTACGAAAACGGGAATTGATTGGAGGACAGTATACCAAATGTAATCCGACCAAACACAAGTACTAGACGAAGGCGGGCACCGACGCGCAGCGTTGGTCGGCGGAAGGGTGACCGACCGTGGGGAGGAAGCCTGCGAAGATGTGCGTAAACGTCGGGTTTGTAACATCGCCACCCGGACTTCTTCACGCCAAAGCTGCGAGGCTACGAACAGAAACGTCATAGAGGCCAAGAGAGAACCTGAGGTGAGTTGCCCGTGGACAACGAAACCGTTCCCGACAGACTCCGAGGTAGATGACGAGCTTGTGCAGCGAAAGTTCACGTTCTTATTCGGGGAGATCTGCAAGCGTACCCGTGAGTAAGGCTTGCCTGAAAG
>JAGQQG010000384.1 GCA_020426325.1 Planctomycetaceae bacterium | reverse complement strand
CGGGCGAGTACACGATCGCTTTCTATGGCAGCGCGGTCGCGAAGTACCGATACAACCTGGAAGCCGTCAGCGCTGCCGAGGCGACGCTCAAGCAGGCTCAGGAAGCACTCGCGGCAGCAACGGAAGAAGCGAAAACGCTGGCCGAATCAGCAAAATCAGCCGCCGAGGATGCGAAAGCCGCGGCCGACCAGACTGCTGCGGCAGCCGCGGAGAAGCAGAAAGCAGCCGAAGCCGCTGTCGCCGCTGCCGACAAGCAACTGAAAGACGCAACGGCCAAGGCTCAGCCGAAAGACATTGTCGACATCATCGTCTCGACGCCGATTTCGATCCGCGTCACTCCAACTGAAGAGGCGGCTCAGAAATGACGCACCCGTTTAACGCAACGACCAACTTCTGTCCCGGTCCGGAGAGCCGTCGTGGCTTTCTGCGCATGGGGCTCGCGGGTTTCGCGACGCTCAGTCTGCCCGGCATTCTGCGTCTGCGAGCGGCCAGTGCGGCTGCGGCTCCCAGACAGAAGACCGCCGTGATCATGGTCTGGCAACCCGGTGGC
>JAGQQG010000383.1 GCA_020426325.1 Planctomycetaceae bacterium | reverse complement strand
TGCTCGCTGTAGTACGCCGAGAGATCCTCGGCCAGCTTCTTTGTCAGTGCCGTAACCAGCACGCGTTCGCCGCTGGCCGCTCGTTCGCGGATTTGGTCGAGCAGATGCGTGACTTGGCCGCGAGCCGGGACCACTTCGACGACCGGGTCGAGCAAGCCGGTTGGCCGAATGATTTGCTCGACCACTTCTCCGCCGGTCTTTTCCAGTTCGTAATCGCCGGGCGTCGCGGAAACCAGAACCGCTTGATGGATTCGCCGTTCCCACTCTTCGAATTTCAGGGGCCGGTTGTCCAACGCGCTGGGCAGGCGGAAGCCGTGATCGACCAGCGTCGTCTTGCGGCTGCGATCGCCGGCGTACATCGCCCGCACTTGTGGAATCGTCACATGCGATTCGTCGACGAACAGCAAATAGTCCTTGGGAAAATAGTCGTACAGCGTGAAAGGANCTTCGCCTTCGGCGCGGCCCGACAGATGGCGGCTGTAGTTCTCGATGCCGGGGCAGCGGCCGATCTCTTGCAGCATCTCCAGATCGAAACGTGTGCGAGCGTTCA
>JAGQQG010000382.1 GCA_020426325.1 Planctomycetaceae bacterium | reverse complement strand
AAGCTGGATTACTCAAATCAGAGACGCCAGATCGACTTGCTGCAACAGTTCAATCAAATGCATCGAGAAGAGCGTCCGGGAGACCGTCAGCTCGAAGCGAGAATTCAATCGTTTGAACTGGCTTACCGGATGCAGATGGAAGCCACCGATGCTTTCGATACCACTCGGGAGCCGAAGCACATTCAGGAAATGTACGGCGAAGGAACTCACGCTCGCCAAATGATGATTGCCCGTCGGTTAGTCGAACGGGGAGTTCGCTTCGTGCAGTTGTGGCATGGAGCGGGGCAGCCCTGGGATAATCACGATGACCTCGAAAAGAACCATCGCAGCCTGGCAAAACAATGCGACCAGCCGATTGCCGCTCTGATTAAAGACCTCAAGCAACGCGGGCTGCTCGAAGAAACGCTGATCTTCTGCAGCGGCGAGTTTGGACGGACCCCGGTCGTCGAACTCCCGACCGCTGGGGCCAATGCTGGCAAGATCAATGGACGGGACCATAACCACTACGGATTTACGACCTGGATGGCAGGTGGTGGAGCCAAAAAAGGTTT
>JAGQQG010000381.1 GCA_020426325.1 Planctomycetaceae bacterium | reverse complement strand
CAGCTCGACCAGCTTGCGACAGATCGAAAGCCCCAGTCCCGTGCCACCGTACTTGCGCGTGGTGGAGCCATCCGCCTGGCTGAAGGGATTGAACAGGCGCCGTGCCGCTTCCGGTGATATGCCGATGCCGGAATCGATCACCGAGACCTGCAGCTCCGTGACACCATCGCCCAGTTCGCGTCCGTCCAGTTCCACGCGCACGAAGCCCTTCTCGGTGAACTTGAGCGCATTGCCCAGCAGGTTGAAGAGGACCTGGCGCAGGCGCACGGGATCGCCCTTGAGGCGCGCGGGGCAATCAGGAGCGAAGTGCGTCAGCAATTCCAGCTGTTTCTCGCGGGCCCGGGCCGAGAACAGTTCGATCGAATCATCCACCAGCTCACGCAAGTCCATGTCAAGGGATTCCAGACGGACCTTGCCCGCTTCGATCTTGGAGAAATCAAGGATGTCATTGATCACGGTCAGCAAGGTGTCGCCGCTCTGCTGAATCGTGTTCACGTAGTCCAGCTGCTCGCCGTCCAGATGGGTTTCCATCAGCAGGTTCGTGACTCCGA
>JAGQQG010000380.1 GCA_020426325.1 Planctomycetaceae bacterium | reverse complement strand
CAGAGCCTTGCGGAAGAGGCGGAGAAGTCGGCGGCGGCGAAGGAGGGGAAGTGGATCCAGCTTTTCAACGGCAAGGATCTCGACGGGTGGACGCCGAAAGTGCGGTATAGCAAGAGCGGCGAGAATTACGGCAACACGTTTCGGGTCGAGGACGGTCTGCTGAAGGTCCGCTATGATGACAAAGAGGCGTATCCGGAATTCGGCGAGCGATTCGGGCACCTCTTCTACAAGGCTCCGTTTTCCCGCTACCGGATGCGGGTCGAGTATCGGTTTGTCGGCGAGCAGTGCAAAGGCGGTCCCGGCTGGGCGATCCGCAACAGCGGCATCATGATCCACGGGCAGAAGCCGGAGGATATGAAGGAAGATCAGGACTTTCCCGATTCGATCGAGGTGCAGCTCCTCGGCGGGCTGGGCGAGGGCAAAGGCGAGCGGACCACGCTGAACCTTTGCACGCCGGGCACCGATGTCGTGATGGACGGCAAATTGGTCAAGCGCCACTGCACGAATTCGAAGTCCAAGACCTACCACGGCGAGCAGTGGGTGACCGCCGA
>JAGQQG010000037.1 GCA_020426325.1 Planctomycetaceae bacterium | reverse complement strand
CCGCTCACGCGGCACCGGTTGGGACAACCGGTGCTACCCGCTACCGGCGCACACGTGCATTTCGCGTTGCTGTGTTCACACCAATTCATTGTTTTGAACGCTGCATCTGTTCCCGCTGAACCGCTTTTTCGTCCTTGATTCTGTTGCGACATTTTCGACACCGTACTGCTGTGGCACGCAAATCTCCTTTTGCGACTTCATAGAACCACTTCTGCTGTTCCGCGGTCCAGACTTCCTCTTTGCCACAGTCGATGCACTGAAATGGTTTGTCGACGTAGTACGTCGGCGGAAGCAAAGCGGAATTGTTCTGGGCCTGCTTCGAGCAGTCAGCCGCAACCGCTCCCGCAGGACGTCCAGAACCGTGAAATCGTTTCTTCATTCGGCTTCGTTGAGGCATAATGAGTGCGAGCGTCAATGAGTCAGGGCTGAGAAACGAAACGAAGTGAAATGCATCAAGGCAAATTTACATTTCGCCTTCATGCATCCGACTTCACTGACGCGGCCCCGATTAGACGAAAGTGGATGGTTTGACGTAAATTGAAATTGATCTTACTTGGTTATCGCGTGGTAGCCATGACTTACGCCAGGAAACACTAGCAATGATCGCATGATGGCTCGCCCACCCGAGAGAATGTGCATTTGGTGTCTCCTTGCAGGAATGTTTGCGACGGTACTGCTTGCTGCGTTGTGTCATGCATTGGGCATTGCGCGGGAAGACCAAACGCCGGGATACGGCCTCACCGAGTATTTCACCGGATGCATCTCATTGCCCGTGGTGTGCGTTTATGTTGGGATTGGTGCCACGCTCGGAGGAATATCGAGGCTGTCCTCTGCGCCAGCGATTGGACTGGCACTTCCACTGCCCCTTGCCTGCATGGCTGAGGTTGTCCTTCGACCGTCTCATCATAATCTCTGGCCCTTCGAGCTTGTTCTGTTATGGTTGCCAGCATTTGGCATCGCATGGCTCGGGGCGATCGCCGGGAAATCTCTCGTTACCAGGGTCAAGTGACATAACCGGGTAGCACGGCCTCTGGGACAACCGGTGCTACCCGTTAATCCGAGTTTTGACCTCGCGACACAAGTGACCAGAAAAGAATGACGGGAATGACAAGCAGTCCTGGTACAAATAGGAAGCCGACCGCCGTCTTGCTTGAACTGCAGAGAATGACTGCAACAAGCAGGAGACACAATGCCATTGCAACTTGGAGCATGCTGACAGGTCGGCCGGTATTGATGGAACGATCTGCTCGGTAACGGCCAACGATGGAAAAAGTCAGGTACAGCAAGGTGAACACTGCACTGCTCACCCAAGAGTTGACATGATCAAACTGGTAACGCTCACTCATGTTTGCAGTTGCGATTGACGTCACGATGAGAAAGAAAAAAGAGCCGGTATCGAGGACGTGAGACCGACCGAAGGCAAACGTCCCCACCAAGTGTGTCACGAATAGCGTCCAGACGAGGGGGCCAAAGATATCGAAAAAGCGATGGCCGCGTGTCAGGTAGACCATGACTCCAGCAACCAGGACTGGGACAAGCACTCGCAAGAAAACCCACATCCCGAATTGGAAGTGACGATCTGAATGATGTCGAGCATTTGTCTGCGGCATTGGTTCTGCAAGGTTCATGGGTTACTCTCGTCAAGCTGTTGCTCCTTCTCAAACCTCGGCACTAACTCCACCAGTACCTCGGTCTCCAGTGGTGGAATGCGTTCGGTGTAGGGTTCGAACATCAGGGCGTCGTTGGAGGCGTCGCTTTTGACGTCGATGTCGATGATCGCGTCGGAGAAGTTGGCGACGCAGATGACGTTGCCCGACTCAGCGAGGTACAGCTTCTTGCCGTTCTCGTCTTCCCAGAAGCCGCTGCCTGCGAAGACGAAGTCCGCTTCCATCGGCTGGGTCTGTGACTTGTCGAAGAGTGCCTGCACGGCTGCGCGGTAGGCCTCGTCACGAGTGAGGGGCAGGTACTCGTAGCGGTCGTCGTTGGTCATCGGGCCAAACCAGATCAACTGCTTGCGATCGGCGTCGTAACGCAGGTCGCCGTCCTTAGGGAGGACCACGTCGGCGGGGAGCGTCTCCAGTTCCTCGATGAAGTAGCGGCGGGTCGCATGCCGCATCCAGTATTGAGCGGGCACCCGATAGGGACGGCCGCGGTCATCGATCCAGTTCACGAAGATGTCGAGGTGCTGGCCTGTGGGCGGTTTGTACTCCGGATCGAACTGCACCGGCTCCCCCGGCTCTGCACCAACCGCGAGCAGAGCAGCATGAATCACATAGGCCTCGGTGTCGATGGCCACGACCGCCTCGTGCTCCTTCGTGCCCGCCAGGCAGGCAAACATTTCGAGCATCCCCTCACGCAGACAGACGCGCGACTTCAGGAAGACCCGCTTGCGCTCCGGATCGATGAACACCGTCTTGTTGGGATTGAGCGATGTCAGTCCATCGGGCAGAGGAAACTTCGTCGTGCCCTGTCCTGATTCTGCATTCTGGGTCGTCTCAACCGCAGGAGTCGTTTGAGAGTCATCCGCGAACAGGGCGGCGAGTGTCCCCGAACTGATCAACAGGAAGCCGGCCATCAGAGCGAAGGTTGTGCGTGACATGAGTCGTCTTATTCCTGCAGAGCCGATTGAAGGTTGCGATGAAATCTCATTCTATCCCGATGACGGGGGAGAGTCTGCCATCAATGAGAGTCGGTCATGCTTTCCAGCACGCGTGCAAAGGCACCGAAGGCGCCTCCACTGAACAGCACAAACCGGACAAGCTTCGGCTGCTGGTGCGTCTGCAGGAAGTCACGGACACATTCGAGCGACTGCTGAGCGGCCAGATCCATGGGATATCCATAAACGCCGGTGCTGATGGCCGGGAACGCGATGGACTCGCACTCGTGTTCAACGGCCAGTTCCAGACAGCGTTGACAGGCTCCCCGCAGGTGACCCGGCTCGCCACTGGTTCCGCCTCGCCAGACGGGGCCCACCGCATGGAAGATGTACTTGGCCGGAAGATGGCCTGCTGCGGACGCGACCGCACTGCCGGTGGGACAACCCTCGGGGTAACGGCGGTCGGTTTCCTCCATCACACTCGGACCGGCAGCCCGATGAATGGCGCCATCCACCCCGCCGCCACCTGCAAGCTGCGAATTGGCCGCATTCACAATGGCATCGACCTGCTGCAAGGTGATGTCTCCCTGCACCAGTTCGATGAGACAGTCACCGAACTTCACTCGCATCGCATTCCCTTCCTCCACGATCGGTGGCCGCATCTTCGATGCGTCGCTAAACAGCACGACCCCGCCAATTCACCCGGATCGATTCCCCTTTTTTCATCAAGAACGATCGGGATTTGCCTGGCACGATACAGCCGCTGAAACGTATTTGATACGGTTCGTATTCTACTCGCTTCCTGACCGATCGTCCGCAACCCCTGTGATTAAACTGGCCCTGGTGATTCCGACGCTCGATCGCTCCGGAGCGGAGAAGCAGTTCACGCTGCTGGCGACACGGCTGCCTCGGGATGAGTTTGACGTGCATGTCATCGCCCTCACGCAGGGCGGTCCATACGAACAGGAACTGAACGAGGCGGACATCCCGGTCACAATCATTGGCAAACGCAGGAAGTTTGACCCGGCTGCGTTCGCCCATTTGCGATCGAAGCTGCGCGAGTTGCACCCGGACATCGTGCACACGTGGTTATTCGCAGCGAACGCCTACGGACGCCTGGTGGGTGGCGGTCGCCCTCCGTGGCAGACCATTGTGAGTGAGAGATGCGTGGATTCGTGGAAGGCCGGCTGGCAGCTGTGGCTCGACAAAAGGCTCATCAGCCGGACCGATCGCCTCGTCGGCAACTCACAGAGTGTCGCCGATTTCTATCAACAGCAGGGTTTCCCGGCTGATCGCATTTCGGTTATCCCCAATGGGATCGAACTGCCGGAGCAATCGCGGGCCGGGCGAGACGAGTTGTTGCGGGAACTCAATCTTCCTCCCGATGCCAAACTCATCGGACATGTGGGGCGACTCGCCCGACAGAAGCGCGTCGGTGATCTGCTGTGGGCTATCCAGGTGCTCCGACAGGCGGACGAACGAGCGTACCTGTTGATCATTGGTGACGGCCCTGAGCGGGACGCTTTGATCCAAAGAGCAGCGTCTCTCGAATGTGCCCATCACGTCCGCTTCCTGGGCCATCGCAGCGACGTCTCCAAGCTCATGCAGCTGTTGGACGTCTACTGGCTGGGGAGCGATTTTGAGGGGATGTCCAACAGCCTGATGGAGGCGATGGCGACTGGACTTCCCGTGGTTGTGACGAACATTCCGCCCAATCGCGAACTCGTGCAGCACGACCGGCAGGGGTATCTGGTCGACGTAGGGGATGGTGTCGGCTTCGCCCAGTTCACGACGCGGCTGATCCAGCAGGAAGATCTTGCACGACGACTGGGTGATGCTGGCCGACAGCGGATGTCCGAAGAATTCAGCGTCGATGGGATGGTGCAGGCATACGCCGCGTTGTACCGTGAACTCTGTGCGAAACCGCAAGCGGCGTTCCGCCGTACGGACTCCTCCTGACGCTTCCGCTCCTCTCCTGTTCCCTGTTCGCTATTCCCTACTCCCTTCTTCCCATGTGCGGTATCGCGGGCTCTGCCTGGCTCAATGACGGTCGATCGCTGAACGAGGCGGTCCTGCAGAAGATGACGGACGCAATCCGGCATCGCGGGCCGGATGACGCGGGCACGTACTTCTCGCAGAATTTCGGTGGCGCGAATGCAGCGTTGGGGTTTCGACGGCTGTCGATCATCGATCTGGAGGGAGGACACCAGCCGCTCTCGAACGAGGACGGCACCGTCTGGATCGCCTTCAATGGTGAGATCTACAACTATCGGGAACTGCGACCCGGACTCGAAGCCCGCGGGCATCGTTTCTCGACGCACACCGATACGGAAGTCATCGTGCACCTCTACGAGGAGTACGGAGCGGACTGTGTGGACCACCTGCGGGGGATGTTCGCGTTCGCGATTTGGGACAACAACCAGCGGCGACTGCTACTCGCTCGTGATCGGTTGGGACAGAAGCCGCTGTTCTATCGGCATGACCCGGATCGACTCCTGTTCGCCAGCGAACTGAAAGCTCTGCTGCAAGTCTCCGATGCTCCGCGTGAACTCGACCCGCAATCGGTCGATCTGTATCTCGCCTATCAGTACGTCCCCGACCCGCATTGCATTCTCAAAGGTTACAACAAGTTGCCACCTGCGCATCGGGCCGTTTGGCAGGACGGACACCTCACGATTGACCGCTACTGGCGACCGGGCTATGCAGAACCGACTGAGACGAATCTGCCTCCCGAAGAGTGGCGTGAACGCCTGCGGGAAAAACTGACAGATGCCGTCCGCCTTCGCATGCGGTCGGACGTGCCGCTGGGTGCGTTTCTGTCCGGAGGGATCGACTCGACGATCATCGCAGGACTGATGCAGTCGTTGTCGGAGCAGCCGATTCACACCTTCTCCATCGGGTTTCCGGTCAAGGAGTTTGACGAGACGTCGTATGCCCGTGAGGCGGCGGCCCGGTTAGGAACGAATCATCACGAGTACATTGTCGAGCCGTCCGCAATCGATCTGCTGCCGAAGATCATCTGGCATTACGACGAGCCATTCAGCGACAGTTCAGCAATTCCGACGATGTATCTCTCGGAAGTGACGCGTCGCGAAGTGACGGTTGCACTTTCCGGAGACGGCGGCGATGAATTGTTTGCCGGGTACGACCGTTATCAGGCGGTCAAACTCGCGGGACGTCTGGATGTGCTGCCGGGCTGGATGCGGAAAGTGTTTGGGTGGGACCTCTGGCAGAAGATCCCGTCGTCAGGCGAACAACGGTCGCTGCCCCGCCGGATCAAGCGATTTGCAGCGGCCCTGGGGCAGTCGCCTGAACTGCGATACCTGCGGTGGATCGGCATCTTCGACCGGGACATGCGGGACTCCCTCTTCTCGAAAGAGTTCGCAGCCCAACTTGACCATACCGTGACGGACCGCGTGCTCCTCCGGGCGTATGAGGAGTGTCCCGATCGTGACTTTCTCACACGAACGACCTGTGCGGATGTGTTGACGTATCTGCCGTTCGACATTCTCAAGAAGGTGGACATTGCCTCAATGGCGTACAGTCTTGAAGCACGTTCGCCGTTTCTCGATCATCATGTGGTCGAACTGGCAGCACGCATGCCGATCGACCTGAAGATGCAGGGAGGTCGAGGCAAGGTGATCCTCACGGAGACGTTTGCAGACCTGCTGCCCGAGTCCATTCAGACCCGCAAGAAGATGGGCTTCGGCGTGCCACTGGCTCCGTGGTTCCGTGCGGAACTGAAGGAGTTGTTGATCGACTCACTGCTCGGCGAGACCGCCAGAGCCCGGGGCATTTTCAACGCGAAGGCCGTGCAGCGGCTGATCGATGAGCACATGCAAAAGCAATGGGACCACAGCTATCGGCTCTGGAATCTCCTCTGCTTCGAACACTGGTGCCGCAGGTTTCTGGACAGCTCTTCGTAAGCTTTTTTCGTTATGTCCCCGTCCTGAAATCGGACCACGATGAGTCGAAGATAATTAACAACGCCGACAGAAAGTATCAGGCAAATATGAGGAAACCATCTTCAAATTGTGATGGGATCCACATGAGATGCCCCTACGACTCGTTCATTCCGGAGACGTGAGTTCAATGACCCCCGCGTCAAAACTGGGGACTCCTGAAGGAACACTGATCGTATGTTCCAAATTTGCAGGATTCGAATACTTACCCTGCAGAAGATCCGCAGGCTTCTGCCCGATGATGATTGTTGAGGTGTCGTATTTCACGAAGGTCAGGACATAGTCGTCTGGGGGAACGCCGTCGTTGTCGGTGAAAGTCCCAATACTTAGTTTCCCTTCCCCATCAACTTTCCCCTTGAAATAGGTGGGGTCCTTTGAATTCGCATTTACTTTGGGAACGAACATGGCCAACACCCCCACGGCAGGCTGCCCATCCAGATGGACCACGGCATTGATGGGAATCACTTCTTTGTCATCGGGAGGTTGTGGAGAGCCCGAAGAACAGGAGATCATGATCAGACAAAACATTCCGAAGAAGAGAAGCCGAACCCGTTGTGATCCTCCATATGATTGAAGAAATCGACTGACATTACTCATTTCTTACGTCCGTGAAGAAGGTGTGGTTGAATTCAGAAAAAACAAGGGATGAATCAGCACCGTAATTGCCAGGCTGATTCATCCCCTTTTTGCCATTAGGTGAGGCGATCTCAGAAGTCAAAAACCTCGCCGCCTCTTGCCGTCCCCAACGATGCCCAGACGAATGCTGACACGTTTTCACTGATGCCTCTGACGGAACCATCGGCCAGCAGATGCATCGCGATACCGGTGTGGAAAGAGTATGGGCCGGTCGGATCAATAAAGTAGTTGTAATTCGTGCAATTCATGAAACACGGGCCCTCTTCACCTCCCGCAGACAACGCTCCGAGTGTTCCGGTATAGCGGGCACCTTGAACTTGTCCCTCACCTGCAGTCCAGAACGCCCAACCGAGAGGTCCCAGGATATCGTTGTGAACGCAGCCCGGATCATCTGCACAGGCGAGGAGTCCATCGGCTGGATAGGATGCGGCTTGTGGAACCGGCTGTCCGTTCTGGTAAAGAGTTTCCCGACCTGCCATTTCGAAGCTCAGGATCGTATTCGATGTTCCGTCGGTAATATTTCGGATCTTGTTGGCTCCTTCGCCAGCTCCGGGAATCATTCCTGCAGACGTTGTCAACACAAAAGCTTCGGCCCCCATCGCGCCGTCCTGATCATCGTTCGGAGGATCTCCCGTCGGCGGATAGGCCACATCGTCGATTTGACCGCTCACTGTTTCCAGGATCGTGTAATCCAAGGCAGCACTTTGGAATGTGATGTCAGCGGGAATCACAACTGCACCGCTTTCAAACGATGCGCCACCGGGAAGAACTTGTGTCACCGTTGTGCTCGAACGAGGTGTCGACGGACACATATAGGGGGGGACGGGGGTAATGGTCAGTGCCTGGACTGCGGCGGAGGTGTTGATCCCTCCTAACCCATCGATCTGGTTGTAAACATTTCCCTGGTCCAGATAAGGCAGCAGAGAATACGACCAGGGATGCGACTGGATGACACCCGTCACTGTCAATGGACCCGCCCCAGACGCAGAAACGTGCAGCATGTCTCCCAGCGGGAACTGACCGTACACATCGTGATAATTGTGAAACGCCAGTCCAATCTGCTTCATGTTGTTTTTGCACTGTGTTCGGCGAGCCGCCTCTCGTGCCTGCTGGACGGCAGGCAACAGCAATGCGATCAGGATCGCAATGATCGCAATGACCACCAACAGTTCAATGAGTGTGAACCCGCGGTTTCGAGGTTGCTGCAATCTCATCGTACTCTCCTTGAGGAATACCAAGCGAACAGGAAAGAAGAAAACGAACGCAACTGGTGCTACTTAGCCTACATTTCGATTGACCGTAAATCAATGGGCTCTGTTTCATGGCCCGTAACCAAAGCTGTGACCTCTGATGAGTTCGAGGACCGTACTTTCGCTTTAGGGGAGGTGCTATCCTTTTCATCCGCACAAGATGTCCCTCTGGCTAAGCTCAAGCCGAGGATGAAAAATTCGAATTCATTCCCTAACCTTGAAATGAGAAAGCGATGCAGGGACGAAAAGCCGCTGCATCGCTCATGGGTAACGACTTGTCAAGATCTGCGTGACTAGAATTCGCCGGTCACCTCACCACCCCCGCAGGTGATCAATGAGGTCATGACGATCGGACTCAGATTTGCATTGATAAATTGGACCGAGCCGTCCGCCAGCAAAGCGTGCGTGCCCCCAGTGTGCCATGAATAGGCGCCAGCCCCGAGTCGGTTGGAGCAGTTGATGATACAGGGCCCACCACCATCGGATCCAAGTGCGATGTCGGTTCCATCCGCGTTGGAGCCCTTCATCCAGTTTTCGTGCCAGGCATCACCCCATCCCCCACCACCGAAAAATGTCTGACCGGGATACTCTGCTGGGGCAGAGGTGGCGTCCTGCTTTTCTCTCGCCCAGTACAAATTATTCTTACTGGCCTGCTCCACAAGCATCAGCGAATTGGATGTGCCATCCGTAATATTTCGGATCTTGAGATTGCCAGCTCCGGCGATCGGACCAGGTTGCATGAGTGCGGCGTAAATCAGGGGAGTGTCGAGCAGAATCGTGTTTTGTTCGAGAATTGCAGCTCGACTGGAGGGGCGTGCAATCCCAGCTGCATCGAATGCAGGCTTTGCAGAATAATCATAATACCCTGCGCGGACGCCTGAGACGATCTCATAGTCACATCGTCCACTTTTCATGTACCAGTCCTCGCCTGTGGGAACGCCCAGATCGATGTCACTCCCCGCAGGAACAAAAACTTCGACAACCCCGCCACCACCATCTGGAGTCGATGGGCATTGCAGGCCAGGTATCACCGTGTTGTAAGCTTCCCCAATCGCGGTCAATCCCATGCTGGGGTCGCTTGGGACATTCAACGTGAGCTGCATTGGGTTCAAATAGTTTGCACCGTTTGGATAATTCGTCACTTGGTTATAGACGTTGGCCTGATCGAAGTATGGCAGGAGGGGCTGAACCCAGCCGTGGCTGCTCATCGAGAAGACACCTGCACCCGTACCTTTCGTCGTAATGACCAACTCCGGGCACTCGAACTGTCCAAAGACATCATGATAATTGTGAAAAGCAAGCCCGAGTTGCTTCAGGTTGTTCCGGCATTGAGTACGGCGAGCGGCTTCGCGCGCCTGCTGGACTGCCGGGAGAAGCAGTGCAATGAGAATCGCGATAATCGCGATCACAACGAGCAGCTCAATGAGCGTAAACCCGCGGTTTCGAGAACGACGCATAATCTAGCCTCCAGTAAGGGAACAAGGATACGGATACCCATAACCGGCATTACTGCCGGACATTGATTCAAGTGATTCAGTCAGACGTCAGCTCGATCGTTCCCAGGTCGATGCTCCCTTCGTCCCCGGTTACGGTGATTTCCTGAACCGGATTTTCGGGATCAGCATATTTACCGTCCAAGGGACCCCTCTTGAACGATCCATTCATGAGAGACCTTTTCCCAACATCAATCGTCAGTTTGTAAGTGCCGACCGGCGCCCCATCACCACCTTCATAGCTTCCCATTTTGAAAGTCGTGCCATCAGCTTCTGTCCACGCAGATGGTGCTGGAACGTCTGCTGGAATTCCTTCCTCTGTTTCAGAATCCGCAGGGTGCATGACGATTTTCGCAACTGCAGGACCGACCAAGGGCTTACCATCCAAGAGGATCTTGCCTGTGACAGGCACGACTGCAACACGTTCGCGAGTATCAACAAATTCTTCCTTCTGACACCCACTGAACAGCCCGAGCAGGCACAGCATTGAAAGGAACGCAGGTATTTTAATAATTGGACAAAATGTGTTCATTGAAGGAAGAACGCTCCAAGTCAGATTAGCACTCAGTCCTGAATCTACCACTGATGCAATTTTACCGTGGCGACATCAAGATGCCTCGCCAGCAGACAATACCACAAATAAATCGCCCCGATGGAACGTTAGAGATCGATTGGATTTCTGATCGAAAAGCAATCTCGCGTACATGCACCGAAAGCGTCTATTGAGTTCTCAAAGGGGATGTGACAGATCGATGATTCTTGAACCAGTTTGTCATGTAGCGACCTTGACCGCAAATGACGCAGCGCCTTGAGACCATAATATACCACATTTCCGTGAGTCTACCGAGTGGTCGGTCAGAACGCAAGGGCGGAGATTTGTGTCGGAAAGATTTCAACGAAGTGATTTGAAATGGGATCTCAGGTAAGAATACAGGAAATCCGCGGGACTTGGTTTTCCCGCAAGGAGAATGGGAGTTGTGGATTGTGGTCGGTTCGGACGTTTGGATAGAGGAAGTTTCTCTGGCGATTTTGAATTCTCGCCGTCAATTTAGCGTTTGATAATTGGAGATGTTTGTCCTCCTCCCCACTTTAGTGGGAAAGGGATTTTACCCGATGTCGACGGGTCGTCATCAGGTGAACAACGTGGCGGATCATGTGAGAGGGCACGAAGGCCATGTTGCCCACCATCATGATGATCGCGAAGGTCCACATCCCCATGCACAGGCCGATCCCAACGTGGGTCACAACAGCCATGAGCAGCACAATCGGTCGCAGGATGGGAACCCAGACGAGGGCACAGTAAGACACTTCCCAGAGGATGGTGACATGGGTCATCGCATGGATCAGCCATGGGTAGTTGGATAGCCACAACATGTCGACGGTCTGGTATTCGCGATTCGAGAATGCCATCCACATGGCCAACCCATCCCACCACGCGTCACCCTGCAGCTTGCCGAGGCCCGCGAAGAGGTAGATCACACACATATGGATTTGGATCAGCCGAATCGCAATGTTGGCGTGAATACTGGGACCGTAACTGTCAAAACCCAGACCGACGGCTGTCCGCGGGGGAATCATGCCTCTGGCCCGCCTGAGCCAGCTGTCGATCGAATAGGCCGCCCCGCTGGGACCGATCGCCAAGTAGAGCGTGAGGAGTCCATTGGCCTGGTCGAGCCCATACTGGGCAGTGGGCAGCCGATTCGAGTAGGAGATCACAATGAGGAGCGACAGAATCGATGTGACCCGTGTGAACACGCCCAAGGCAAACAGCCCGAGGATTCCCACGCACATCATGTGAACAGCGAACGCATACTCATACGGAACGAGAAACCAGAGAGAGAATACGTAGCTATCCTGCTGATACCGTTGAACCAGTTCCGAGTTGACCCAGGACTCCGGGCCGAAGAACGATTCAAAGTCCAGCCCCCAGACCCAATGCGTGTAAACGAGCATCATGCCCGTCAGCAGTCGGATCAGCCCCAGAGTGGCCGGATCAGTCGGCGTGTACCAGAAACGATTCCATGTCTCGGCAGACTGGTGAGCAAGATCCGTCAAATACCGACTGACGATGTTTGAACCACCATCGTTCCGTGTATCTAAGTGTGAAACGTCATCGATCGATTTCTCGAAATCATTATCGTACATCGGTTCCTGTTCGTCCGATGCTGCAAGCGGCAGTGGTGCGTTCATGAGAGACATGGCACAGACGTTGGTTCACTCACCTTGAGAACAAATTCGCTGATCGAAAACCATCAACAGGGTTGGCATCTCCCCGCGAGCGAGGTGGGGTCACTCCTCTTCCCTTTGATAAACTCCCAGGACTGATCGGTCGAAGCTGCGCGGGTTATCGAGCGTAACGCCCCGATTGACCATCTCCATGGTTGGCATGTAGTGCAGGAGACGCGTGAGCTCGACTTTGGAGCATTGTGTCTTCCTCGAGATGCAACGGGCATACGATTTCACCCAGTCCTCTCGCAACTCTTCCGGGATGTAACCGAGAGATTCGGTCAGCATGAAGTGCCGGTGATAGAGGAGGCGCGGCCAGATTTGGCGGTTGGGCATGATCCCTTTCACCTCAGTCCCCTCCGGCCTTGTCGCGGTAAACGCGATTAATGTGCTCTCACCCGGCTGAGGAGCGAAGTAATGGTAGCCATGATTGACATGCAGTCCCTCGGTATACGGTCGAAAGAGGCCAGCGATTTCGCTCAAGAGTGAGGATGTCGGAGGGATCGCCAAGGGCGGCATCACGATCGCAATCACATGGTAAAGCAGCCATGCGGAGAGGAGCCGACGCGGCCAGCGCGGAATCGCGTCCCAGGGACGGTCCTGTTGAACTTCATCTGACATCACAAATCCTGGGAGAGCAAGCTCGCCTTCGATTCCACAGATCCTGTCTTTCAGTGTGAACGACGGCCCAACCAAAAGAAACAGGGAGCAGGCCGGAATACTCCGCCCTGCTCCCCATCGGTGTATTTCGGTATGACTCACTTACATGAATCATACTTCACATTCGTGCTCAGTAGGAACCACCGCTGGAACCATAGGAACCGCCACTGGAACCGTACGACCCGTAGGAACCACCGCTGCTTCCATGGAGACGTCGGTGGATTCGACGAATCACCCGACCGCCACCACTTGATCCATACGAGCCGCCACTTGATCCGTGTGACCCGTAAGAACCTCCACTGGAACCATAGGCCCCACCACTTGACCCGTATGATCCATACGACCCGCCGCCTGATCCATATGACCCGCCACTGGAACCATACGACCCGTAAGAGCCGCCGCCGGAACCATAGCCGACAGATCCTCCATAGGATCCGTGGTTGTGCCACCCAGCGTTTGAAGTTCCGACGACCACAGCCAGCCCCATGGTCAGGGCTGCCGCCATCCAGATTGCTTTCCGTTTCATTCGCAGTTCCTCCCCCCTGAAAGAAAAGTGTCCAAGGCTGGTCCGCTCTGTCCCGTCGCGCCATCGCCCGCATCAATCTCGGATATCGGCTTTGGGATGCCTGCGCAGCCTACGCGAATTGAGGCTAACTACACGACAAACGAATGTCAAACGATTACATCAACAAAAACAATGAGGATGGATAGATGTGTTTGGGGTATGTGCGAAATGTCTCGAACGGATTTTTCACAAGCGCCATTTACGCACACATCCCCAGTTAACAAGTGACGCTGTGTCTCATCGAGAGCAGATCGCTTCTTGCAGGGGCTTTGATCATCGGTTAAACCGCATGGATGCGACGTCTCTCAAATCAAACGGAACAGCCAAACGATGAAGGTTCACCAACTCCTTGACCACTACGGCATCACGGAGAATCCCTTCGCTCAGGAGGATGCTCAATCTGATCATGTGTTCCTGCAGCATTGCCTCGAGGGAACACATCATCCGGCCTGGGACAAGATCTTCGGTAACCCGCAGTCCCCGTCAACCTCCGTCGTCTTCGGTGAGCAGGGGGCTGGCAAGACGGCTCTCCGGTTGCAAATGGTCTCACAGCTGAAGCGGTACAACCTCGAGCACCCCAATCAGCGTGCTTTCATCATCGAATATGACGACTTCAACACCTTCCTGGATTCATTTCGTGAACGCCTCTACGGCCGTCAACGGAAGCAGGAGAAGGCTCTGACTAACTGGAAACTCTGGGACCACATGGACGCCATCCTGACGCTGGCGACCACTAAACTGGCTGACGGAATTCGCGATCCGAAGTCCACCGAGGAGTCGCAAACGATCCGACCGCAAGACCTGAATGAACTCTCTCGGTTGCAGCAGCGCGATATCCTCCTGCTGGCATCGTTTTACGATCACAACCGTGATATGGCTCATAAGCAGGGCTGGCATCAACTCAGGCGCAAGCTTGGTTTTCGCACTTGGACAACCTGGCGGGATTTGATCATCGGAATCGTGGTCACTTTGGTCACCATCGGCCTCGTTCTCTGGCAGAGCGAATGGCAGACACTCCTCAACTGGTGGGTTGGGGCTATCCTGCTGGCAGGTTGGACTCCCTGGCTGTTTCGTCAGCTACGACTCATGTGGCGTGGCTGGCAAGTGAAACGACAACTGCGCGTGTTTGATCATCAGTCGAACACGCTCCGGAAGATTCTCGCGAACTTTGACAGTTCCGAGATCAGCGGGCAGCCGATGCCGACAATGTTCCGCAGCGACGATCGCTATGGCCTGTTGATGAAGTTGCAGAACATCCTCCAGACGCTGGGCTTCACCAGCATCGTGGTCATGGTCGACCGTCTTGATGAGCCACACTTAATCAACGGGTCGCCCGAACGCATTCGCGACTTCCTGTGGCCGATGTTCGACAACAAGTTCCTCAAACATCCGGGGATTGCTTTCAAGATGCTGCTGCCAGCTGCGGTTGTGCATTATCTCAACCGTCAGGAGAAGGAGTTCTATGAACGTTCGCGGCTGGACAAGCAGAACCTGATTCCCTCCCTGGAGTGGACGGGCGAGTCGTTGTACGACGTGGCGAATGACCGTATCCGGGCCTGTGCAAAACTGGCCGACAAACCACCGTCGGTGAAGGACCTTTTCGATGACGCTCTGTCCCGCGAAGAACTGATCGGCATCTTCGCACGTTTGCGGGCACCGAGGCATCTGTTCAAGTTCTTTCACCGTCTGCTCGTCGATCATTGCAGCAAGTACACGGAAGACCAGCCGACCTGGAAGATCAGCCGCGAGACCCTGCAATCCTCGCTCGCCCTGTTCCTTAAAGACCTCGAAGCCTACGATCAGGGCCGCGGGACTGGCTGATGGCTGTTGGCTTTGTATAACCGCTTACGGTTTTGCATCCTGAGAGAACTCCAATGAACCGACGCGACGCTCTCACAACTGGCACTGCTCTTGCTGCCTCATGGTGTACGTTCCGATCATCCGCTGCTGCCTCTGACTCGACGACAGCCGAATTCAATCCCCGTTACTGTCTCAATACGGGCACTATTCGTGGGCAGGAACTCACGCTCGTCGAACAGATCGACCTCGCAGCCAAGACCGGATATGACGGTATTGAACCCTGGACACGCGACATCCAGAAGTACAAGGACGAAGGGGGCTCGCTGCCGGACCTCAAAAAGCGACTCGAAGATCACGGCCTGCGTGTCGAAAGTGCAATCGGGTTTGCCAACTGGATCGTGGACGACGACGCACAGCGGGAGAAGGGGCTCGAAGACGCCCGGCGGGATATGGAACTCGTGAAAGCGATCGGGGGATCACACATAGCAGCCCCGCCTGCTGGTGCCAGTGGTCAGGACTCACCCAAGCTCGATCTGTTTGTTGTCGCGGAACGTTACGGAGCTCTGCTGAAAGCGGGAGAAGTGATCGGCGTGATCCCGCAGATCGAAGTCTGGGGACCTTCCAGGAACCTCTCGCGTCTCGGAGAAGCGGTCTTCGTCGCAGTCGAGAGCGGACACCCACACGCCTGCGTGCTTCCAGATGTCTACCACGTCTATCGCGGAGGATCGGGGTTCGATGGACTTGGGGTCATCGCGGGCACTGCCCTGCACTGCTTCCACATGAATGACTACCCGACCGACCGGCCTCGCGAGACGCTCAATGATGCGGACCGCGTTTACCCCGGCGACGGCAACGCTCCCCTGAATGAGATCATCAATCTTCTCAGGCGCACCGGCTTCAACGGAGCCCTGTCACTGGAACTTTTCAATCGCGACTACTGGAAACAACCCGCTGAAGAGGTCGCCATTACGGGTCTCGCGAAGATGAGGGACGCCGTTGCCCAAGCGGTTGCAGTCAATGCCTGATTATCCGGTCCACAGGTGAATGTACCAGTTCATCCACTCTCCGAACGGCGGCACGACCTCAGCAATCCAGACCAGCGGCAGGTAGAAGGCGGCGAGAACGCTTGATCCGTCGACGTAGCGGGACTTGTACCATTCCCAATAGAACGGGCCGATCGACAGGGCGTAGAGCACGAAGTACAGGAAGACCCGCTGGACGAGGAACAGCCAGACATTCCACCAGCTGAACCTGTCAGCTTCCTTAGTCGCGTCGGGCGTCGAATCGGCGGTCGGAGTCAGGGTCTCGTTCATCAGATCCGCCCCTTCTGGCGATACCAGTCGAGAGTAGACTGCATCGCGTCCTTGAAGTCGACCTGCGGTTTGTATCCCAGTTCCTTCTTGGCCTTTTCGATAGAGTAATCAAGGTTGTATCCCAGAAACTTGACCGTTGCCTGAGACAACGACGGAGCCGATTCCATGTTGATTGTTCTCCATAACCATTCCCACCCCGTGGAAATGACCTTCGCCGCCCCCAAAGGAATCTCCCGCTTGGGCTTCGGCAGTCCACCGTAGACAGCTATTGTCTCAATGAACTCCCGTTTGGTCACGAGTCGTTCGTCACGGATGTTGAAGAACTCTCCGACGTGATCATTGCGATCGAGGGCGAGAAAGATGGCATCGACGAGATTCTTCACATATGTGTTGTTCAGAACTGTTTGGCCGTCGCCGATGTAGGACGCCTTGCCGTCTCGCAAACGTGTGATGATGCGTGGCAGCACCGTCTTATCCCGTGGACCGTAGATGAACCCCGGACGCAGAGCGACGACGGGGAGTTTCTCCCGATTGACGTAATGCGTCATGATCTTCTCGGCTTCGATTTTGCTCGTCGTGTAGCCGTCAATGCCGGTGTCGCTTGTGGGGTCCGTTTCGTCGGTGCCGTGATGATCGCCAGCCGGATACACACCCAACGAACTGAGATGGACGAACCGTTGGAGCTTGTCGCAGTGCCGGGCCTCCTCGAAGAATGATTCCAGGCCGGCCGCATTGACCTCGTGGTAACGGCGGGGGTCACCCCAGTCCCCCACCATGGCTGCACATTGAACGACATGGGTCACGTCATTGAGCGCCGCTTTGAGGGAGAACGGCTCTGTCATCGCTCCGCTGACCCACTCGACCCCCAGTTTTTGAAGGAACTTGATGCGACTCGATTGTCGCACCAGCGCGCGCACACGGATTCCGCGCTTTGTCGCTTCCTCAGCGACATGGCTGCCAACAAACCCGGTCGCCCCGGTGATGAGCAGTAAATGTTTGTCTGTCCATTGCATGCCCCCATTCTGCCGGATGAGGTGTCGACCGTGAAGTCAGACCTACGAGAGCTTGGTTGATTCGAGAGGAATTCACCACGGAGGCACCGAGACACAGAGGAAAAGAGGGAGCTTTGGCAGGATCCTCTCCGTGTTTCCGTGTTTCCGTGGTACTACAGTTGGGGTAGCAGGTTTGGTCACGTTGACCCGCTGATGACAAGCGATGCGATTTCTTCGGCTGCTCGCGGTCGCGCGAGGCTTCGCATGTGTTGTGCTCGCTTCAGTCGCAGTTCGGGATGACTCAGGTAGTTTTCGAGGATGCGCATGAATTCCTTCTGACCGTCTTCGGAGTTGAGCGTCGGTATCAGATCGGCAGCCTCGTTCTGAACGAAGATGTTGGCATTGGCCGTTTGATGATCGTCTTTGGCAAAGGGATACGGGACCAGCAATGCGGGGAGACCTGCACACGCCAACTCTGAGAGCGTCGTCCCCCCTGCCCGCGACACGACCATGTCACTATTCCGGTAATGTGGCACCATGTCATCGAAGAACGGCTCGACAAGAGCATCGAGTCCGAGTCGTCCATAGACAGCTCGAACGACCTCTGCATCCGTTGGGCCGGTCTGATGGATGACGCGCCAGCCGTCGAGCGGCCGCGAGTCGTGTTCGGCGAAACGAATCATCGTGTCGTTGATCGAATGGGCCCCCTGACTCCCCCCCAGCACGAGCAGCGTCTGCTGATGCGGGCTCTCTGATATGGGAAACGGACTCATCGACAGATCTGAGATCAATTGTCGGACGGGGTTACCGGTTACATGCATGCGAGCCGATTTAGGCAAAAGTGTTGCAGACTCCGGGTAGGTGAGGCATACAGAAGTCCCCAGTCTGGCCAGCAGTCTTGTCGCGCGGCCGGGGATGACGTTTTGTTCCAGCAGGAAGACGGGGACTTTCCATCGACGAGCTGCGAGTATCGGAGCAACAGATGCCCCTCCGCCACAACCGATCACTGCTGCCGGTCTGTCCTTGAGCATGAGGTCGAGTGCCGAACGATATCCGCTCGCGAGACCACCGACTCGGCTCCAGAGGCGGCGGTTCCCTTCCCTGACGAGTGGCACATGATCGTAGCGTGTCTTCGAGAGGATCTCACGTTCGACGGAACGATCGGTGCCAAGGAATCGAATGCGGGCATCCGGCTCACGCTGAACCAGGCGCTCAGCAACGGCAATCCCCGGGAAGAGGTGCCCTCCTGTCCCACCGCCAGCGAAGACGTAAAGTCGTCCTGACATTCACTCGATTCCCATCCAGACAGTAATCATGTCGGGGACAGAGTGTCGTCGAGTTTGTTGTCAGGCGGAAGTGCAAACTTCGATTTGTCGCGGGAGAGGCTGAGGATGATCCCGATGGCGAGGACACTCATCACCAGGCTGCTGCCCCCGTAGCTCACGAGGGGGTGAGGGATGCCCTTGGGAGGCAGCAGAGCTGTCACCACGCAAGCATTGATTGAAGCCTGAAGTACGAGTTGTATCAACAGCGTCGTCGCAGCGGTGAAGGCAAACGTGCGCCGCTGCACTCGGACAAGCAGGCGAATTCCCAGTAGGAGAAGGGCAATCCAGAGGCTGATTAACCCCAGCGTGCCGATGATGCCGAGTTCTTCTCCGATCACAGCAAACACAAAGTCTGTATTCGCTTCCGGGAGAAAGCTGAGCTTCTGGGCTCCACGACCGAGGCCAACGCCCGTGCCTCCGCCGACGCCGAGCGTCGTCAGTGATTGCTGAATCTGGTACGGGGCCTGATCAAAGTCGTTCCAGGCAGCGAGGAACCCGTTGATCCTCTCTAATTGATACGGCCTGAGCGCGACGACCCCTGCTGCGAATGGAACTGCAAAGCCACCCGCGAGTACAAACTGCCACAGCGGCCATTCCGCGATAAACAGGCAGATCATCGATGTGAGACAGAGAAAGACCGACGTTCCGAGGTCCGGCTCCTGCAACACGAGGAACACGGTCAGGGCAATCGGGATCAAGGGAGGAGCAGCCACTTCGATCTGACCGTACTGGCTTCGTCGGCGGTCAATCACCCAGCACAGAAATAATGGCAGCGTGACCTTGGCCATCTCTGACGGCTGAAGCGAGGCCGGTCCATAGCGCAGCCAGCGGCGGGCGCCGTTGACTTCCGTACCGACTCCGGGGATCAGGACGATCGCGAGAAGGACCAGCGTTGCGAGAAAGGCCCAGGGGGCAATCCTCCTCCAAATGGACGGGGGCGACATCGCAGCCGTGACTCCGCCGATGATGGCAACTGTGAGAAACACAAGATGTCGAACAAGGTAGACTTCGTCGCTCGTCGAAGGTCGTGACGTGATGCTCGCACTCACGACCATCATCAACCCAATGCCGAGCAGCATCAGGACGGTCGCAACGAAGGCATCACGTGTCAGCTGCATGGACCGGTGTGGCAATGTTCACAGTTTGTTTCTGGAGGGCGATGGTTTGTTGGAAGATGGGAGTTTTCTCGCACGCGTTCCTCGATCTGCGATCGAGGGCGAAAAGTCCGTCATCAAAAACTGATTTGCGACCGTTCGCAGAACGGCCCCGTGATCGTGCATCCATCCCAGTCTGACACGAGTCCCTGCCCCGGACTTCTCCCCTCCTGGAACGACAGGGGATTATGTCTGACATCGTCTGATTGGACGTGTCAGTCGTCGCTCGACGCAGGCAAGCGGAAAGACGAAACGCAGGTTCCGTCGACCAATCCAATCATTGTGATTGAATCGATCGGTCGGGTTGCACGCGTGGACAGCATTGTCCGGCAGAAACTGCCACAGATTGAAAGATCGGCCTGCGGCGGATCGCTCAGGGTCGTGATCGACCGTAGTGTCGTCCGATGAATCAAGCGGCTACGGCAAATTGCGAATGAAGCCGGCCGGCACAAAGTGTGTCGGCCGGCTGATTTCATTTTTTGAGTCGATCACTGGTGGACAGACTCACGTGCCCGCATGCTTCGATGGCCCGCACTGCTGATTTGGTGGACGTCGTGATCAGAAGGCCGGAATGAGAGAGTGCCGTGTGGACAACGGTCTCTTGACTCAGCGGATCTATTTGCTGTTCTGCTGCATCTGAGCGGCGGCTGCGTCGATCGACTGACGAAGACTGATGAGTTGAATGGCGACGCTCACGATGGAAATGGCAACCGCAATGATGGCGATAACGAGACCGAGCATGGGAAGACCTTTCGGACGAGGAAAGTGGGAGATTTGATCAGGGACTCGACAAACCTAGCTCGTGTTGCGTGCTGTCAACAGAATTGTTGCAAAATGTCGACAGTTGCCCGGTCCGATCGTGCGGATTCCTCCGGCCATGATCCCCTGCCGCTCTCACCGAGTCCCGAAAAAAAGGTGGAAGCCGACTCGACTGCTGTCGAACCGGCCTCCGATCCCTCTCTCCCTAACGTTGCCTGACCGGGTGAACACAAGTGCCATGTTCACGCCGGGAGTAACTTCGATGTTTCAAGCGATTTCCATTTATTGCACTTTCAAACTTGCGACTGCGGAGAGTGCGAGCAGAGCTGAACCAATCCAGAAGCGGACCACGATCTTGTGCTCATGTTGCCCCTTGAACAGAAAGTGATTGTGGAGCGGACTGCACGCGATCAGCCGGTTTCCGGTCATCTTGAACCAGCCAACCTGGGCGATCACGCTTAGCGTTTCGATCACGAACACACCGCCGATCAGGATGAGCAGAACCTCCTGACGGGTGACGAGAGCGGCCAGTCCGAGAATGGCACCGAGCGGCAATGAGCCGGTGTCACCCATAAAGACCTGGGCCGGGTAGCAGTTGAACCACAGAAAGCCCAGCATGGCACCGACCATCGCACTCACGAGCACAGCGATCTCACCGCTGCCGGCGATGTAGGGGATGCTGAGGTATTCAGCGATGACCACATGCCCCGCCACATAACTCAATGCGACGAAGGCTGTCCCAGCGAAGATCATGCAGCCTGTGGCAAGCCCATCAAGGCCGTCGGTCAGGTTCACGCCGTTTGAGCTGCCGACGAACACGAGCATGCTCCAGGCGATGAAACCGCTGCCCAACAAGAGACTCGCATTACCGAGCGGCCAGATGAGTTCGAGCCCCAGGGGTTTTGTCTGCTGTTCGAGGTAGAGCCACCAGCCGGCAACGACCGCGAGCAGGATTTGAACGGCCAGTTTCTGGCGGACGCTGAGGCCACGACGAGTTGTCGCCAGCTTGATCCAGTCATCGACTGCACCGAGGATCGCAAAGCCGATGGTGACAAACAGTCCGATTTGAATGTAGCGACTGGTGAGATCCCCACAGAACAGGACGGCAGTCACGATGGCAGCGACGATGAACATCCCCCCCATCGTCGGTGTGTTCGCCTTTTCTGCATGCAGCTCATTCAACCTGGCGGAAGCGCTATCGATCCGTTCTCCGGCCCGAGCCTGCAGCCAGCGTATGGCGGACGGCCCCAACAGAATCGCAACCAGAAAGGACACCACCGCAGCGAGGGCAATCCGCGCGGTGAGATACACCCGCGAGTCACCTGCCGCATGCTGCGACATTTGGTCCTGGAGGGGGGCCAGATGATGAAGGAGCCAGAGGAGCACGGGTGGGAGATGGGGACTGAGAGTGATGAGTAGTCAAGATGGAGAATAAAGAAGTGGGAATGGAGGTCGTCGGGAACACAACTCGTCATTCCCTATGCTCCATTCTCAATTCCCTATCACTGATTCAAAAAAAGGATGCCGGGGAGAACAAGCCCCCCGGCACCCGGTGTAGGTCGGGTTCTACTGTGAAGCGGCAATTGGAGTGATCGACCCAGATAACCACTTTGGCCCAATGCCTGATTTGCTTCCGTCAGAGACGCGAAAGACGGTGCATCAGATTCCCGCAAACCCTCAGCACACAGCAGAACCCGCCGCGAATTTCCTTGGTTGAATAGTTGACGAGTTGATTGGATGAATAGTGGATTAGAGGAGCAGTTGATGAGACGATCAGTCGTTCCTAATCATCTATTCATCTAATCAACTGATCATCTCACTACGCCACCGCTCGAAACGGGCGAGTGGTGTCCACCGGTTGTTCCTCCGAAAGGCGTTTCAGTTGTTCAATCACACGCTCCATCTGCATGCCTCGTGACCCTTTCACGAGGACGACGTCCCCGGGTTCGAGCCACATTTCGAGCAGCAAACTGAGTGTTGTCGGATCCGCACAGGTGCCGATGCAGCCGGCATCCATTCCGGCGGCATGGGCACGATCAGCAACGTGTTGGGCTTCCGTGCCCCACGTGATGAGCCGATCGATTCCTGATGCGGAAATCCTTCGTCCCAGTTGTTCGTGATAGGCCCGACTCTCAGAGCCCAGGGCCAGCATGTCTCCCATCACGAGCACACGTCGCCCCCTGCCCTGCCACTGGCTGAGCAGATCGCAAGCTGCCTCCATTGAGGCCGGGCTCGAGTTATAGGTGTCATCAATGACGGTCCAGTCGCCAATGCGAAGCATTCGGCAGCGTCCGTCAACAGGTTGAAACTGTTCGAATCCGGTGATGATTTCGTTCGTCGAAAGTCCAAACTCCCGAGCGACGGCGACTGTCATCAGGGCCGACGTGAGATGATGTCTTCCCATCGCAGGCAGCTGAAAGTCACAGCCATCGACGCGAAAGGCAATGTGAGTATTTGTCGTGGTCACCCGGTTAGCGACGAAGTCGTTATGAGGTCGTTCGCCAACGAGGATAGTCGGGCAGTCGGCTCGTGAGGCGAGGTGCCGCACCCGATCATCGTCACCGTTCAACACGGCAAACCCGGACGCTGGGAGTGCTTCCAACAACTCGCCTTTCGTACGACTGATGGTGTCAATGTTTCCGAACTCATCGAGATGGGACGGAGCGATCCGCGTCAGCAGACCGATTTCCGGGCGTGCTGTTTCGCAGTGTCGACGGATCTCTCCCTCATGAGACGCACCGAATTCCAGCGCGGCAAATTCGTGATCGGGAGTGATCTCTAACAAGCTCAAGGGAACGCCAATCTCGTTGTTGAAGTTTCGTGGGCTTTCAACGCCTGCAAACCGCTGAGTGAGAACGGTGTGCAGGAGATGTCGAGTCGTTGTCTTGCCGACACTGCCCGTCACACCGATGACGAGAGTGTCGATTTGATTCCTGTGCCAGGCGGCGTATTTGGTGAGCGCTTGACGAGTGTTGTTGACGCAGACGACAGGCACCACTGGTTGGGTCACGCGATCCGGTTCGACGACACATGCGACTGCGCCACGTCTGGCCGCTTCGGTGATGTATGTATGACCGTCGTGAATGTCGCCCGCGATGGCCCAGAACACGTCGTCTGGACGCACAATCCGCGAGTCAGTCACGATACGATCGAAACTGATTGTTGGTGTGGAAACATTGATCGTCTGACCGCCGACGGCTGCCAGAAGATCGGTAAGGGAATAGGTCGGCATGATGCCGCAGGGTGGGGATGTTCTGTCGAGCTAGTTCGCTCCGACAGGAACAGATGATGTGATCTCGGAGAGGGTTTCCTGACAAACGGCCCGGTCGTCGAATGGAAGTCGTTCGTTGCCGATGATCTGAACCGTCTCATGCCCTTTGCCGGCAACGAGAACAGTGTCGCCCGGTTCGGCAGCATTGATGGCCCAGCGAATGGCTTCCGCTCGGTCGGCCTCAACGTGAAGTGTGACGGGAACTTCACGGCAGCCGGACAAGATGTCGTTGATTATGTTTTCTGGATTCTCGTGTCGAGGATTGTCGCTGGTGACGACGGCAACATCGGCAGCACCAGCGGCTCGGCCGAGCAAGGGACGTTTGCTTCGATCGCGGTTGCCTCCGGCTCCGAAGACACACAGCACCCGACCGCTGGTCACTTCACGAGCGGCAGCGATTGCTCGGCTCAGGGCGTCGTCCGTATGTGCGTAGTCCACATACACATTGATTGATGATTCTTCTGAGACGAGTTCCATGCGGCCTGGAACGGCATCAAGGGCTTCGATTCCGTCGGAAATCTCGTTCAACGGAATACCCACATGGAGGGCAGCTGCGGCTGCAGCAAGACAGTTGCTGACATTGTGCCGGCCAATGAGCCGGGTGGTGACGTCAACGCTGTCGGTGAAAGTTTGTAAACGGAATGATGTTCCGTACGCAGTGAGGCGAATGTTCTCAGCCGTCAGATCGGCACGCTGGTCAATCCCGAAGGTTCTGACCTGTGAGCCATTCGGAGTTTCTGCAACCAGTGATGCGGTCGCTGGATCATCTGCGTTCAGCACCACAAGTCCGCGACGTTTGAGCTGTTCGAAGATACGAGCTTTACTGGCACGATAGGAGACCGAATCGCCGTGGTAGTCGAAATGTTCCTGTGTGATATTGGTCACGATCGCAACATCAAGCAGAGTTCCCGAAGCACGCGACTGATCGAGTGCGTGACTGGAAAGTTCAATGGCCGCGTACTGAGTCACACGAGAGACGGCGGTCGCCAGCCATTGTGAAAGCGTCTTCGCAGAGGGAGTCGTGAGCGTCGCCGGCTCAGACTCCATGCCGTCGTTGTATTCGATTGTTCCCATCACAGCCGTCGGCCAGCCGGAGGATTCGAGAATGGACCTCACGAGCCAGGTGACGGTCGTTTTACCATTGGTGCCCGTGACGCCGACAATCCCCATGCGTCGAGAGGGATAGCCATACATGGCTTCGCACAGCTGGGCATAAGCTTTTCGCACATTCGGCACGATGCACTGCTGGACGCGAGCCGACTCGATTGGATGATTTGTGAGAATGGCCGTCGCACCGTTCGCGATCGCCTCGGCCACATGGTTTTTCCCATGTGCGAGAGTACCCGGCAAAGCTGCAAACAGACAACCAGGCTCGCACGTCCGACTGTCTTCGCTCACACTGCCGACTGCGATATCGCCGCAACCGACGAAGCTCGCAGAGCTGAACAGCCGTCGCAAGCTGACGGGAGTCGCAACTTTTGTGCAGGTGTGAGGCATGAGAATTGCGAATGACAAACAGAACGATTCGTGCTCGCATCGACGAAACGATGTGTTTCGTCAGGAGGAGGAGTCTGAGTAGGGGGAAAATCAGCAAGAGAAGTGGGTGAGCAGAGTTGCTCGTGGGAAGGTCCGCATTCTGTTGATTCGCTCAAAACCGTCAAGCCGACTTTGAGTAAATTTCAATCCTGCGGGGAACAAGTTGTAAGCGTTACAGAGAGAGACAACCTGACTGCGTGATGATGATATCTCATGCGGTCTCGTTATTGACCGGCGTCCATCTCCATGCCCCAATTGCAAATAATACCCCACGATGCTCGGCGTGCCGCACATGTCAAGCTGGGGAGGCAACGTCGACGAGGAGGCCCTCTGGTTGTGTGTGACATTTAAGAAGTCGTGATGATTTTCAAAGTGCTCCAAATTCTGCGTGCACGACTTGGGTCAAACCGCTACATTCGAGTCAGACGGGGAAGAACATTCTGACGGGACTTAGGAACGGGCCGTCCCCTGATTCTTGATTGACAAGGAAGGAGTTGTAATGAAGCGCTCAAAACAAGCGAAGTCAGTCGATCCTATCGCTCCGGTCGCCATTGACGATCTCGTCCCCTCCGGCAGTTGCGTCTCCATCGAGCGCCCCGAATGCATCGTGCAAGATCCGCATGCCATCGAGCTGGCTGTGCGGAAACGGTTGTCGAAGGAAAAGGGAATTCGTTTCATGGAACTCGTCGTGCGACGGATGCCAGATGGCATCTGCCTGGATGGAGTCGTTCACACCGATGGCAACTGCCCGGACGTGGCGAAGGTCGTTCGAGAGATTGCCAAGGTTGATCGAGTGGTCAATCACTTGCTGGTTCTGCCGAATGCCGAAAAAGAATGCTTCTCGGATGAAGATTGGGCGTCATCGATTGAATAACTGACAAGCTGACCAGGCAGCTCACTTCGGCGAGAAAACAACGCAGGAATTCGACTTCACGAGGCAGGAAACATCTGATAGCCTGCGCGACCCAAGAGGGTCACGTCTCCAGGACGGATGACGGTTTTACCCTCGGCTCAACAACGAATTGGCACGGAGGCCGTGATGAGTTCTTCCAGTCCTTCTCAAATTGATGTCCAGATCCGCTGGCTCATCCGCCGGGACATGCCGGAAGTGCTTCGGATTGAGCAGGAGAGTTTCGAGTTCCCCTGGACAGAGGAAGACTTCCTGTGCTGTCTTCGTCAGCGCAACTGCATCGGCATGGTCGCTGAGCGAGATCATCAGATCGTGGGTTTCATGATCTATGAACTGCATAAGGCCCGATTGAATATTCTCAATTTCTGTGTTGCTCCGGAATTCCGACGTCAGGGTGTCGGTACGCAGATGATCGTCCGACTGATTGACAAACTGTCTCAGCAACGCCGCAAAGAAATCCTGCTCGAGGTCCGTGAGCGCAATCTCGATGCTCAGATGTTCTTCAAGACGCAATCCTTCCGGGCTGTGAAGGTATTGCGGTCGTATTATGACGACACCACGGAGGACGCTTACATCATGCAATTTCGACTGAACCAGTCGCAGATGCTGGAAGCCGATTTCAGTCCAGCCAACCGCATCTCCGAGTACGACGCTGCCTGACACTTGCGGTTTCACGCAATCTGCGGCAGAGTGAATACAAGACAACGGGTTGAGGACAACAGTCCTCAACCCGTTGCTCATTGATTCACTCCGGATGACGTGCAACCATGACTCTTCGCGAAGCCATGTCCGTTTTGGAGAGCATGGGCACCGCTCAGAACCGTAAGGTCTATCAGCGACACGGCTCAGATGAAAACGTCTTCGGTGTCAGTTTCGGGAACCTTCGACCGCTGGCCAAGAAAATCGGCACCGATCATCAACTCGCTGAAGAACTCTGGAGCACCGGCAACTCGGATGCCCGGACACTGGCCATTCAGATCGCTGATCCGAACGAGTTCACAGCTGCATCCGCCGATGCATGGCTTGCAGACATTTCGTACTACCTGCTCTCGGATCTCTTTGCACCGTTGATCGCGAGATCAAGACTGGCGAAAGGCAAACTCAGCAAGTGGACACGTTCCCGCAAGGAATTCGTCCGACGCTGTGGATATGTGCTTCTGTCATCGCTGCTGAAAGATCATCCAGAGATGGTTGACGACGCTCTCTGCTGCAAGTATCTCGACACGATTGAACAACAGATTCATAATTCTGCGAACTACGCCAGACACGCGATGAATATGTCGGTGGCCGCAATCGGGATCTATCGCCCCAGTCTTCGCAACGAAGCCCTGGCTGCGGCGAAACGGATTGGCAAAGTCGAGGTCGACCATGGCGAAACCGGCTGCCGGACCCCCGATGCTGCGAGTTACATCCGCAAAGCTGTCTCTCGCTGAACCACGGATGTTCGCGTCACGACGGGTCCAATCGTTGTAACCCGACCGGGTGATCGATTGTAGAACGCATTCTGAGATGCCTACCCCACGCTCTTCCGGCCCCCTGCGGGAGACTGAACTAGTGTTCTGGGCACTCTCTCTTGCGCCCGCCCTCATCACATCGAACACTGATGTCTGTCACCACTCAACATCACGACCGGGTTGCGATCGGGGAAGACGATCTCCGTGCGATCCGGACAACCGTCGTTCCTGCTCGAGACGGAGCATCAACCGCGATTGATGTGGCTGACGTTATCCAGGAGATGATGCGGCCCGGGGATCAACCCACCAGCCCGAGGAACTATCTGAATCCGAGGATCGAAGATGTTCGTCACCTGGGGCGGGACGATGTGGTCCTTTCACCCTGCCCTGTCTGCGACGGCATCACTGCAAGTCCAACATTTGAGATTCAAGGACTACCTCACGAGTTGGCGACGTGCACGGACTGCGGGCTCGGTCGCCTTCATCCACTACCTTCGCCCGAAGAACTGGGCCGGTTTTATCCGAGTGAGTATTACGGTTCGCCGGGAGCCAAGTTCGAGCCGATGACCGAAGCAGTCGTCCGTTTCGTTGGCACTTTGCACGTTCAAAGTCTGTCTCGAAAACTGAAGCCCGGTTCGCGCATCCTGGATGTTGGTTGTGGACGAGGTGTGCTACTGAGTTCTCTGGCGGATCGTGGTCATGAGGTGCACGGCATGGACGTTAGCGAAACAGCTGTCGCCGGGGCGGACCCGCGAGCTGACATTCGCGTGGCCCCCTGCATCACAAAAGTCGGTTATCCGTCCGACCACTTCGATCAGGTGATCCTCTGGCATGTTGTGGAACATCTCACGAACCCTCGCGAAGTGCTGTCCGAAATCAACCGCATCCTGAAACCGGGAGGACAGGTCATCGTCGCGGTGCCCAACTTCTCCAGTTGGCAGGCCCGCTGGTCAGGGGCAGCCTGGTTCCATCTCGACCTGCCGCGTCACCTGTTCCACTTTCCTTTGAGGGGACTGCGACAGATCCTGACTCGCACGGACTTCACCGTCACCCGTGAACAACACTTCTCGCTGCGTCAGAACCCATTCGGCTGGGTGCAAAGCACAATGAACAAGTGGGACTGCCTCCCAAGAAACGCCCTCTACAATCTGCTGCACAACTACGACGCCGGGACCAACAGCGTCGCCTGCCCCTGGAGACAACGCGCCCTCCGCGCTGCGTATCTCACCGGCATGCCCATCGCCGGCGCTCTGAGCCTGCTCTCGACCGTTGCCCGTAGCGGCGCCAGTGTCTGTCTGGTCGGACGCGCGAACTGACTGTCAGGAGACGTCTGTCGCACCGGAGTCCACTGCGATCCGTGCGAGGTCGACTTCCAGATACTCACGTGAACGGGCGACGACGCCCTCGTGGTACTGACCAAACGCTCGGTTGTAGACCTGTGCTGTCATCAACAGGCAGATGACCAGCGTCACCAGTCCGCCAGCAATCACGACGGGCCACGCCTGCCACATCGAGTGTTGCCAAGTGGCGGCCACCTCCGGCGACAGACCGGACGCATCGGCCCACGAATGATGAGCTGCACCGATGTCCCCCTTGGAGGAATCTTTGAGGTTTTCCTTCCACTGTTCCGTGTCAGAATCGAATCGTTCCATCGCAGCGACAGCCAGATCGACCGGGACCACCCACTGATGCATCAAGGCTGCCACAACCGCAAGTGGCATCAATATCAGCAGCGGGACGATCGTGACCGACCCCAGATATCGCCAGCGTGCGCGAAGCTCCCGTTCCCAGCGTCGTTGACTGAACGAACCGTCATACCGCGTCGCATTCTTGCGGGCGAAGTCACGCAAGGATCGCGGGACCAGCAAGTATGCGACGATTCCGACCAACGACGGCAGCACAATCACGACGGCGATCACCGTCAGCTCAAATGTTCCCTGCGTATTGCTCATCGGAAGTGTTCTCACCTTTCACTCGCGGAGCATCATTGGCGCAGTTGACAGAGCACCAGAACATGAGTGTACATTCAGAGCAACATCGGCGATACACAAGCACCGTTCGGAGAATGACCAGCAATTTGAGTGAGATTGTACTGGAACTGATCACCGAACTTCCTCTATCGAAAATTGCGGTGATTCTGAACGGGAGCCGTGCTTCAACTCGTTCATGACTCTCCGGTCGATGAGATACCTTCAGGATTCCCGCAGTAATGCATCAGCAAAAAACAGCCATGAGAATCTCGCGAACAAAACGGCGTGTGTTCAAAGCTGTTCTGTTTGTGATGCTCTGTTCGTTTCTGGAGATTCTCTCGTTTGGGGCGTTTCGACTCCGCGAAGGACGCTGGTATTCCTGGTCGACCGCAGCTCAGATTCGCAACTCGGCAGGATCGAGTTCGACCAAGCTGTCTCTCCCCGTAGACACATCAGCCACAGGAGCTGTTCACCCCTATGTCGGATGCGTCATGCCGCCGAATTGGGAACCCAACAAAATGAATATGACGTGGGGTGAGGAATTGACAAATCACCCCTGCGACGGCTTTCCCAGTTTTCGGCCGGTTGTGCAAAAACGATCGCCTAACACGGTCATCATCGGCCTGTTTGGAGGTTCCGTCGCCGAGATCTTCTACTATCAGGGCATACCGGTTTTACTCGAAAAGCTGAAAGAGGATCCGAAGTATCGCGGTCGTGAATTCGTTGTGGTGTGCATGGCAACAGGTGGATTCAAGCAACCGCAACAATTGATGGCTTTGAACTATCTTCTGGTTCAGGGTGGAGAGTTGGATGTGCTCATTAACGTGGACGGCTTCAATGAAGTCGCGTTTCATGCGTCGGGAAACCAGAAGCAGGGCGTTTTTCCGATCTACCCGCGATCGTGGGCGGCTCGGGTTGGCCAGATTCGCGATCCGCACGTCCTCAAGCTTTATGGTCAAGCCGCGATTCTGGAATCGGACCTTCGCGAGAACGGTGAGTTCTTTTCTTCCGTTCCCATGTATTACTCACCAACGTGCCACCTGCTGTGGCGAGCGACAAACCAATCACTCATCAGACGACTTCAAGCCGCCAAAGTTGCCATTGAGAACGATCACGAAAGGGACGTATTGGACAGGCCGGGGTTTGGCTATCACCCGAGCAGCGAAGAAGAAGTGTATGAAGAGCTGGTTGGAATTTGGGAATCGTCATCGCGACTCATCGGAGAACTCTGTGCCGCAAACGCGATCCAGTATTACCACTTCTTGCAGCCGAATCAGTATGTCGAAGGCTCGAAGCCGATGGGTGATGACGAACTTCAGATCGCCTTTCGGGAGGACCACCCGTACCGGGAAGGGGTCACGCGCGGATATCCGCTGCTTCGCCAGGCGGGCGAACGACTGGCCCTCTCCGGAGAGAATTTCACCGACCTCACAGATGCGTTCCGCGAGACTCAGGAAAGTGTCTACATTGATGATTGCTGCCACTTTAGCGACTTGGGTAATCGGATTCTCGCCGAGCGGATCGCCGAGGCTATCTTGAAAAGTCCAAACTGATGAAGCTGCGGACGCTGTTCGCGGGGACGTGTGGTTTCTCAACCAAGTGTGGCCGCAACATTTGTAAGGTGAAGCCCACCCGATGTCACTCACACCATGAAAACAGGTCATCCGACCAACGTCACTGGCGGATCACGGGTATCCGCTAGGGTTGGCTCTGACGCCGCTCCAGAAACCAACCCAGGGACTACAGAATCGCGAGAACCGGCACTGCGTAGATGCCGACGAACAGGAACACAATCGGTCCCTGCGGGTCAGGGTGCCGGTAAGTCACATCGACAAACACAAACGCAAAACACCTCGCATAGGCGAGGGTTGCGATCAGCAGCAGTGACTGGCCGACCGTTGTTCGCCACCGTAAAGCAAGGACCGCATTGGCAACGAACGGGAACATGCTGAACGGAGAGAATAACGCGATCGCAATCAGACCGTTTTCACGTCCAAAGCCCCACAGACACGCAACGGTTGCGATTGAAACGGCCAGCAGCGTCAGCGGAAAACACCGCCACCACTATTCAAGCTACCGCCTCCTGAACGAAGCAATAAAACGATGTTGAAAGGGGTGGTTGACAAGCAACCAGGGCCACCGGTGGGGGGCAATCAGGCATGGGATGTCGATAACGTGACCTTTGACCCGCAGTCACTCGTTGCACTCTCGCAAATCTCGTTGCACATCGAGCAGCAACCCCCGGTAGAATGCTGCTCGCTCTGAGTGATGATCCGCCTGCCGTTGATGCTTTCGAATCGATATTTCGATCAATTGTTTTCGGACCAAGAGTGGGACGTGAGGCGATGTCATGGCGACATCGCGGTCCATCGTTGTTGATGGCTTTTCTTTTTCCTGAAGTCTGTACGACTTCCGAAAGTACTCCGGATACTTTTCATACCAGTCCGGAATCATTGTCCCCGCGCAGTCAAGCAAAGTGGATATCAATACTTGTGACTGGACGAGGTGGAAGGATACACGCTGCATGGGACGCGCATAGTTCGTATCGTCATCGGCAAACTTCGGAAATGGTCCATCAATCCACAAGGGGACGACGAAGGAGCTTTGCTGATCAATGAGGCTCGCCAAATCTGAATCTGTCGTTTTTCTGTAGTCGCAACTGTAGATCATCTCCAGCAGGCAGAAGGTCACAAAGAACTGTGACAGCGAGTCACACATCCTGCCCCATGGCCTCCCTTCCCAGCGGACTCAGACGGGTGGGTCATCTCCCTCAAGCTCCGTCCCACAATCCCATCCACCATCAGGTTGACGAGCGAATATCAGCTTTCCATCCCGAGTTGTGATCCATTCAATTGGGAACAGATAGTTGTCCTGAGAGAACACACTGTCATAGTGTCCACCCGGCCATTCTCCGGCGAAGGCGTAGAGACGCTTGAGCGGTGTCGGCATCCGGAGTTCGCGGAGTTTCTCTTCCGAAACGCCGTATTCCGGTTGACGAGAACCGAACCAGAACTCGATGAACTTTTCCAACTCGGTCATCAACCGATCTGGATCATCACGATGTCGCATCAGGTCGAACATGATTTACTCCAGCCGAATCTCAACGCTCGCCCGATGTGCTGTCAGTCCTTCCTTAGTCGCCAAACGGCAGACGTCGGGGGCGATGTTGGTGAGGGCGGCCGGGTTGTAGGCGATGACGGAAGAGCGTTTGAGGAAGTCGGTCGCGCACAGGCCGTTGGCGAAGCGGGCCGTGCCGCCGGTCGGGAGGACGTGGGATGGGCCGGCGGCGTAGTCGCCGACGGCGACCGGGGTGTGATGGCCAAGGAAGATCGCACCGGCGTTTTGAATCTGAGTGAGAGTCGCTTCCGGATCAGCGGTCGAGATGTGCAAGTGTTCGGGGGCCATGAGGTCGGTCAGTCTGCACGCCTCGACCTCGTCACGGGCGAGGATGAGGGCTCCGTAGTCTTCGAGACACTTGCTCGCGAGGTCGCCCCGTTCGAGGCGAGCAAGTTGGGTCTCGAGTGCCTGTCGGACGGCCTCGATCAATGGTTCGTGCCAGGTGATGAGCACGCCTGAACCAGGAGAGTGTTCGGCTTGTGAGATGAGGTCGCTGGCGATGAAGTCTGCGCGGGCTGAGTCGTCAGCTAGCACGATGACTTCGCTGGGACCTGCGATCGAGTCGATGTCGACCTCGCCAAAGACGTGCCGCTTGGCGAGAGCGACGAACAGATTGCCGGGGCCGACGATCTTGTCGACCCGCTCGATCCCTTCGACGCCATACGCAAGAGCAGCGATCGCCTGCGCTCCGCCGATACGGTAGACCTCGGTGATGCCCAACTCATGACAGGCAGCGAGGAGGTCGGTGTTGTAACCTCCGAAGTCGGTCGGGGGCACGACGACGGCGATCTCTTTCACACCGGCGACCTGAGCGGGGACAGCTGTCATGAGGAGCGTTGATGGATAGGCTGCTGCACCGCCGGGTACGCAGATGCCGATCCGTTTGAGCGGGAGATGTCGTTGCCGCAACTCGACTCTCGCATCGCCTTTCTCACGGATCACGCGGGCATCCTTGGGCAAAACCGCCTGCTGGAATTCGATAATGTTGTCTCGAATGCGACGGATCGTTGCGAGAAACTCCTCATCGGCAGCCGCATGGGCCGCAGCAAACTCCTCCGGTGAGACACGCATCGTGTCAGCAGTCAATTGTTTGCCATCGAGCTTGGCCGTGTAGTCGAGGACGACCGAAAGCCCCCCCTGCTCCACTTCGCCACAGATGCGAGCGACCACCTGTTGTGGCGAGAGAGCTTCACCAAAGAGGTCAATGGTGCGCTGCCGACCCGCCTCGGAGACGACATCGCCTCTCGGGCTGAGCTTGTCACGTAACTGAGCAAACAGTTCCTCAGCGTTGTCCTTTGTGCAGTCGATGATGGGAATGTTGCAGGTCATTGGTTGGGCTTTCTCTTGATGAGTAACTCGTTCGATCGTAGACCGGTCCGTCAGGTTCGTAAAGCAGTCGGCGAGCGGGGGATGTCAATCCCCCGTTTCATTCAACGTGGAAAGCCAAATCGCGGTCCGAGTTCATCAGAGAAACGGTCCCCTCTCCTGCATCGTCAACCTGTGGGAACAGGGGACTGACATCCCCCGCTCGCCGGGCTTTGCAGGAGTGGGAGTGGGCGGGTACGATGATGTCTCTTGATCGTCCTGCCGGTTGGTGAAACCTGTTTGCTGACCTTCTTTCGCCGTCCTCTGTTGGAGTTGCCTGCCGATGATGTTTCCTCACCTTCGCACCTGTCTTTTTCTGACTGCTGCCCTGCTCTGTCCCGCTCTCTACGGAATCTCACAGACTCACGCGGACACGACGACCGACCCGGCTGAGTTTGTGGCGGGTGAGAATGCGAACACGCTGAATCGTTTCGAGAAAGCGGCCGGTTGGAAACTGCTGTTCGACGGCAAGAGCTTCGCTGGATGGCGAGGTTTCAACCAGGACAAGGTCAGTGACGGCTGGAAGATTGTGAATGGTGCTATCGTCCGGACCGATCGCTCGGGGGACATCATCACCGACAAGGAGTTCGACAACTTTGAGTTGCAGATCGAGTACAAGATCTCGACGGGCGGTAACAGTGGAATCATGTTCAACGTGGTCGAGGGAGACATCGGAGCGCCCTACACCGGACCGGAGGTGCAGATTAATGACAACGAGAAGGGTCACGACCCTCAGAAGGCGGGGTGGTTGTATCAGCTCTACAAGCCAGCAAAGCCGGCATGGATGAAGCAGGCCGAAGCGGAAGTCGGTGCCAATCTGCCTTCCGAAGTCGATGCGACTCGCCCCGCTGGTGAGTGGAACCATGTCCTCCTGCGTGTCTGCGATTCGCAGTGCGAAGTGCTGATGAACGGCGTGAGCTACTACAAATTTAATCTGGGCAGCGATGAGTGGAATGA
This sequence comes from Planctomycetaceae bacterium, assembly GCA_020426325.1. Lineage (GTDB taxonomy): Bacteria > Planctomycetota > Planctomycetia > Planctomycetales > Planctomycetaceae > JAHBXU01. The sequence continues at coordinate 18,783 of JAGQQG010000037.1, read as the reverse complement.
TCGGGTTGCCAAGAGCAAGTTCGCCAAGCACGAGATGTTCGGCAAAGCGAAGCAAGGACACATCTGTCTGCAGGATCATGGGAACCTGGTGGCGTTCCGAAACATCAAGATTCGCGAAATCAGTCCCAATGCTGACGCACCGGCTCCGGTTGATGGGAAGCTGAGCGTGAAGGTGGTTCCTGCGTTTGGTGAGATCACCTGGGACGGCTGGCAGCCGATCGACTCGGAAGGTAAAGCCATCGAGTTCCGTCCGATCGTGATGACGCATGCAGGGGACGGCTCTGGCCGTTTGTTCGTCGCTACACAGGACGGCACGATTGAGGTCATCAAGCCTTCCGACGACCCGCAGCAGGCCAAGTTGTTCCTCGACCTGCGTGACCGGGTTCGCAGTTTCCGTGCACCCGGTGCAAATGAAGAGGGCCTGCTCGGCCTCGCCTTCCATCCGGATTATGAAAAGAACGGCCACTTCTACGTGTACTACACCTCTTCCAAAAAGGATCTGACGTCGGTGGTGTCACGGTTTACCGTGTCGAAGGATGATCCCGACCGGGCACTTCAAGACAGCGAGCAGGTCGTGATGGAGATCCCGCAACCGTTCCATAATCACAACGGAGGATCAATCGAATTCGGTCCGGATGGATTTCTGTACATCGGCCTCGGCGACGGTGGTAGCGGAAATGATCCGCTTCAGAACGGGCTGGACATGAGCACCTGGCTGGGCAAAGTGCTGCGGATCGACATCGATCAGTCAGAGGGAGACCGTCACTATGGCATCCCCGCCGACAACCCGTTCGTTGACACCGTCGGTGCACAACCGGAGATCTATGCTTACGGTTTCCGCAATCCGTGGCGGATAAACTTTGACAGCAAGACGGGCGCGCTGTGGGTCGCAGACGTCGGTCAGGATTACTGGGAAGAGGTCAACCTCGTGACCAAGGGTGGCAACTACGGCTGGAGCGACGTCGAAGGAACGTTCCCGTTCAGCGATGACGAGGGACAGATGCCCACGAGCCCGATCGGACCGATCTGGCAGTACGATCACCTCGTCGGCAAGTCGATTACCGGGGGGACCGTTTATCGCGGTACGAGTGTTCCGTCGCTGGAGGGCGTTTACGTCTATGCAGACTTTGTGAGCGGCAAGTTGTGGGGCCTGAAGTACAACGAGGAATCGCAGATCCTGGAATGGAACAAAGCCATCCCCAGCGAGAAGCTCACCGTTCTCGCGTTCGGTGAAGGGGAGGATGGGGAAGTCTACTTCAGCATCCCGACCGGGAGCGGCCAGGGCATCCATAAGTTTGCCAGTGCCGATTGAACGTCATTCGAAGTCTACTGGTTGCTCTCCCGGCTCAACGTGACAGTCGCTGCTGATTGCTCAGCTGCTGTCGTTGAGCCGGCGTAAGCGAGTTGACCGGCGTGCTCATGTGATGGGCCGCCGGGGTAATTTGCGGAGCGGGCGATCGCATGGGGGCGCCCTGTGAAGAGACACCACGAGATGCCGCTTGAGCAACATTCGCGGAGGGGTGATGACGTGGAAGTGTCGCGAGAGCGCCACGAGCTCGTTCCAATTGTGGATTGATCATCAGAGACTGCCGGAAATGCTGCTCGGCTCCCTGATAGTCGCCTCGGTCACGCAGGACGGTTCCTACGTTGTAGTGAGCTGCTGCTGCACCCACGGTCTGCTGAAAATGCGGCAGCGCGCCTTGAATGTCACCCGATTTGGCGAGCGCTTCTGCAAGGTGATAGCGACAGGCCTTGTCCGCAGGTTGTCCCATGAGTGCCTGCTGCAGCAAAGGCAGCGACTCTGTGACCCGTCCCTGTGACAGCATAAACTGCCCGAGCGCGTGTTGAGCGATGGGCGAATCGGGCTGCAGTGACATGGCACGACGAAAGCCGGCTTCTGCGCTGACATAGTCTCCCGAAGCCTGATCGATGCGGGCGAGTCCAAGGATGGCATCAAAGTTTTCCGGACGCTCCTCCAGGACCTCGGTGTAGTTTCTTCGAGCGTCAGGATACTCATTCATCTGCTCCGCCCAACGCGCGTAATGCAGCTTCAGTGTGAGCGGGTCCTTGATCTTCTTGGGATTCAGGTCGTTCTTTGCTTCAACGTTATAGCTGGCCTGTTGGACACCTTGCGGCTCCCCGCGAAGCTTTCCGAGCAGCGATGGCGAAACTTCCGAAGATGGGGATGCACATCCTGTGATCAGAGAACAAAGAAGCGTTCCCCCGATCATCCAGCGGTTTGATAGCTGCAACACTGTCGTACTCCCAGATATGAATCTCATTCGATTCGAAGGAGTGGTCGACCTGCGATCCGAGGATGCAAGATTCAGCATCCGTCGGCGCAAATCGAGGACCTGTCACGAGACCTCGAACTAGTGAGCCGAGGCCAGCGTTGTCAGGTCTTCCACATCACAGAAGAACCGGGCGGTCGCATCTGCCAACAATTCGTTGGTGAGCACGACCGGATTTTCATTGAATCGACAGATTGACTGTACGATATCCAGCAAATCGCGCGGGTCGCTCGATCTGGGCAACCTTTGCTGGTCATAATGGTTGGCATAGAGATAATCGACGGCGGCTGTGTCGAATGGGATGTTTCGCTGGCGACAACACAGCTCGAAGATCCGTGTGAAAATCTCACGGTCGGGAGCGCCGATCGGTATTTTATGCCGGATTCGTCGCAGGAACGCCTGATCGACCAACTCCGCCGGGTCGAGGTTCGTCGAGAAGATGATCAGCTGCTCAAAGGGCACAGAGAATTTCTTACCCGTTGCCAGTGTCAGAAAGTCGACCCGTTCTTCGAGAGGCAGAATCCAACGGTTCAGCAAATCGCGCGGACTGACAATCTGTCGACCGAAGTCGTCGATGAGAAACACGCCGCCGTTGGCTTTGATATGCAGCGGAGCATTATAGAAATTGCTCACTTGATTATATCTCAAGTCGAGCATTTCCAGGGTCAATTCGCCGCCAGTCACCACAACAGGACGGCGGATGCGACGCCAGCGGAGATCGATCATATCCGCCTGCTCGATGGTCTCCTCATCGCTCTCATCCCGGTCGGAAACGTTGGCTCTTCTCAGTTCCTCGTCATCAGTCGTTTGATGCAGTGTCGGATCGAACAGAGTGACGATGCTGTTCTCCGCCTGAATGGCGTAAGGAACATAGATTTCGCCTCCCCGAGTATTCAGGAAGTTGCCGAGCCCTTTGGCGATGAGCGTCTTGCCGTTTCCGGGAGGACCGAAGATGAAGATCGATTTTCCACTGCATACAGCGGGACCGAGTTCCGCGAGCAGTCCCGGCCGGATGATGAAATCGTGGAACGCTTCTGCAAGTGCAGTGGGCGTGCAGGGAATGCCGGCCACTGTCTGCTTCCGGACCTGCTCAATGTACTGGTTGAGCGGCACCGGTGCAGGCCCCACATACCGGCATTGTTCGAACGCTTCCCGTGCTCTTTGGCGGCCCAGATCCGTCAGCAGAAACCGGTACGAAATTCGTCCCAGCATTTCCCCGGAGGCCACCTCAACGCATTTCTCGTCCTTCAGAAACTCGAGTGCTTCATCAATGACAGTGAACGGCAAACGGGCATGCCCCGCCAGCGCATACCCGGTTAAGCTGCCACTCAGGTACAGCTGCTTGATCAGCAAATCACTGAGTTGTCCGCGAGTCAATCCTGCAGCACGGAGTGTCTCCGGTCGCAAGGGCGTAAACTGTTTCCACGTCTCGTCCGATGAACCGGGTGCCTTCCAGCTCGATTGTGGACGCGGAAGTGAGCGTTCCTCAGACGCTTTGAGCTTTTGAGCCCCAGGAGAGTGGGCAGTCAAAACGGGAGAGGTGTTAAACAGTTCCCGGAAAAGATCATTCGGTTCCTGAGTCGCAGATTCGTCCGTTGCTTTGGCTGATTGCTCTGGCGACTCGTCCAATACCTTCGGGTCTATGGGCTGGATCATCGGCAGTTTCCGACACTTATCCTCGTGAAAAGGCAGTGCCTGCCGGACCATTGTTACAGGACAAGCAGGCAAGCAGTGCAGAGTGTTGATATGTGCTCAGGCGCAAAGACGCGCCTGAGCACTCTGGGTCACATAAGCATCAGTCGGCAGTAACAGCCTGATACTGGATCGTCGGTGACGGCATGTTGTCGGCATAAGCACGCATCGTACTCTCAACCACAGTCGCATTCCGCCACAACGGAGTGGCCACGCGGAGTGCAACAGGCACCATCTGTTCGGATCCGAGCAGACCTGCGATCGAAGTCTCTACACTGGAAACACGCGTCTGTGTTGCGACAGGATCGAAGGTGGACGTCACGTAGGGATTTCGATACTCCTTGGGAACGCTCGTCAACAGCCAGCTCAGGTGACGTCGGCCCGCGGTGTTCAGTTCGTGAGTTTCCGGATCAAAATGGTAATCGTAGAACGTTGTGGCGGTGATCCATCCGTTCTCGATCTGGGTGTGGTTCACACTCTCGACCAAGGCTCGATCCTGGCAAACATAAGGATGCGGCCAGAAGTGGGCTGAGTAATACTTGTGAACCGGAAGCTGCTTGTGCACTGTTGGCCGGGGTCTGTTCGGCCACCATCTTCCTTTGTAATACACCTGACGAGATCCGACAGGCAAATCAGAATAATAATCGTAATACTCAGGCGTTCCTGCGTCTGGCCCTCCGCTGGAAAAGATGCCTTCTGCCTGCACTGACTGAGGCAATGCCAACAAAACCATTGAGCACGCGAAACACCAGTTGCGTACCGTCATCGGAACCCCCCTCGGTCTGATTTCAGTCGATGGCTGCCAACGAAAGATCACGCGCAACGGGCGGACTTGAGTCACGATGGCAACTCAGTCTCTGTATCGGACGCGGACTGGTCGGATCATGACGAGAAAACCAAATCTACGGAGTTCGACATGTCTGAGGTGGACGAGTTTAGATGCCAAGTCCTTTGGAGATCGAATCTCGATGCCAGACTGCTGGTCAAGTGTCAGGAATCTCGACCAACAGGTCGTCCCCCTCCACACAGCAGACGAAAGCCTGCTGACAGATTTGAGGAGTCAGGCAGTGCTGACCGGTTGTCACATCAAACTGCCACCCGTGCCAGGGGCAGGTCATGATGTTCCCTTGCAGCTTTCCCTCCCCCAGAGGTCCCCCTGCATGAGGGCAAATCCCGTCGAGGACGTGAAATTTGCCATCAACATTAAAGATCGCCAGGACTCGATCGCGAACAGTGACCTCTCTGGCAGTTCCCGGCTGGATGTCGCTCACACTTGCGACTCTCACGAACTCAGCCACGTCTCTTCTCCCAATCAGCAATCCGAACTGTCGCATCCGGCTCGAAAACAGCGACTTACATCTCCAGGCCGGCATTCCAGCCACAGAAATACATGACGCGCGGTACGCTGGATTCCAACAGAGATTGAAGGGGCGACATCTCGGCCGAAGTCTGCGAAGCACCCGTCAGCAGGTCCGTCAAGGACATCTGATGTTCGTAGGTGATGACAAGAGGATCATCCAAACCCAGCTTCTCTGAGAGTCCGCCGATGGCGTCATCGAGGAAACCGATCTCATCGATCAGACCATTTTCCTCGGCTTGACTTGACGTATACACCTGCCCTGTCGCGAGTTCCGAGACCTGCTCCTCATCAAGACCCGCACGTCCGTCGACGATCACCTGTTTGAACCGGACGAATGAGTCGTCGATGATCGTGGCCCAAAGTTCCCGCTCATCCTCTGTCAGATCGCGGAACGGGTTAAGTGTATCCTTAAACTTGCCTGTCACCAGAGGCTCGGATTTCACGCCGACCTTCTCGGCGAGTTCGGAGACGTCGAAACGGTTGAGGATCACGCCGATCGAGCCGGTCCATGTCGTTGGTTCCGCGTAAATGCGGCCCTCAGGGCCTGCTCCCATGGCAATGTAGTACCCACCGGAGGCAGCGATCCGGGCCATCGACACATCAATGGGCTTGCTCGTTTTCTCACGGAGTTCGTTGAGTGCGTGATAGATCTGGTGGCTGTCTGCGACGAGCCCGCCGGGGCTGTCAATGTGTAGGACGACTCCTCGCACATGGTCATCCTTCTCAATGGCTTCGATCGCCTTCAACCATCGTTCGGTCAACGGTGGCATGATCGCGCCGCTCACTTCAAGGATGGCAATCTTGTCATCATTGGAACGATCGCCTGATACGTAGACTTCGATCGGGGCATTCGGATCAGGCACACGTCCAGCGACCACAACCAACAGGATGACGTTCATCAAGCTGGAAAAGAGCAGCATTGCGCAAAGGATCGCTGCGATCCACCCGTAGCTCCTCTGCTGAATGACGACAGTCTTCGGCCAAGGCGGGGGCCCCGACGGGCCGGTTCCGAGGGGGCGGTCGTATGACTCGGGCATCTCTGATTCAGTTCTTTCCTGTTGTTGTCTGTGGCTTTGGGCAAAGTGGAGCAACGTTTCCGGATGTAACGATTATCCGGATCGTGCTCCTCACGACAGTCAATTTAATCCATACCACTGATCTCCCCGTCATACGTCGGGACAAACTTCGTCGATACAAGCGGTGAGACCGTAGGGATCGGAGCTTCCCGATTATCCCGACCATCTCCACGGCTTGCAATGAGACAGGACCATCATCAGGACGATGGCCCCCAGGAGCGACAAACATGATGTGTCGAATGATGATCTCCCCGCAATCTGTTCTCCGTAAGGCATTCAGCCGCTGGCTGGGAACGTCCGCGGTGGCGGCCATGCTTGTGCTGCCCACTCCGACATTCGGTCAGAATCGTTTCCCCACCTTCGGACTCCCATCGTCCGCCTACGGGAATCCCGTCGTTAAGAGCACAGCCGGATCTGAAGGAGTGGCTCCTCGCAGTCTCTCACCTGCACAAACCCAAGGTGCGAGACTGGTTCGCGGGAACCAATCCACAAGTCTGATCCGTCCCGTTGCCCACTCAGAAGTTCCGAGCACCTCGTCACCCCAACAGCCGTCAGCTGTGCAACGCGAGTTGCAAAAGTTGTACGAGCAAAACGGCGGTGAGATGCCTCCGATGAATATCCCACCGGGGGCCTATCAGCAGCAGCCTCCTGTTCAACAGACTGCGACGGGCAGCAACGTCAAGCGATCCGTCGTCGATCTCATGAAGCGGGAGGATGTCCGATATAACACCGTCCAACAACAATCGTCCGTCCGTCCTGAGGCAGCGGCACAGCCACCACAGAACCCGCCGCGAACCGCGCCTGCCGCAAGCCCGACGGGCGGACGAAGTACATCCGGAGGAGTCCTGTCAGGACTGTTCAACTGGGGAGGGCGTTCGACAAGAACCGCTGAACCAACAGCGCCTCCACAGGAACCTTCACCATATCAACCACCCACGTATAAGTTGCAACCTCCTGCGTACGTACCTCCCGCACAGCAACCTCAGCGTGCACCTTCCACGGCCAAGACGACCGCACCAAAACAGACACCGGTCAACCCAAAGCCGGCAACACCTCAGCTCTCGCGCACGCCTGCCCCGCAACCACCTGCCACGACCGGGGAATCAGTAAAACCGAAATCATTTCAGCTGATGCCGTTGGAAGAAAAAACCATCGCACGACCTTCTCGTGATGACTTCTTCCCTGATGATGTTGCTGAGACAACTCCACCGTCTGAGGAAACGACGAAGGTTGTCATCGCTCCCCAACCCAAAACGGCTCCAACCGAATTAGCCGAAACTCCTCAAGATATCCCGGAGTCGACTCCAGAGGTCGTTCCTCAGACGAGGAACTACGCCAAGGAACTCGGTATTGTCCGCCGGTCCGAAGAACCAATCGTTGAGGAGACACCTGAAGAGACCACTCCTCAAACAGCGACGACCGCGCAAAACGACAATCCGTTTGACATGGACAACCTGTTCCCCGAGGACGAGGCTGAGTCGTCTCCGGCTGAGGACATTGATTCGTTCCAACTGCCCCGCACTGTTCCGGACACTCCTCCCTCTGTGGAGATCGCAAACGATCCACCGTCTTCACCCTACACCGGTCGCAAACTCGAAGCGGGAGTCTACGACCCTGCCGTCGAGGAGCCGGGTGAATTGGCTGGGACGATGCCAAACGAGCCGGCCCATTTCTTCCCCGCTGATGAGCATGCGATCAAGTCCAATGATCAACTTGACATTAACGTCAGGCGAACTCCTGACACGCATGTCGCTGATCATGTGGCACGGGCGCTTTCTCAAAGTGATCCGAGCACCCACCTGGAGGGAACACGCATGCAGCAGATTGCTGCTCGTGACGGGATCGGGCTCAAAGGGTTTTGCCCAGTCGCATTAAGAGACAGGCGTGCACTGGAAGATGGTAAAGCTGCTTACATCTCCTTCTTCCACTCCAAGGCATACTACTTCTCCAGCGCTGAAGCCAAAGCCGCCTTCGACGATCACCCGGAAGGTTATGCTCCCGCGGCACAGGGGAACGACGTTACCCTGATGGCACTCACGGGAGAAGTGCTCGATGGTTCACTCGACCATGCGGTCTGGTACAAAGACCGTCTGTATCTGTTCTCGACCGACGAGAACATGAAAACCTTCATGGCCGCCCCCAGTGCAATGGCAGTGAACGAGTGAGAACTTTGCGTGTCAGAAGTTGAGGGCCTCGGAGACTGCCGAAGGCGCTCGGTCGCCGAAGCGAAGTTGCTCCCGCAGCCAGACCAGTGGGGCTGTCCCAATGGGACCGCTGCGGTTCTTCGCAACGATGAGATCCGCCTCTCCCGGACGATCCTCAGGGTTGTATGCCTCCGGACGATGCAGGAACATCACGATGTCCGCATCCTGTTCGATGGCCCCGGACTCTCGCAGGTCCGCAAGTCTTGGGCGCTTGTCTTCACGTTGCTCAACTCCACGGTTCAACTGAGCCAGCGCGATAACGGGAATGCTGAGATCTTTCGCCAGAAACTTGAGACGCCGGGTGATTGTCGCAATCTGCTGCTCTCGCGGCATAGCTTTATCATCCGACTCGATCAGCTGCAGGTAGTCAATAATGACAATTCCAATGTTGTCTCTGCGCTTCAGGCGTCGGGAAACGGCTGCAATCTGCGAGATCGTGCGGCCAGCGGTATCATCAATGAAGATCGGGAAGTTCCGCATCTCGTTCGACGCTTCATGCAGACTGTGCTGTTCGATTTCATCGAGGTCTCCCTGCCGCAGTTTGTGGCCATTGATTCTCGCTTGAATGCACAAGAGACGCTCAGCCAGTTCCAGTTTCGACTGCTCCAGGCTGAACAGCAACACCCCCGCGTTCGAGTCACGCGCGATTGACAGGGCGAAGTTACAAACGAGGGCAGTCTTCCCCATACTCGGGCGAGCCGCTAAGACGATCAGTTCGGACGACTGAAAGCCACTGGTCAGTCCATCCAGACCGTCGAACCCTGTGTGAAGACCACTGATCGTGCCTTCCTGATCCATGCGCTCGAAAATTCGGGCGAACGTATCATCCAGGATGTCCCGAATCGCGAATTTGTCGATCGATTCCTGTTGTTCAACGATGGAGAAGACCCGCTGTTCGGCACGGGCGAGAATGTCATCCGTCTCATCGGTCGAATCGTATGTCTCGCGAAGCGTCTCGCTGCATGCATCAATCAAGGTCCGCTGCAACCACTTCTCACGTACGATGCGGGCATAGTGCTCGGCATAAGCCGCATGGGGCACCGTTGCCAGAATCTGCATGATGGTCGTGGGACCGCCGATGTCCTCCAGTTGGCCTCGCTTCTGGAGTTCATGATTGACGGTGACCGCATCGATGCCGCGAATGCCCCGCTCATGCATTGCGAGGATGGCGCTGAAGATTTTCTGATGGGCATCACTATAGAAGTAGCTGCTGCGGATCATCATCAACACATCGTCGATGACGTCCGTTTGCAACAGACAGCTGCCGAGTACGCTGCGCTCTGCCTCGAGATCCTGAGGGGGGACGCGGTCAAACAGGCTTTTGGCCGGTGAAGCAGTTGCAGGCATCCGTGCGACCTGTCACAGAAACAAAGTGATTTGAACGATGCACCCACGTTCAGCAGGTGAGACGAACGAATCCCACCGGCTACTGGCCGCTGGGATTCTGAAAATGTCCCGAAACTCAAGTTCAATCTCAGGAGTGTTGTGCGACCGGCACAACCCAGACCTTCACTTCTGACTCGACCTCTGCATGCAGTTGCAGTCTGATCGTGTACATGCCCAACTCCTTCAGCGGACCTTCCAGTCGCACCTGATCCGGAGTGACGTCATAACCACCCGATTTGAGGGCCTTACTAATGTCGCCCGCGAGGATCGAACCGTAAAGGTGACCTTCGTCGTTGGCATTCGCTTCGATCGTCGCACTGTAATTTGAGAGATCCTTGGCGAGCTTTTGCACCGCTTTGAGTTTCTCACGAGCGACCTCTGCCTGCCGCTCGCGGTGCTTCTCGACCATGAGCTTGTTCTCTTCAGTGGCAATCGTCGCGAGCCCCTGAGGAAGCAGATAATTGCGAGCAAATCCGGGCTTCACGCGAACGATTTGTCCCTGTTTGCCTACAGCAGGAACGTTTTCTGCCAGCAGTAACTCAACCCCGCCTCGACGGTCGATTGAGCGGATTCGTTTGGCATGTTTTCTGGGTGTGCGTTGCGTGCTCATCTCGTGTGATCTCTCCGTCGACTGACACCGCATTCAGAAGGGGTGAACAGCCGAGATTTCATCCTAAGTTGATTTCGTGGTGAAGTTGATGCAGGGCAGTTGTTTCAAAAAATCAGAAAGGAACGTCGGAACCCTCGTCCGGAGGTGAATCATCGTAAAACGAGTCCGCGGACGACTGAGTAGTGCTGGCAGCAGAACGTCCTCCACTCGGAGCACCTCCGCCTCCGCCACCCCCCTCTCGGCCGCCAAGCATGGTCATCTGGTCACCGACGACTTTCAGCTTACTGCGGTTCTTGCCCGACTCCTTATCCTGCCAAGTGTCCATTTTGAGGTGTCCCTCGATCAGGACTGAACGTCCCTTTGAGAGATACTCACCAGCAATCTCTGCTGTCCGCCCCCAGAGCGTGATGTCAACGAAGGTCGTTTCCTCCTTGCGACTGTTGCTCTGCTTATCGAACCAGGACCTGTTCACAGCAAGGCCAATTTCCGCCACAGCCATGCCGCTGGGGATGTACCTCACTTCGGGATCCCGAGTGAGATTGCCGACCAGAATGACCTTATTGAAACTTGCCATAGCACGAGTCCCTGATGGTGCCGACGGTCAGGCTCAGTCCCTTTCTCCTGCCGTTGACTGGATGACACTCCTTGCGGTTTCCTTCAATCTCCGCCCGTGAATGGTCAGTTCGCTGCGACTGACTCTTCGGCGTCCTCATTCGAGGACTCCGCTCCGTCGTCGTCGTCAGCACCGTCGCTGCCGCCGCGACCATGTTGAATCAAGGCTCCCGACATCGCGTCGAACAGGGTATCGGAATGTTCGATCACCAGTTGACGCAGGATCAGGTCGTTCAGCTTGCAGAGCCGAGTGAATTCGGTCATCTGACTGCCGTCCATCTTGAAGTAGGCCAGATAGTGCAACCCCTTGCGATGTCCGTCAATCGGATAGGCCAGCTTTCCGTCCTGCCAGGGGCTCTTTGCGACCACCTGTGCTCCGACCCGGTCAAACAACTCCATCAGATTGCTTTCTGCCCCCGATGGATCACTGGCAAACCTGCCACTGTTCAGCACGAACATGCACTCATAATTCCGCTGTGCCAAGACGAACTCCCAAGGTCTTAAATTCAAAAAATGCCCTCAACTGGAGGGCGATGGTTGGAGAATGCCGAACAGGTATTTGTAGCGATTCTCAGCGATATTGCAATCAATTTCACTGGGGATTGCCCGGATCCTTCGATTCTTCCGCCTTCCCGATAGACGATGTCCCGCGAGTCTTCGGTGCGGGAGCGGCATTCACAGTGTTCATCGTGCTCTGAATACCCTGTTGAGCCCACTGTACCGCGGCATCAGCCGCCTGCTGAACCGTGACGGCCATTGACTCACGATCACTGGCCGAAAACCGTTGGAGGACGTACGCCGCAGCATCCATCCGTCCGGGAGGACGTCCAATGCCGATCCTCAGCCGGGCAAAATCCTGAGTCCCCAGATGATCGATGGTGTTTTGCAAGCCTTTTTGACCTCCGGCTGTCCCGGAAGCTCGCAATCGCAGACGACCGTTCTCGAGGTTGAGATCGTCACAAATCAAAAGCAACTCCGATGGCTCCAGTTTGTAGAAGTCCATCACCTGACGGACGGCCCGACCACTGAGATTCATGAACGTCTGCGGGGCCACAAGCAAAACCCGCTCGTTCCCCAGGACGACCTCTGTCAACTCAGATTCAAACTTCGTCCGAGACGGCTCAGCCTGGTACTTCTCAGCCAGGATCCTGAGAACATCGAAACCGACGTTGTGCCGCGTCCCGACGTATTTTTGCCCCGGATTTCCAAGTCCCACAACGACCTTCATCGTGTCTCACCACAGTCTCATCACCGCAGAAAGTGAGCTGCCACGAACGGCTTGATCCCGCCCTGCAGGTCACTTTGGATTGTCAACACGCGGCCAGACGTCAATGAAATCCGCAGAGAATTCCAGGTTCGCAACCTTCGCTGAGGATCACTCCTCATCCGTTTCCGGCTTACGACCGATGAGTTCCGGCTGCGTCATCGCTTCCTCACCAGTTTCCTCGGCCTCAGCCACTTCAACAGCCGCGTTGACCTGCACGACTAGCAAGTCACCAGGAGTCTGCATTGTGACTCCCTCTGGCAGATTGGTAATGTCAGAAACGTGAATGCTGTCGCCAATATTCAGGTGATTGACTCGAATCTCGATCTTCTCTGGCAGATTGATCGCGGTGGCCTCCACTTCCAGAGTGTGAAGTTGGAAATCAACCACCCCACCGCCCAAAACGCCCTGAGGCGTACCGCGCAATTCGACGGGCACCTCGACGACCATTCGCTCGGTCGCATCGACCCGCTGGAAGTCAATGTGTTGAACTTCCTTGCTGAAAGTATCCCATTGAACCTCACGGACCAGTGCCTTCTGTGACGCTCCCCCAATCAGCAGGTCGACCACCTTATGTCCAGTCGTAAGGACTGGCCGAAAAGCATCTGCCTCGATGCTAACCGCTGCCGGTTCCTCATGATGGCCAAAGACATTGGCAGGAATCCGACCACTGCGACGCAGACGTCGGGCGTCTGTCGAACCGGTCTTGGAACGTGTTTCAGCCGCAATTTTGATGTCGTCACTCATCGTCGTCACCGGGCAATCTGATGGCGAACAGAATCTTCTGTTCGGAATTCGTACAAATCGGGAAGCCCAAAAGGATAACGGCTCCCCTCACGGGCTGCAAGTAGCAACAAAGGCACGTGAAAGTCGACCTGCATGGTTCACAAATGGACACATTTGGGTCGCCCTTGCCCTTTCGGAGTTCGATGCAAGAGGCCGGCAGTCCCAAAGTACTCCAATGGTTCGCAGAATGATGCGAAGTTCGGGTAGCCTTTCCCAGTGAACATCCAGCTACACTGACTCAGGTGGCAGACATGAAGTCCTTCTCTCTGCGACGACAGATCTTGTGGGCCGTCGTGCTTGTCCCCACGACGTTCATCCAGTCGGACGATCCGGTCAAATCCTTGCAGATCGACGTCGGAGATCTGTCGATCCAGTTTCAGGACAACTCGCAGTCGCCCGGTGTCCTAAGTGGCGTGCAGTCGCTGTTCAACGTCAAAGATGCACCGGAATTCGATGCGTACGATCCGGACGGTCGTGGATCGTCGGCCGGGCTGAACTTCGAGCACATCATCTCGGGCCACGAAAGCGATCACAACAAGTTCACGCCTCGTCGTGGCAGATATGCGTTGTCCCGGTTGCCCGATGGCCGCTCCGTCAGACTGGAACGGCGTGCTGAAGACAGTCCCTGGCGGATGGCGAGCACGTTGACCTATACGGTGGTCGAGCCTCACTACATTGACTTCGAGTTCCGCTGTACTCCTGAGGACGCCTCGCTGTTTGGTGATCGTGGGTGGGCCCTCATGTTCTTCGCCAACTATATGCACGAGGTTCGCGACGTGTCCCTGCACTTTCCCGGCGTGGCGGCCGAAGGGGGAGAGGAGACATGGATCCGTGCCGATGCACCACCGGGTCATCCCGACTGGAATACAGGGGGCAACTATCGTCATCTTGACGCATCGCTACTCCGCTACGATGACGACGTGACGTTTCGGCTCAACACATGGACCTACGACTGGCCCCGCTTCACCGAGCCGTTCTACTACGGCTTGGCCGAACACGACATGACACTCATCCTCATGTTCGACCGCACGCACTCAGCCGAGGATGAGATGCGGCTGAGTCTGTACAAATTCAAAGTGAACGACAAACAGAAACGGCCCGCTTGGGACTTTCAGTACGTCATCCACAAGGTCGAGTCGGGACGCGAATATGGCTTCCGCGGGCGACTGGTCTGGAAGAAATTCGTCAGCCCGGATGATTGTCGACACGAGTACATCACATGGGCACACCAATCCCCCTGATAACTGAAGCACAACGTCTGGTGTGAACCGGCCTCAGGACAAAGTATTTCGGCAGGAACTGCCGCAGCAACAAATCTTGCGCAGTTTGCCTGATCGCTGTGACCTGAATGGTCGATGAGAAGAGTTGATGATCTCCCCTGCGAACGGGGAGCATCGCTGTGACCAGAGGTTCGACTTGCGCGCTCTGTCAACAGTTCGATTGTTCATCCTGTTCTCGATTGTCGCTGTTGCCGCTTCTCATTGGTGCGCAGCAGGCGATCCGAGTGCAGACGCTCCCGGTGCGAACTCAGCCGCGCTCGACTCCGGACTCGCCTTTTTTGAGCTGGAGGAATCTGCAGACACAAAGAAAGCAGATGAACCGAATTTTGATGCCCTCGACAAGCGGCTGAAGGAGATCGAAGACGCCTGGAGCAAGCAACAAGCCGATTCAAAACAGAAGCAGGCCGAAGCAGACTGCAAGCCCACCTATCAGATCCACGGCCGCATCCATGGAGATTACTGGACCTTTCCCAGAGCCAGTGCCGGCATCGGCTTCTTCGAGCATTCCAATCCTGCCCTAGCCAACTATGGGACCGACCCCGAAGACCTGTTTGCGTTTCGACGTGTCCGCCTGGAGATGCAGGGGACCGTCCTCGAAAGCATGCTCTGGCGGATGCACATCGACTTCAACAACCCTCAGACGCCCGAATTCAAGGACGTCTACATCGGTTTTGGCGAACTCCCGTTCAACCAGACATTGATCATCGGAAACCAGAAAAGGCCGTTGGGATTAGATCAGCTTAACAGCAGCAAGAACAACGTCTTCCTCGAAAGACCGTTCGCGCAGGATGCCTTCAATGACAGCAATCGTCGGCCCGGAATCATGATGCAAGGGTATGCGGACGATGAATCACTCGGCTGGAGTTATGGCGTCTTCCTGCTGGAAGACATTACCACCACCGGTCAGTATCGCGGTGACCAGGGTCAGACCAGTTTGAATGCGAGACTGTTTGGCAGTCCGTGGTATGAGGAATGCACAGACGGCTGCGACTACTGGCATTGGGGCGTCTCCGGGATGATCGGATTTCCCGACGCCAACCCGAACAACATGCAGGCTTCGGACGTCGATGTGGCCCGATATCGCTCCCGACCTGAGGCACGTACAGTCTCCCGCTGGTTCGACACGGGCAACATTATCGGGAGTCAAGCCTTCGAGACATTCGGCCTTGAGAGCATGTTCAACTCTGGTCCCTTGCAGATCACTGCTGAGTATGAGACCAACTGGACACAGCGAGGCTCCATCGGCGACAGCAATCTATTCTTCCACGGCGGGTACATCTACGCAGCCTGGATGCTCACCGGCGAGCACATTCCCTATAACCGTCAGACGGGCACGATTGGCCGACTCAAACCCCGTCGCAACGTCTTCTGCGTCGACCGAGACTGTGCAGAGTGCGGTCAAGGCTGGGGGGCCTGGCAACTCGGACTGCGCTACTCGTACATCGACCTGACGGACAACGACATCACCGGCGGCATCGGCCACTCGGGGACACTCGCCCTCAACTGGTTCTTCAACGAATACGCCAAGCTGCAGTTCAACCTGATCTACGGCAGCATCCACGACCGAGGCCCCATCGGCGGCTACACCAGCGGCACCTACCTCATCGCCGGCACCCGCCTCGCCATCGAGTTCTGAACGGTCACGCCTCTCCAAGAAACGGGGCCCGGCTGTGCCGGCCAACGAGGTTTCATGGAAGCACATTTCCATTCGCGGTCGGTGTGAGCTGGCCATACGTGGCTGGATGTCCAACGCTAACGACAACCCTAACCGGGCTGTGACGAAAGATTGTCCATTTCAAGTCCGCCTGACCTCGCCGCTCCGGTTTACGACATTCTTCGCCATCGGTTTACAGTTCGTGCTCCTCAACGATGAACGCGGAAGATTTGGAGTGATCAACGAACTTGCTTTCGTCTTCAAGCAAGGCCCCCGCCAACTCCTGCCCTTCGGGTGAACTCATCCCTTGGATCAGCGCGTCTTCCGAGTCGAACCAAACCTCTGCAACGCCGTCAAATTCAGCCATCATGCCTCTCGATTCCCTGAGACCTTGGTTGAGTTGAGAGTCCAGCGTATGCGACTGGACATACTTTCTGGCACCAATCACGGCCGCATTCTTCGTGAAGAAAGGGCCATGCTTGTTCATCCAATAGTCCCGGAACTCGTCGCGAGTCAAGTTGGGGTGTCGCGTCAGGCACATTACAAATTTAATCATCGTATATCACTTTTCACTGAAATGCTTACTTGTTGGCAAACGATTCCAATTACCCGGTTGCGTCCTGTGAATTGGAATTCAGAAAACGCCGGGTGTCATCCTCACATCGCGCAGTATGATGAGCATGCCGTCGACGGTTTCCGCATGTCAAGGCTCTGGTTGAAGCCCCGATGATTGCCGACCTCATTGACAGTTCACTGCGACGGGTGGCAAGGCGCAAGTGGAGATGGGAGTATGAGCAGTCCGTGATCCGTTGAACTGCAGCGATTGCTGGTGACGCAACATGGCCCCAGTCGTTTCTCCGTCACGCTGGGGCCGTGAAGCGTGATCGGTCCCAGCGGTACTCACAGACTGGGCGGACAACTCGTTCATCAACGTCCTGGTCTGCCTTTGAAAAACTGATCCATCGGTTATGAAGGTCTTGTCGCCCGATTCGGGCAGAAGGAGACCTTGAGATGACGACGAGACGACGAAGCCGGCATACGCCGGAGCAGATTGTCCGGAAGCTGCGTGATGCGGATGCGATGTTGTACGCAGGCAAGGATGAGGCAGCTGTCTTGCAGTCCTTGGAGGTGAGTGAGGCGACGTACAATCGCTGGCGAAAGCAGTTCGGTGGCATGAAGGCCGAGGAGGCCAAACGGCTCAAGGAGCTTGAAGAGGAGAACAAACGGCTGAAGGAGATCGTGGCTGACCAGGCGTTGGACATCAAGATGCTGAAGTATGTCTCGGAGGGAAACTGTCGGGCAGCACTTGCCCGCGCATGAACGCGGGCCCTTCTCGAAAGCAGACAGCCGTGCAGCATTTGCAGGAAGAGTTCGAGGTCTCGGAGCGTCGAGCGTGTGAGGTGGTTGATCAGCCACGCAGCACGCAGCGCTATGAGCCATCGCCTCGGGATGATGAGGCGGCTCTGACGAAGCGGATGTTGCAGTTGGCGAAGCAGCGGCCTCGGTTCGGCTACCGTCGGATCGGTCAGCTGCTCAGGGCCGAAGGCTGGCAGGCGAGTGACACGAGAGTCTATCGCTTGTGGCGTCGGGAAGGGCTGAAAGTGCCTCAGCAGAAGCGAAAACGCAGGCGTTTGGGGACCAGTCAGAACAGTTGTTTTCTCCTCAAGGCAGAGCAGAAGGATCATGTCTGGTGCTGGGATTTCGTGTTCGATCGGACGATGAGCGGCAGTGCATTGAAGTGGCTGTCGATCGTGGACGAGTACATGCGGGAGTGTCTGACATTGAAAGTGGACAGGAGCATCACGAGCGAGGATGTGGTCGACACGCTGGCGGAGTTGTTCGCGATGAGAGGCGTGCCAGGATGCATCCGCAGTGACAATGGGCCGTCGTTTATCGCGACGGCTCTTCGTCGCTGGCTGGACCGTGTTGACGTCGAGACTTTGTAGATTGAACCGGGCGCTCCCTGGGAGAACGGCTACGCGGAGAGCTTCCACAGTCGCTTTCGCGATGAGTTCCTGGCGATGGAGGAGTTCGAGAGCCTGACGACGGCACGGAGGCTCACCGGGCCTTGGAAAGATGATTACAACCACATGAGACCACACAGTTCGCTGGGGTACGTGCCCCCGGCGGTGTTCGCGGCCCGTTGTCCTGATTCCACTCCGGAGACGACTTCGGCTACGCCTCAGCCGTCTCCTCCGTTCCACTAGGACAACTGAGCTTACCCAATCCGATCTTCAGAAGACGTGGTACAACTTTTTGAGGCATCCCATCTGCTCGTCCCGACGATCCGCATGCTGTGTGATGAACTCGTCGACTTCCGCATCAATGGCCGCCTGCAACATCCGTCTTGCTCCCTCGCGAACCAACTCATCGAGGGGACTGCTCGCCTCGAAATTCGCACGAAACTCCAGCACCTCAGCGTCGACAGCTTCGTCGACTGGTGCTGCGTGAGTGGCTGTCGTAGTCTGTCTCATGGCGTATCCTTGTGCCCGCTCCGGGCCTTTGAAGTCTGAAATCATCAACAGGATACGCCACCTTTCTTCAACTCACGAGAACACGACTTTCGAC